>JACNKR010000025.1 GCA_014381925.1 Fidelibacterota bacterium | reverse complement strand
TGCGTCTTGGCTATATATTGTACTCAGGAGAAGGAGGATTAATATCTTTTTCATTGGTATTCCTTAATTTATTATATAATTCAATATATTTAATATAAATCAAAATAACCCTTATAATAAAGAACGAAAAACAGTTAAGAATTTTTTTGATTGTCGGAGCGAATGGATTTGAACCATCGACCCCCTGACCCCCAGCCAGGTGCGCTACCGGACTACGCCACGCCCCGAAAATTATTATTTATATTTTTGAATTGTAGTTAATAAGTCAGTTAATCCAAGTTTAACCTTTTTTAATGTATTTAAATCTGAAAGGTTTGATTTATTATTAGTAGTTTTTGTAGGTTTTTGTTGTGTGGAAGATTTTTTTAAATCTTTTAAATATTGTCTTGCACCTTTAATAGTAAACTTTTTTTCATGCAGTAGTTTCTGCACTAATTTAAAATTTTCTATATCTTTTTCTTTATATACTCGATTACCAGCACGATTTTTATCTGGTTTTATATTTGGAAATTCAGTTTCCCAGTATCGTAATACATATTGTTTTAACTCGAGCATGTCAGCAACTTCGCTGATTGAATAATAGAGTTTAGCCAAGATAATCCTATAATTTAAAACTTAAAGTAATGCTTTAAGTTACGGGCATTTTAATTATTATTCCAAGAAGAACGAATTTAATTTATAAATTTATCAGGGGGAGTAAAATCTAATCCAAAAGAATCAGCCACGCCTTGATGTGTAATATTTCCACGAATACAATTAAGTCCATAAAGTAGAGGTTCATTTAATTGCATTGCTTTTTTATAGCCATTATTTGCAATTTTACGAACATAGGGGAAAGTTACATTTGTTAAAGCAGTTGTTGAAGTATATGGAACAGCCCCGGGCATATTTGCAACACAATAATGTACAATTTCATCAACTTCATAAATTGGATTTTCATGTGTAGTTGGTTTACAGGTTTCAACACAACCGCCTTGATCTACAGCAACATCTACAATTACAGAACCTGGTTTCATTAGACCTAACATTTTACGAGTAACTAGATTTGGAGCTTTAGAACCAGGGATTAATACAGCACCAATTAATAAATCAGTCTTTGGAAGTATATCTAAAATATTATGTCGGTTAGAATAAATTGTAAAAACATTTGCAGGCATTACATCATCTAAGTATTTTAATCTTTCAGAATTTACATCCATAATATTTACTTTTGCACCAAGACCAGCTGCAATTTTAGCCGCATTTGTTCCTACAACTCCACCGCCAATAATTGTAATAGTTGCTGGTTCAACACCTGGAACACCACTGAGGAGCAGTCCTCTGCCCCCCATATTGGCTTCCAATGCTTTTGCACCATTTTGAATTGACATCCGACCAGCTACTTCACTCATCGGTATTAATAAAGGTAATTGACCATTAGATAATTGAACTGTTTCATAAGCAATTCCAACAGCACCGGTATCAATAAAACTTCGTGTTAGTTTTTCATCAGCAGCAAAATGAAGATATGTGAAAATAATTTGATTTTCTTTAATCATCTCCAATTCAATAGGTTGTGGTTCTTTGACTTTTACAATCATTTCTGAACGATTAAATATTTCTTTAGCTGAATTAACAATTTCAGCCCCAGATTTTATATAATCTTCATCTAATAATCCACTCCCAACACCTGCAGATTTTTGAACTAATACCTGATGCCCATTTCGAGTTAATTCTTCAACTCCAAAAGGAAGCATCGATACACGATTCTCATTATTTTTTATTTCACTCGGTATTCCAACAATCAATTTATTACTCTATTTAGCGTTGTCTTTGTGGTCTTTTTGAACGACGATGGTCATTTCCACCTTTTCCACCTCGATTATTATCTTTACGAGGAGGTCTTTCAACATATCCTTCAGGTTTTTCTTTAAGATCTTTCATACTTAAATTAAACCGACCCATGCTATCAATTTCCATAAGCTTCACTTCAACTATTTCGCCTAATTTAACAACATCTTCAACTTTATTAACTCTATTCCAATCCATTGCAGAAATATGTACTAAACCACTAATAGTTGGTGATATTTCAATAAAAGCACCAAAGTCCATAATTCTATCAACTTTACCTTTATAAGTTTCACCCACAACAGCAACCATAGAATAACTATCAACTATTGCTTTTGCTTTTTCTAGTTTCTCTTGATCTGTACCTAAAATAGTCGCTTTACCTTCATCGGTTATATCAATTTCACACTCAAAATCAGCACAAATTTGTTTGATATTTTTACCACTTGGCCCAATAAATTGTCCTATTTTATCAACTGGAATAGCAGACATTAATATTTTAGGTGCATATTTAGAAAGGGTTGGTCTTTCTTTTTCTAAACATTCATGCATCAAGTCTAAAATATGAAAACGAGCTTCTTTTGCCTGAGTAAGTGCTTCTTCTAATAAATCATACGGTAACCCATCAATTTTCAAATCCATTTGAATTGCTGTTATACCCGTCTTAGAACCAGCAACTTTAAAGTCCATATCACCTAAATGATCTTCGGTACCTAAAATATCGGTTAAAATTGCATAATTATTTGAATCTTCAAGCACAAGCCCCATCGCTACACCAGCAATTGGTTCTTTCATAGGTACACCAGCGTCCAATAATGAAAGTGTTCCGGCACATACTGTTGCCATTGAAGATGAACCATTGGATTCCATTACTTCTGAAACAACTCTTAATGTATATGGAAAATCTTCTGCATCTGGTAGCGCTTTACGGATAGCTCGTTCAGCCAAATTACCATGTCCAATTTCTCGTCGAGATGTATTAAACATTCGTCTGACTTCACCCACACAATATGGTGGGAAATTATAATGCAACATAAACGGTTTATAATTTAATCCATCGAGATTATCTAACATTTGTTCATCTCTTTTTCCACCAAGTGTTGCAACAGCAAGTGCTTGAGTTTCACCTCTTGTAAATAAACAAGAACCATGAACTCGCGGTAGAATTTCTGTAGATATAGCTATATCACGAACAGTTTTAGTATCACGACCATCCGCTCTTACGCCTTTTAATGTTCGCTCTCTTAAATCTGCTGTGATTGCATCATCAATTACAGATTTAATAGTCCGCGAATCATCTGGATATTCTTCAGATAATTGTTCTACAATATTATCTTTGAAAGTGCTAATATCACCATATCTCTCAAATTTAACTTTTGGATCATTTAAAGGGCTAATTTTCCCATCTATAACTGAGTTTACTTTTGAAATTAATTCGTCATTTAACTTAACTTCAGCAACAATTCGTTTTTCAATGCCAACTTCAGCCACTAACTCTAACTGTAACGCAATAATTTTTTTAATTGCATCATGGCCTTTTTTAATTGCATCAATCAAATCATTTTCTGAAATAAAATCAGCTTCACCTTCAACCATTACAATCGATTCATCAGATCCAGAAACGATTATATCCATATCGCTTTCTTCCATGACCGTTTTTGTTGGGCTAACAATATATTCACCATCGATTCGACCCACATGCACTGATGCAACAGGCCCATTCCAAGGAATATCAGATATTGCTAAAGCAGCAGAAGCCCCGATTGTACCTAATACATCTGGATTATTTTCACCATCATAAGACAATACATTAATAATCACCTGAGTTTCATTATGAAACCCTTTTGGGAATAATGGCCTTAATGGCCTATCTGTAATCCTACATGCTAAAATTTCCATTTCAGATGGTCTTGCTTCTCGTTTAAAAAATCCACCAGGGATTTTACCAGCAGCATACATTTTTTCACGATACTCTACCGATAATGGGAAAAACCCTTTATCTTCAGCATCTCCTTTTGAAGCAGTAACAGCAACTAATACGACAGTTTCACCCTGTGTTACTAATACTGAACCACTTGCTTGTTTTGCTATTCGACCAACTTCTAAAGTTAATTTTTGGTCGGCAAGCTCCATTGATTTTCTTATCATTTTTTCTCTTTTCTTCTATAGAACTATTTTCGGATTCCTAATTTTCCAATTAAATCTACATATTGTTTTGAATCCCGTTTTTTAATATAGCTCAATAATTTTCTTCGTTTAGAAACAAGTCCTAAAAGACCTCTTCGCCCTGCATGATCTTTTTTATTATCTTTAAGATGTGCAGTGATATTATTGATTCTATCTGTTAATATGGCAACTTGCACATCAGAAGCACCTGTGTTTTCTGATTTACTACCATATTCTTTAATGAGTTCCTGTGTTCTTTCACTCGTAATTGACATATAAAAAATTATCTCCTTTTTTTCATGCCTTGATCGTCCATTATTTTTTGGCAGATCATTTTATCTTTCTTAATTTGGTCAATTAATTTTTCTTTTGACTCAAATTTCTTTTCATCTCTGATAAATTGAATAAATTCAACTTTCAGCTCTTTACCATAAAAGTTTCGTGGTTTAATTAAAAACATATAAACCTCTATAATTTTTGTTTTTTGCGTATCAAATGTTGGTCTTGTACCAACATTACATACTCCATAATAATGTATATTTTTTAAAATTACCTTAACAAAATAAACACCATTTTGTGGAAGTTGTAATAATGGGTTTTGTATATTAATGTTTGCTGTCGGAAAACCTAATGAATTACCTCTTCCTGCACCATTAATTACAATCCCCGTTAAAGAGTAATTTCGTCCCAATAATAAATTAACTTTTTCAATTTTCTTTAATTCAATTAACCTTCGTATCCAACTGCTACTAATTATTTTATTACCTTGATAATTAGCATCAACTTTAATAACATCAAAATTATATTTTATTTTTTGTAACATTAAAAATTCAATATTACCTTTTTTTCTAAAACCAAAATGATGATCATGCCCAACAATAATTTCTTTTGGTCTAAAATGTTGGATAATAATTTCATTTAAAAATTGACTCGCCGAAATTCTAGAAAAATCCTTATCAAATGGAATGACTAAAATATGATTAATCCCTAATTTAGTTAGATAATTTACTTTATCCTTAACTGCTGTAATTATTTTTTTTGGATTTATACCATTATAAATAACATGTTGTGGATGTGGGTCGAAAGTGATAACTACCGATTCGCTATGAGCAGTTTTCCCTCTTTCAATCATTATTTCAAAAAGCGATTGATGCCCTCTATGGACACCATCAAAAGTTCCTATTGTCAGAACTGTATTTTTCAGTTCTGGTAAATTGTTTAAGCTATTGTAGAAAGCCATTCATTTAAGTTCTCAATTTGTATTGAATTATATGCCGTATAATGCCCTACTTTAGTACGCGATAATTGAGATAAATACCCACATGTACCTAATTTTTCAGCTATATCTTTTGCTAATGTACGAATATATGTACCTTTCCCACACTCAACTTTAATTGTAATTTGATTTTTATCAAAGTTTATTAATTCAATATTATAAATAAATATTTTTCGAGGCTCTCTCTTAACTTCAATTCCTTTTCGAGCCAATTTATATAATCGTATTCCATTTTTTTTTAATGCTGAAAACATAGGTGGGATTTGAAAACTTTCACCAATAAATCCATCTAAAATTGAATTTATTTTTTCGTTCGAAAATTCAGGTACAGGTAATTCATTTATCACTTTTCCTGTAATATCTAATGAATCTGTTTCTGCTCCTAATTGAATGGTCGCAATATACTCTTTATTTAATGCCATTAACTTTTCAGATTCTTTAGTTTTTTTGCCAATACATAAAACGAGCACTCCTTCTGCAAATGGATCTAAAGTTCCTGAATGCCCTACTTTATTTGGTCTAATTTGATTTTTCACTTTTTTAACAACATCAAAAGATGTCCAATCAGTTGGTTTCCAAAAGGGTACAATTAAATCTAATGGCTGAAAAATATTCTTACTCACTAATCTCTTTCATTATTCGATTTAAATTTTCAGCACTTTTCATGGAATCATCATAATAAAATTCTATATCTGGCATAAATTTAGCATGCCATTTTTGAGAAATATGATATTTATAATATTTAGTTTTTAATTTTAATATATCCATTAAAGAATCTATAGGTTGTGAATTATTAATAAAACTAACATATATTTTAGCAATTCGTAAATCTGATGTCATTGTAACTGCAGTAACAGTCATTAATCCAATACCATGTGGATTAAAATTACTTTGTAATAGTGGAGTAAGAATTTTTTTAATATTATCAGCAAGTCTATCTTTGCGATTATAGGGTCTATTATTGCTATATTCTAAGCTAATGTTCGTTTGACCTCAACAATTTCATAAAATTTAATTAAATCTCCTTCAAGAAAATTATTAAATCCATCAACAGCTATACCACATTCAAAACCTGTTTTAACTTCATTAACATCATCTTTAAATCTTTTCAAAGAAGTTAATTTACCTTCATGAATGATTTCTTTATCTCTTTCAATTCTTAATAATGCATTTCGAATAGCTTTACCCGTTTGAACATAAGAACCAGCAATAACATCTCTACGCCCAACTTTAAATACATTTCTAACTTCAGCAACACCAAGTGCTTCTTCAATTTCTTCAGGTTTCAATAAACCTTCAAGTGCTAACTTAACTTCATTTACAGCATCATAAATCACACTATAATTCCGAATATCAACACCATTTTCTTTCGCAGTAAATTTAGCTTCATTTGAAACACCAACATTAAATGCAATTATAATAGCACCTGATGCTGTGGAAAGTGTTACATCATTTTCAGTTACCATACCTACAGATCTATGAATAATATTTACAGCAACCTCTTTAGTTGTTAATGCCATTAAAGCATCACTTAATGCTTCTATTGATCCATCAACGTCACCTTTTACAACGATATCAAGGTTTTGTACTTCACCTTCACTAATTTGTTGCCCAATTTGATCTAATGTTAAATGTTTAAATCGATGGTGCTCAGCTTCTCTTTTAAGCTGGCTTCTTTGTAAAGTAATTCGTCGAGCTTCTCTTTCATCTTTAATTATTACAAAACCATCACCTGCATTAGGAACAACATCAAAACCTAATATTTGGACGGGATCAGAAGGACCTGCAGATTCAATTCTTTTACCTCTTTCATTTAATAATGCTCGTACTTTAGAATATTGTGTTCCACAAATGAAAACATCACCTTTCTTCAAAGTTCCTTTTTCAACTAACACTGTTGCAACCGCACCCAATCCTTTATCTAATCTTCCTTCAATTACAGTTCCTTTAGCTGGAATATCTGCATTTGCTTTTAAATCTAACAATTCAGCTTCTAATAGTAGTTTATCTAATAATTCAGGAATTCCGAGACCTGTTTTAGCAGAAATTTCACAACATTGAATATTTCCACCATAATCTTCTACAACAATTTTTTGTTCTGTTAATTGCTGTTTAATTTTATCAGTATTTGATTCTGGTCTATCGACTTTATTTATAGCAATTAAAATTGGAACTCCGGCCGCTCTTGCATGGTCAATGGCTTCAATTGTTTGTGGCATTACAGCATCATCAGCTGCAACAATTACAATTACAATATCTGTAACTTGAGCACCTCTTGCACGCATTGCAGTAAATGCAGCATGTCCTGGAGTATCTAAAAATGTGATTTTCTTACCCGATTTTAATGTCACCTCATATGCGCCAATATGTTGAGTTATTCCACCTGCTTCCCCTGCAACTACATTTTCATCTCTTACATAATCAAGCAATGAAGTCTTACCATGGTCAACATGCCCCATTATTGTTACAACCGGTGCACGAGGTGTTGCATTTTCATCATCGATATCATCTGCTTCTAATTCATCAATATCTTCTGAAACATCTTCAATCGTTTCAATTTCAAAACCAAACTCATCAGCGATAAGCATCATGGGTTCCATTTCTAGGCGTTGATTAATTGTTACCATTAATCCCATGCTCATACATGCCATTATTACTTCATTTACTGAAACTTCCATTGATTGTGCTAATTCGTCTACTGATGTAAACTCAGGCAAACGAATAATCTTAGCATCACCTAAAGCTTCTACTTCAACTAATTCTGTTTTTTTCTGTTTTTTAGATTTTTTCTTTAATTTTCTTCCAAAAGTTGGAAGTGCAGGTTTTTTTGTTTTTTTATTATTCCCAGCACCCTTACCAAATCGTGTTTGATTAATTTTATCAGCAATAGAAGCAACATTAATCTTTTTAAGTTTTCTCGGTTTAGCCGGTTTTGCATCTGTAGTTTTTTTAACTTCTGATTGCTTGGGCTTATCTTTTTTTTCTTTAGCCTTTTTAGGCTTTCGTACTTCAATTTTTTGCTGTTTTTGACGTTCTAATTTATCTTTTTCTTCCTTTGTTGCATATCGAACAATTCTTAGTTTGCTTTTAGGTTTTTCATCTTCTTTAGCTTTTAATTCTTTTTCAACCTTTACCTGTTCTTCAACTATTTTTAATTGTTCTTTTTCGCTTTCTTCCTGTTCTTTTTTAAGAATTTCTTCATCGGCTTTCTTTTTAATGTCTGAAATTCTATTTTTTTCTGATTGAATTCTATCTTTTAAAGATAGCGAAATTGAATCTTTTGGTTTAGCTTTAATTGTAGGTTTTAGCGGTGTATTTTGTTGTTTTTTATCAACTCGACGCGTATCAACAACTACCATTCTTGCCTGGTCTTTTCGGAAACGATCTATCTGTTGTCGTTCTCTAGCAAACTCATTCAATACAAGTTCATAAGTCTCAGGTGCAATTTTCATCATTCGGCTTGTGACTATAATATCTTTGCCTTCTAAAAAAGAAATAATATCATCATGTGATATATTTAATTCTTTAGCAATTTGAAATATCTGCTTCTTTTTTACAATTTCTGTCATCTAATTTATACGGATTCCACTTCTTCAATATTATTTTCAGATTCATCATCTTCATTTGATTCAGAATTAAATACATCTAATTTTTCTAAAATTATTCCAGCAATTTTATCAACGGTTTTATCACCAAAACCATTTACAGATAATAACGTTTTTCTATCAGCATCTAAAAAATCATTACCAGTCGTTAAATTTAACTTTGTCAATTCTTCCAATTGAGATGGTGTAATCCCATCAATTTCATCTAAATATATTTCTGTTTTGTCACCTTCATAATCAGATTTCTTAACTGCATCAATTGAATAACCAGTAACTTCTGATGCTAAACGAATATTTTGACCATTACGCCCGATTGCAATTGGCAATTCATCATCTTCAAAAACAGCAACAACATAAGGTCTATCTTCATCTATATATAAATCTATTGGGTTTGCTGGTGACAATGCTCTCGAAATTAATATTTCAGGTCTTTCACTATAATTTATGATATCAATTTTTTCGCCATTTAATTCTCTCACAATTGCTTGGATTCTACTACCTCGCATCCCTACGCATGAGCCAACCGCATCGATCCGTCTATCTGAAGAAAAAACGACCACTTTACTTCTATCACCTGGAGCCCTGGAAACATGTTTAATTTCAATAATCCCATCTTCTACTTCAGGAACTTCCATTTCAAATAATTTTTTTAAAAACTCGCTATCACTTCTTGAAAGAATAATTTCAGGTCCTTTTGAAGACCATTCAACGCTTTTTATTAATGCACGAATATTATCACCTCTTCGATATCGATCGTTCCCAATTTGTTGGTTACGAGGTAATTTCATTTCAATTTTATCTATATTTACAAAAAGATTATCTCGCTGTATTTGATGAATTGTTCCGAGAATAACCTCGCCAACTTTTTTGAAATATTCATCATAAACAGACATTTTTTCAACTTCGCGAATTTTTTGACTTAAAAATTGTTTTGCTGTATTTATTAATCTCCGTCCAAATGAGGCTGGGTTAATGATATCAATATAAACATCATCAATTTCTAAATCAGGTTCAACAATTAATGCCTCTTCTAAACTAATCTCACAAACAGGGTCAATAACTTCTTCGACAACTGTTTTTTCTTGATATATTTCAATTTCACCTTTATCCATGTTTACAATAACACTAAAATTTTCTCTGTCTTCTCCATATTTTTTATGGATTAATGACATGAATAACTCTTCTATAATCGTTCCTAAATTGGTCCGATCAATATTTTTATCTCTTGCTATCGCAACAAATGCTTCAATAATGTCTTTATTGATCAAATTGAACTTCCTGTTTTAAATAGTTCCTAAAAATAAAGAAAGTGGGCAAACCACCCACTTCCTAAGCATATTAATTTAATATAAGTCTTGATTTTAAATCAAGATATGTTTACAATGTGAAATGTTTTGAAAATGCCATTAGTTCTTCAATAATATTTTTATTTGAACTACTAATTTTATCATTAATTAATAAACTATTTGCTAAAGATACAACCTTATCGTGACTTCCTTTTGCCTGCAACGCAAACATTTCACCAATTTGAAACTTAATTTTATAGTTTGTTAATTCACATGTACTTTTTGCTTTATTATAAAATTTTATTGCATCATCATATTGATTGTTGGAAAGTGCAATATCCCCTCGCATCCCTAATATATTAGCATCTAACGCATCTATGTCAAACATTCCCAAACTACTTAATTTAGTTTCTGCTTCATCTAGTTTTCCATCATAAAATAAATTTGATGCAATATATAATTCAGCCATAATCCCAGCATTAATATTTGAATATTCTTCTGCAATACTTTCAAATTCAATCATTGCAAAATCTTGTAATCCATTAATATAAGAATTCTGAGCAATTCCAAATTCAGAATTTGCCGATTCATTTTTTACATTAGAAATATTATTAAAATAAAAAATAACTCCTAAAACGAAGGTAATTGCCAATACGCCATTCAGGATATTACTTTTTTGTTCATATACATTTTCTAAAAAACCGATTAACTTTTCTCGAATCGGATCTTGATATAGTTCTTTATCTTTACTCATTCTTGTTCCTTATAAAATTTTCTGTGCCCTCGCCCCGAATCGAACGGGGAGCCTTTCACTTAGGAGGCGAACGCTCTATCCTATTGAGCTACGAGGGCTCAATACTTAAAAAATCGTTTAAAATTTAGCTTAGAAATTTATTCTATTATTCATACTGTAACCAAATTTAATTATTAGAATATTTGATACATTAATTAATTAAAATTCTTCACTAAAATCTCATTCCCTTTTTCATCATATTTAATCCATTTCCCATGTTTACGGTTTGAAATATAAACACCTATTTCTTTCACTTTTTTATTATTCCAATACCAAACCCATTTTCCATGTTTTTTTCCTGATAAATATCTTTCAGTTCTAATTAAAATTTGATTTTCATTATAATAACTTGCCTTACCGTGCTTTAAACCATTCATATATTCAATAACATATTCTAACTCACCGTTATCATAGTATTCTATCCAACTTCCGGTATATCCTTTTAATAGCAAATTTTGAAATTCATTTTTTAGAGTATCTTCAATTGAATTTAAAGAAGAATCTTTAATTTCAGGATTATTAAACATATTAATTGATTTTTCCATTGAAATAATTTCAGAAGATTTTGGTTTAAATAATTGCCATTTCATTTCATCAATTTTATTCCCATTTTCAAATAAAATATATTTCCATACTTTTCCTTGTAAATTATAATATTCCCATTTACCATGTTTTTTATTGGATAATAAGGTACCTTTTATTTTTAGCGAATCATTTGCCCAATACTCATAATATGGTTCTAATGTAGAAAATAGCAATGAAAAAAATATGAATAATAATAATTTCATTTTTTTAATTTAAAATATAATACTTTTAATTTTAGATTTAATTTTTTGAAATGCACTTTTACCTGAAATAAGAATAAATAATCCAAATAATATCCAAGAGAATCTATAAGAAAATCCACTTCGAATTAGCCATGTATTATCATGTGTTTTAGTATAAATAAAAGTAAAAACTACTGGAATTATATACCCAATAAAACAACTTAAACCAAAAATAACATAACCTATTTTTTCTTTTATTTTCAACTATTTTAGTAAAATTTCTTTTTGTAATTGTGAGGATTTAATTGAATTACATTTTACAATAGAAACACCGCTTGGAAAATCGTTATAGGACCTTTCAACTAAATAAGTCCCTACAAACTTTAATCTTTGTAATTCATAAATGGTATATAAAGCATTCAAAACTTCATTACTCTTACAGTAAATCGTCTTCAAATCAATTACTATTTTTTTTCGTAGTTTCCATGAGATATATTTTAAACTATTACGATCCATATGAACAATAAAAAGCTGAACTTGTGTGTTGCATTACACTGTATAAATGACATCAGGAAAGCCTTTCAATCTATTAACGATAGAAGTAATATGTCTTTTTTACGATCACATTATTTTAAAAGTAAATGTGTTATCAAGCAAAGGATTATGAGTAGATGAACGGTTTTATTTTAATTAAAACTAAAATTCATCCAACTATTAGAATAACCTTCATCCAACCAATTTTTTTAAAAAAATTGTTTTATACTACCAATGAATAACTTTATGTTACTAGTAACATACGAGTATGATTTTTAATATAATATGAAAGGAAGAAAATGTATTTATCTCCAAAAAAACAAAAATTTGTTAATTTTATTTTAGGGTTCACGCATACTAATGAAAGGCCGCCAACATTTGTAGAAATTATGAAGGGATTAAATATCAGCTCACTAGGTACAATCCATTGGTATGTAACTGAATTAGAAAAAGAAGGTGTTATTAAAAGAACAAGAGGACATCAAGGGAAAAGAGCACTTTCGATATTAGAGCAAAATCTAAGAATTACTTTACCATTACTTGGTATTGTTCAAGCAGGATACCCTCTTGAGGTATTTGAAGATAATGAACAAATAGAAGTCCCTCCATCTTATATAAATGAACATAATTTTGTATTACGAGTTCGTGGTGATTCTATGATTGAAGAACATATTCAAGAAGGGGACTTTATTATAGTTAGAGAATGTAAAACGGCACAAAATGGAGAATTAGTAATAGCATACATTAATAATGAAGCAACTTTAAAACGATATTATTATAAAGAAAATCAAATTGAACTTCACCCATCAAATTCAAATTTTAATATTATTATTGTAAATCCAGAAGATGACTTTAGAATTGGCGGTACCGTTTTAAGTGTAATGCGTAATTATAAATAAAATTAGTATTATATAGAATTCACTTTAAAATATTATTTTATTACTCATTGTTTTTATATTTATATAAACAAATTAGAGAGTAATAATGAATATTTATGGTGAAAACTGCCATCGTTGTAATCAAAAAACTAGGCGTACTCGAAAAAATAAACCTACATGTGGTCATTGTATTGCAATATTAGATTCTAGGCATGAAGAAATTAGAAATTGCCCCGTGGATAATAATAAAATGAAAAAAGAGATTATTCAAAATATTATTTTAGATCGTTGCCCTAATTGTTCTGGACTTTGGTTTGATAAAAATGAAATTGAAGCATTTGAAGAATTAATAAACAAAGTTTCAAATGATGCAATTATTCATAAAATAATCAAGGGGATTACACAGGGAGAATATGAAGAATAATTTTTTATGAATATAAAAAACAATATAAAAACTATTATTTTTGGTACCGATACTCCTCTAGGGAAATTATTTGATATTATACTTATATTACTTATTTCTTTAAGTATTTTAGTTGTTCTTCTTGACAGTATAGGTGAATTTAGAAATAAATATGAAAATATATTAAATATTACTGAAGTTATATTAACATTAATTTTTACGATTGAATATATGCTTCGAATTTATTGTATAAAAAAACCATTTAATTATATTTTTAGTTTTTATGGAATAATAGATCTATTAGCAGTGATTCCTACATATTTAAGTCTTATTTTACCCGGTACAGAAGTATTAGTTGTAATTCGAGTATTGCGTGTATTACGAGTATTTAGGATATTAAAACTTGCTCAATATATAAATGAAGCAGACTTGCTAATTAAAGCACTTGTTGCAAGTAAAAGAAAAATATTTATTTTTCTTTTTGTAGTAATGAATGTTGTAATTATTTTAGGATCTGTTATGTATTTAATAGAAGGTGAAAAAGCAGGATTTACAAGTATTCCTCGTAGTATTTATTGGGCAATTGTCACTTTAACAACTGTTGGGTATGGAGATATTTCTCCAGAAACAAATCTTGGTCAATCAATTGCTGCCATAATAATGATTATTGGTTATTGTATTATTGCAGTACCTACAGGAATTGTAACTGCTGAAATTAATTATTTTACATCGCAAGAAAATAAAAAAGAGTGTATTAAATGTGGTGAAAAAGAATTAAAACAGACTTCCTTTTATTGCAATAATTGTGGTATCAAATTAATATGATAAAACAAAAAAGCCTCGTAAACGAGGCTTTTTAATATCATTAAGATATTTTTATGATTTAATTAGGTAAGATATTTTCAGCGATGGGGCCTTTATCACTTTCACCCAATTCATATTCTACCGCTTGATTATCTGCAAGAGTTTTATACCCATCCATTATAATATTATTTATATGTGCAAATAAATCTTTTCCGCCATCTTCTGGAGTGATAAATCCATATCCTTTTTTATTATCAAACCACTTTACTGTACCTTTTAACTTTTCTGCCAAGGCTTTTTCCTTTCGTTACTTTTAATATACTAAAATAAAGGCATAATTTATTATTGTTACTAATAACAATTCATATATTATTATTTTTTATTTATAGTCATTTTTTAATTAAATATTAATTTTCCAAAATAATATTTATTAGTAATAATATATCCAATACATTTATTTCGAAATCAAAATTTAAATCTGCTATTTCGTTGAATTCATTATTTATAATTAAACTTACAAATAATAATACATCTAAAACATTAACTTCATTATCAAAATTTATATCACCTTCATAACAAGAATATACATGTATAAAATTTTCTATAGTATTTGAAGTTAATTCACCATCTAAATCAAATATAGATAAGGTAACATTATACAAACCAATTTCGTTTAATATAAAAATGGGGTTTTCATCAAATTGAATTTCTTCATCTCCTACCTCCCATTGCCACCATAAATTTAGCCCTGTAGATGAATTCAATAATTGTACAGATTCACCTTCACAAATTAAATTGGACTCAACATTAAAGAATGGTTGAGGTTCAGGCAAAATTTGATATTTTATTTCTTCAACTTTCATATCAACAATTACTTGTGATGTAGATCGTATTTGGATATAGTAAAAATCATTCGGGTATAATAATGAATCCAACCCATTTATGTTTTGCCACTCTTCCCATTGTATAATCCCTAAGTCATCAAAATATACATTTGAAGTCCCATTTTCAGGTGGAGAAGATCTAATTATCATATCTACAAAAAAACCATTTTCAGGTATATCAATTTCTCTTTCATAATTAGTCCAGTCAAAATCTCCATTTAATGAACCAGTTAATGATTCATTAGCTATTGAATTCCCACAATTTCTATCTGAATAATAATATGTATTGATTCTTGCATTACTTGCATTATCCCCTTTAACAACTCCATGTACCGTATGCTCAAACTGATGCTTAATTGGCACACAAAACGAAATTTCGGTAATTGCATTATTTTCATCAAAATCATTTCTAATCTGCTGTAAAGCATATTCACCATTATAAGAAATTGAATCATTTAGAAATTCGGACTCATGTGGAATCATTCTCCAATAATTTATTCCAGGGTCCCAACAATCCATTGGAGGATTATATTCAAAATCCCCCATCATTATAATTTCTCGACCTAATCTAAATTCAAAATCATCATTATTTAAAAATTCTAAATCTCTAATACTTCCAACTCCTTCTAATTCTATTGGTTTAGAAATATTATATCCGGTATTATTATTTAATAGTGAATCAGAAATAATATAATAAATATTGGATATTTGTTCATCAGGGTTAAATAAAACTTCAGCAATTTCATTTTCATAATCTACATGAAGATATGTATCAAGTTTACGAGACTTATAGGCTAAATTATCTAAAATTCGATGAGCTAATTTCCCAGTTGCAGGTTTTGGAATATAATTTTGAATAAATACAGGTTGTATCCAATGTCTCGAAAACCCACTTTCATTTATTTCTGAATTTATAATAATTGTTTGCCACGTTTCAGGATATCGTTGGTCAAATACAAAATTTCCCATTGAATGAGCAATTAATTTCCCATTATATAACTCAACACCTTGTAAAACATGAGGATGATGATTTATAAGCATATCAACGCCAGCATCAATTGCAAAATGTCTAAATTCAATATTTTCTCTCGTTGGTTCCGTAAAAAATGGATTATATAGTTCATCTTCACCATAGAAAAATCTAGGCTCTAATGAATATTCAGCACCAGAATGAGTTTCCAAAATAATTATATCACAAATAGAATCTATATTTTCAACTTGCCTATTGACATTATTTTCATTCATTTTATAAAAACCAGGTTTATTATATCCAGAATCTAAATATGGTTGTTCATTATTTTCTCTACCATCAATATTACTACTCCCAATAATAGCAATATTTACACCAGATTTATTAATAAAAACAGGCGACATTGCTTCATATTCATTCAATCCAGCACCAAAATATTTTATCTCAACAGAATCCAATTGATTTTGTGTTTCCAACATCCCATCAACCATATAATCTAAAAAATGATTATTCGCCAAAGATACTACATCTATACCTGAATACTCCAAAGCAGAGATAGTTTCAGTCTTTGAATAAAATACAATAGATTTTGTTGGATGTGGATTCTCAGGAAAATTAGTTATAGGTGTTTCTAAGTTTGCAATAGATATATCTGCAATATCACCAAAATATGGATTTATATATTCAAATAAATATTCAGAACCACAAGTTGGGATTATTCCATCATTACAACTTTCATCATTTGTTGGTGCAGTTGTACAATTATACCTTCTGCCCATCATTACATCGCCAACAAAATTCATTTTTATTGGAAAGGAGGATTCTCCTACATCTATATTTACAGAGGTTAAGGCATAACCAAATAATCCTGTAGTATCTTTAACAATTAATGTCACACTATACGAGTGATTATCTTCAATTAAATATGTATATTGAGGATTTGCAATGGTATCAGTTGAACCATCTCCAAAATTCCAATAATAAGTCATGTCTTCAAATTCAGAATCAGGGTCAACTACTTCTGAATAAAATTGATATGTTCGAGTCAATCTTCCAAATTCATCCATTTCTGAAATTAATTCTTCATCTATTGAAATTGAAACGTGTGGTGCAATAGGTAAATCTTCAGAAATATCAATTATATTATCAAAATAAATACTATCAGATAACCATCCATCTGCATCATTCACATAAAACAACTTATTAATAACAGGTTCATAATTAAAACGATCAAACCAATCAATTCCAATCGGCAATATAACCTCTGCCCAATTATTTAATGTAAAATATCCTTGATAATAATTTTCAAAAAAATCTAAATCTACCGATTGTGTTCCCCATATTGAATAATAAATTCGATTTCCAACAGTATCTTCAAAACCAATTGCTTGAATTTCTGAATTTAGATTATTACCAATTAAGGATGAATACATATCTAATCTCCAAACAGATTGCGTACTTATTTGAATTGAATCTATAATCTGATCTTTCCATGTATTACCAAATAATACTAGCGAATATTGGGATAATGAATCTGGGGTGAATTCTGAGAGAACCCAATCATCCACATCCACATCATCATCTCCATGAGAAATTAAATCTATAGATCCATTTTCAAAATCTTCTATCATTTCAGACCGAAGGTTTGAGGAATTTTTTATAAATTGAAATAAAAGAGCTTTATTTACATTATTTATTTCCTCTATTTTTGTTTCAACTTGTAGGATTATTGCAAATAAATTGGCAATTAATACTGCAAAAAAGTAATTTAATTTATTATTCATAAAAAGAATTTACTCTGTTTTATAAATTAATTACACCTAAAGGAAAATATAAAATTGTAACTAAAATTTTTAAATTATACTTGTTGACGGGATACATAATATTTTAAATTTCTATTAATTATTTTTCAAAGGAATACTTCAATGAAAGCATTATATTTAATTTTATCAATTACTATTGTCTTTTCAAATCAGGAAAAAAATCAAAATCCTCCTCAAAAACATTTTAACTTTATAAGTGGTCAATTAAAAAGTATTACCAAAAACCCGGAATATTCAATAAGAGAATATCTCTCTAATAATAAATTTCAATCAGGATATACAAATGAAATTGATTTTAAATTAAAAACAATTAATGTAGATATAAATAATACGACACATTTAATTTTCCAACAATACTATTTGAATATCCCCGTCTTTGGTAAAACAATAAGAGCTCATATAAATAAAAACAATCAATTATCATCAATTTCTTCAAATATTGTACAATTTGATATTCCTGTCCAACCAACTTTTCCAATTAAAGAGGCAATAAATAATATAAAACTTATCAAAAAACCTGACCGTAGATCATATATAAAATATAATCAATTGTACATTTATTTAAATGAAAATAAACCTCACCTCATTTACTCCCTGGAATATGTTGATTTTGAAAATCCATATAATTATTTTATTGATGCTCATTCAGGTGAAATTATATTAGAGTTTCCGCTTTCATTTCAAGATGGTCCAACAACAGGAAGTGGTATAAATTTATTAAATCAAACCATTGAAGAATTACAAATTTATGAAGGAAATTCATATACACCAATTGGAAATCAATCGACTCCATATTTAATTTGTGAAGAATATTGTTGGGATTATGGTGATTGTGATGGTGAAAATTATAATGATTGTGTAATTGCACCTCAACAGGGAGATTGTACCAATGGTTTTTTAACCGATTGTAATGGTGATTGTTTTAGTGAATGGTATATACAATTCCCTGGCGTTGGGAATGGGTTTTGTAATGACCCCTGGATTGAATTTAGTGACTCTACAATTACAACGGGTAACTACAATTTAGTCGATGAAAGCACCTCTGAATTAGGTACAATTTATACTTTAAATAGTTATGGAGGATTTTATGAAAATATTTCATTGGTAAATAGTGAAGTATCAATTTTTAACAATAATGATAATAGCCTTTCCCATCATTCTGGTGTAAGTGCTCATGACTATCAACGAAAAACACTCGATTATTTTTGGAACTATCATAATTATGCAGGAATAGACGGAAATGGTAAGCGAACAATTTCTGTTGTTAATTATTTTTCAAACTCAAGTATTAGTCAAAACAATGCATTCTATAATGCATCATTAGATATTTTAACTTATGGATATGGTTCTGCAAGTTACCGACCTTTTTGTGCAGGACTTGATGTTGTGACTCATGAATTTAGTCATGGCTATACTGCACATACATCGGGTTTAATTTATAGAAATCAAGCCGGAGCTTTAAATGAATCAATGTCTGATGTATTTGGTTATTTAGTTGAAGCTGTTTATCAAAATGGAGGTGATTGGTTACAAGCAGAAGATGTCCATGTAAATGGTGCAGGAAGAAGTTTTATTCATCCTCCTCAATATGGTCAACCAGATCATAGAGAGCATAATTATTTTGTACAATACAATTCTAACCCGCAATGGAACAATGATTTTGGAGGTGTTCATACAAATTCAGGTATAACAAATAAATTACTCTATTTAACAATTCAAGGTGATATACATTATAATATTGCTGTACCACCATTTGAAGAAGATATAGTCCAATCCCGAATTATTGCAGGAAATATATGGTTCACCTGGAATACATATTATCTAGACATAGAAGATGATTTTCAAATATCAAAAGATAAAATGCTTCAAGTTGTTCAAGATATTTATCCTGGAAGATTAGATTATTTACAAACAATTATAAATGGGTGGGCATCACTTGGCTGGGGAACTGAAATAGTATCTGGTGACTTTAATGAAGATTTAATTGTGAATATTCAAGATGTAATTATACTAATAAATATTATTTTAGGTAACTTCATTCCAAATGAACATCAACAATTGTTTGGTGATATAAATCAAGATGGTTTATTAAATATTCAAGATATACTTGAAATTGTTGTTGTCATTATGAATTGATTAAATTTATTTAATTGTTCTAAAAATATATTTAGTAACCCTTTGTAATTTATTCTGTCCAATTTTATATTAAATCCATCAATTTCAATAATTATTTATAGGCATTTAAATGAATTCATTTAATTTAAACACAATTTTTAAAAGTTTAAAAACAAAGGCTGAGTGGTTTAGTTTGCGTGAAGTTTTTGAATCTACAAATACACATGTTGCACGAGATGGAAATCCGGAGGCCAATTATTCAAACTCAACCCATGGAGTTATGATTGAAATATTAATAAATGGGCAGTTGGGTTATTCTGCAACAAATGAATTAACATTACAAGGTTTACAAAACGCTATTAATAAAGCTGAGTTTTTCGCACTAAACGCTTCAAAATATTCACTCGTTAAATTTGACACAAGTATTCGCCCAATAAATAGTGGAAATTATAAATCAAATGCTAAAAATAATATAAATGAGATTTCAATTCCTGAAATAAATAATTTATTAGTTTCATCAAATCAATATTTAAAACATTCAGACCGAATTATTTGTACAACAGGGTTTGCAATGATGGTGGATTCAAAACATAAGTATATCTGCAGTAATGGTAGTAATATTGAACAAGACTTTCAATTTATTTCCTTAGATTTTTCTGCAACAGGCCAACATAATGGAAATATTCAAAAAAGAACTGACCATGGAATGCTTGCAAGAAGTTATCAAATAGGCACAGAATTTATATTGGATACAAATATTAAAGAGAGATGCCAAAAAATCGGTGAACAAGCTGATGAATTATTGTTTGCTGAAGAATGTCCAACCGGGGAGATGGATTTGGTTTTGGCTCCCGATCAAATGATGCTCCAAATCCATGAATCTGTAGGTCATCCATTAGAAGTAGATAGAATTCTTGGAGATGAGCGAAATTATGCAGGTTGGAGTTTTATTAGGATGGATGATTTCAACAATCTTCAATATGGTTCTAATTTAATGAATATCACATTTGACCCAACGGTAAATCAACAATTTGCGTCTTATAAATTTGATGATAGTGGGTTAGAAGCAAAAAAAGATTACATTATAAAAGATGGTGTATTAATAAAAGGATTAGGAGGAACTGAAAGTCAATTCAGATCGAAGCTAGATGGAGTTGCAAATTTCAGATCATCTTCATGGAATCGACCCCCAATAGATAGAATGGCAAATTTAAATTTAGAACCTGGCGCCTCATCCTTTAATGAAATTATTTCGAATATTGAAAATGGAGTTTATATGGAATCAAATAAATCATGGTCAATTGATGACTACCGAAATAAATTTCAATTTGGATGTGAATATGGTAAATTAATTGAAAATGGGGAAATAACAAAAACATTACGAAACCCAAATTATAGAGGAATTACAACACCATTTTGGAATAAGCTTAAAAGTGTTGGCGATGAATCAACATTTAAAATATATGGCACACCTTATTGCGGGAAAGGTGAACCAAATCAAATAATAAGAGTTGGACATGCATCCCCAGTTTGCCATTTTGAAAATATTGATGTTTTTGGAGGAAATTAAAATGGAATCATTATGTAGAGAACTTTCAAAATGCACTTTTCAATTACTCAAAAAAAATGAGCAATTATCGATTTCATTTAGTGGTGAAAATAGTAACTTCATCCGTATAAATGAATCGAAAGTCAGACAAATTTCAAATGTCATTAACGGTGATATTGAAATTGAATTAATTATTGGTCAGAAAAAAACAGTTCATGGTTTTACATTAACATCAAATAATAATTCAAATTTAATTAAAATAGAATCAGAATTAAATAAAATGAGAACATATATAAATGAATTACCCAATGATCCATTTATTGTGTTACCAAAAGAAGGTGAATCAAGTAAAAAAACAATAAAAGGTAACCTCATAAATGACGATGATATTTTAGACTCAATCCTTCCTCCACTTTCAAAAGTAGATTCCTCTGGAATTTGGGCATCAGGAATAATATTTAAAGGATTTGCAAATTGCAAAGGGGTTTTTCATTGGTTTGAAACTGAAAATTATTCTTTCGATTTTTCACTTATTACCAAAGATGAAAAAATGGTAAAAGAGACTTATGCAGGAAATTATTGGAATCAAAAAGATTATAATCAATATATTGAAAATGCAATTCTAAAATTAAATTCTTTGGAAAAGAAAAATATAAGGCTAAAACCTGGAAAATATAGAACCTATATTGCTCCTGCTGGAATTTCAGATTTAATAAATATGTTTAGTTGGGGGGGCATTAGTGAAAGTGCAATTAGACAAGGAGCGAGCTCATTTTGTAAAATGAGAAATGAAAATATATCCCTAAACCCTCAATTTAATTTAATTGAAGATTTTAATTTAGGATTGAACGCTCGGTTCAATAATTATGGTGAACTTTCTCCAGATAAATTAAATATTATTTCATCAGGAAAACTAATAAATACACTTATTTCATCTCGTACAGCAATAGAATATAATTTGGAAAGCAATAAAGCAGAAATAAATGAAGGACTTAGAACTCCCATAATTGCTCCTGGGGATATGAATGAAAATGATATTCTAAAAAAAATTGGTACTGGGATTTATTTATCCAACCTCCATTATTTAAATTGGAGTGACCAACCCAATGGTAGAATAACAGGTATGACTCGATACGCATCATTTTGGGTTGAAAATGGAGAAATAAAATCACCAATTGAACAAATGAGGTTTGATGATAGTTTTTATAATTTCTTTGGAAACAACTTATTACATATTTCAAAAAAAACACAAATAATCCCAGATGTATCAACTTATAATGCTCGTTCATTGGGAGGAGTAAAATGCCCCGGAATGATTATTGATAATTTTAAGCTTACACTATAATGTTTATAGATATCTCTCATCGAATAAATAAATTTTTATTATTTCTATTTATAATATTTTCCACCCTTCCTGCTGGAGTTATTTCAAAACATTATTTAGGTGCTCGATTAAATATTGATAATAATGAAGCAACATTTATAGATAAAATTGAATGTAAAGCAAACCCTCATTGGACATTTAATCTTTCATCTGAATTAACAATTACGGCAATATTAATAAATGATAAAATACGGAAATTCACTAAATTAGTTTCAGGTCCTTCACAAACTCAGTATAAAATACATCGAAATTTCTGGGAACCCAAAGAAGCCTTAATCTATATTGAATATTATTCAAGTCAATCGGAAATTTTTTATGAAATAATACCCAATCAACTTGTACAATTGAAAGCAAGTGAATATTTTTATCCAACAGGGAATGAATTTACATCTCAATTTGAATTTCATTTACAAATACCATCTGATTGGAAATTAATTAGTGACGGTAATGTTATGAAAATAAAAAATAAACAAAATAGCTATAAAATTTTATCACCAAAAAAAATTACTCAATTAAATTTATTTTTTTTAAAAGATTACCAGGAGACACCACAATTAAATAAGTTATTACTTACACTATATTCTAAAAATTTAGCTAATCAAGAAAAAGATGAAATTATAAATAATTTTTTTACAGCATTTCAGACAATTGAAAATTTATTAGGCCCATTCCCATTTCCTAAATTTGATATTATACTCAGCGAGTATGAATTTGAATCAAACTCAATTATTTTTATTAATCCATTGAAATTAAAGGCTGAACTAAACAAATTACCCAATAAAATATTAAATCAATATTATAGATATTATTTATTTCCAACAGATTTATCTAACCTAAACTGGGTTGAAGCAATTCAAATTTATTTATTAGATTATCTACCAGCATTATATAAAAACCCAATTTCTGCCCAATTATTTAGAAAAGAGATTCTTAATTCAAATTCTAAATCAATAACTTCAAATATCTTTAATGATACCTTACAAACTGAAATAGATAAAAATGAAATTCAAAACTATTTATTTCTCTTATTCACATTAGAAAAACAACTTGGGAATGAAAATTTAATAAATAAACTGCAATTATCTATTGAAAAATTTGCTTTCAATAAAGTGGATAAAACAAAATATTTTACTTTTCTTTTTGATGAATTATTTAATGATATGGATTTTTATTTAACGGAGAGATCTTCTTTTCAATTTGAAATTCCAACTATTGAAATTGTAGAATCAGAACAAATAATCTCATTATTACAACCAAACAAAGTATTACCTATGTTATTGCCAGTCTCCTATTATTTTAACAATAAAACTAATTTAGATAGCACTTTATATACAAAGTCATTTAAAACCACTCTTGCAAATAAAATAGATTCAAGTTTAATTAAAATAGAAATTGATCCATCGTATCAAATTTTCCGTACATTGAATGAAACAGAAATTGATACTAAAATTAAAGATATCTTTAATTATTCAATTTTGCAAGTCTCAATTTCAGATCAAATCTCAAATCAAACCCATATCCATAAATTAATTTTGGATGTTTTTCAAAATCAAAATATTATATTCACAAAATTTGATGAATTAAACTCAAATTTACCCTCTATTATTATTGGTGACTTGCCAAATGAATTTAAATATTTATCAACAGAAACAGACATAATATTGAATGGTCGTAAATTTTATTTAAAAAACCACTGTCTCACATACGCAATCCATTCACAAAAGAATCTTACAAATTTAATAATCTATTCAGATTCTGAAAAACAAATTATTCCTGTATTAAATAAATTAAAGTTCTTTAAAAATTATGGTTATTTTATTTTAAGAAATGGAAATAATGCTGATAAAGGGGTACATAAAACACATAAAAAACAATTAATTTGGAAAAAATAAATGAGGTCTCACAATGTCAATCCAATCAACAACAGGTCATTATGCAAACATGCGAAAACGATTTGTTCAAAATGGTCTAAAAGGGTTTCTTGATTATGAAGTAATAGAATTATTACTAAAGCTTTCTGATAATCGAAGAGATCAAAAGAATACTGCTAAACGATTAATTAAACAATTTAAATCCTTAAAAGGGGTTTTAAGTGCATCAAATGCTGATTTACTTAATATTCAAGGAATTGGTCCATCCAATATTTTTGGATTAAAATTTGTTCACGCTGTAGCTGATAGGTATTTAAAAGAAAATGTAATTGAAGAGAATTTTATTCGCTCATCAAATGATGTTATTCAATATTTAACATATAATTTAAGAGATAGAAATAGAGAAGCATTTCTTATAATTTATTTAAATGGTAGAAATCAAATTTTAGAAATCGAGCAATTATTTGAAGGCTCATTAACTTCAAGTGCTGTTTATTCAAGGGAAGTTATTAAAGGTATTTTACAAAAAGATGCGGCGTCAATAATTTTGGTACATAATCACCCTTCTGGAAATCCAAATCCATCAAAAGAAGATCAGAAAATTACAAAAAAATTAATTGATGCATGTAAATCAATCGATGTAACTGTTCATGATCATATTATAATTGCAGGAAATCACCACACTTCATTTGTTGAACAAGGTCTAATTTAATTAGCATTCAACAACATTAACAGCAAGTCCTCCAAGTGAGGTTTCTTTGTATTTTGATTGCATATCTTTTCCAGTTTCAAACATTGTTTTAATTACTTGATCCAACGAAACTAAATGCTCTCCTGTTCCTTTTAATGCCATTCTTGCCGCATTAATTGCTTTTACTGCCCCCATCGCATTTCTTTCAATACAAGGAATTTGAACTAATCCACCAATAGGGTCACAAGTTAAACCTAAATTATGCTCCATTCCAATTTCTGCGGCATTTT
This sequence comes from Fidelibacterota bacterium, assembly GCA_014381925.1. Lineage (GTDB taxonomy): Bacteria > Fidelibacterota > Marinisomatia > SCGC-AAA003-L08. Next base: position 78,450 of record JACNKR010000025.1, on the reverse strand, counting down.
CTATTTGACGGCTTGAACCACCCATCGCTGAAACTAATCCAGCTGCAGCCATTGAGCATGCCACCCCTACTTCTCCTTGGCATCCAACCTCTGCACCCGAAATAGATGCATTTGATTTGTATAATAATCCTATTGCACCAGCAGTTAATAAAAAGTTTTCAATTCCCAATTGATTATTTCTATTAATAAATTTAGTATAATATTTTATAACTGCAGGAATAATACCAGCGGCACCATTAGTTGGTGCAGTTACAATTTTTCCACCTCGAGCATTTTCTTCATTAACTGCAATCGCCCACACATTAACCCAATCCATGATATTTAAAGGATTATTTTTTTCTTCTTTTAATAATAATTTATATAATTGGGGTGCTCTTCGAGTTACTTTTAATTTACCGGGTAAATTTGTATTTGAATTTATTCCTCTTATAATACACTCATCCATCGTTTCCCAAATTCTCAATAACTCTTTTGAAATATTTAAATTGGGCGAAATTGAATTTTCATTTTCATATATTAGTTCTGGAATAGATATTTTTTCATTTTCAGAAATAGATAATAAATCTTTACCTGATTTAAATTCATAATTAACAATATAATCAATAGAACTATTATTACTTAACTCATCATCGGCTATAACAAATCCTCCACCAATTGAATAATAAACCTTACTTAAAATTAATTTTTTATCTGAAAAAATTGAAAATTCTATCGCATTTGAGTGAAAATCAAATAATTTATCATATTCAAAAATGATATCTGAAATTGGATTAAAATTAATTTTATTATTATTAAACTCAACAGAATTTTTTTTATGAACTTGATTATTTATGTTATCCATATCATTATGTGAAATTGATTGAGGAGTAAACCCAGATAGACCTAAAATAATTGCCCTAACCGTTCCATGGCCTTTTCCTGTCCAAGCTAATGAGCCATGTAATTTCACTTGTATGTTATTATTTTGTTCTACTAATTCATTCTCATTGCAATAATCCATAAAATTATAGCTTGCTGTCATTGGACCCATCGTATGTGAACTTGACGGTCCTACCCCAATTTTAAATAAATCAAAAATACTTAAATTCATTTTATGTTAAGAAATTCCCGTGTTACCTGTAATATTTAAAATATCAATTCCAAATGAACTTGTGGCTTCGTTCCATTTTTTATTATCATCTGTATCAAATATAAACCCAATATTTGCAGGTAATAAAAGCCAATCCCCATTTTCGAATTCCCTTTCTAATTGGTTATTATCCCAACCTGCATATCCAAATGTTAATCTATATTTATCAGGACCTTTTCCGTTTGATAAATCTTTTATTATTTCTTCATTTGAAGTAATTGATATATTTTTCGTCACAATTTGAGAATCACCATTCATATAATCACAACTATGTAAAATTAAACCTCTATTCATTTGAACAGGACCACCAAAATATATTCCAGGATTTGGTTTTAATTTATCTAATCCTGTTTCGTTTAATATTAAAGATTTTTTCTTTTTTGACAATTTTTTATTTATTATTACCCCCATTGCTCCTTCATCATTATGTTCACAAATAAAAATTATACTTTTATTAAAAAAAGAATCAACTAAATGAGGCATAGAAATAAGAAAGTGATTTTTAAAATTCATAACTTACATTTATTTATTTATAAAAAATTTAAACATATTATCTACCATTAATAATATTCAATAAGATAAAATTATAATAAAATGTTTCTTCAAAAAAAACAAATTGTTATGAAACCAACAAATAAATAATAATGTTTTAAATACTTAATTAATTCAATTTTTTTGATTCATTTCTTTTTAAATTATTTATCTTGGTAAGTTGCCTCTTTTGATAGGTACACGAATACTTTGTTTAACAAATTGGATAATTAATATAATGAAAATTATTAAATATATTATAATTTTAATCGGAATTTCAAAATTCCTAATTGCTCAGGACACGCCTGTAAATTTAGAAACAGAAACAATTGACCATAGTAGTATTCAGCTAAATTGGAATATTTGGGACCCCGCGGACTCATATTTTAGTAATATTATTTATATTTCAAGTATTGAAGATAATGGAAATGGGACTATTGAGATGGAATTTTATCTTGACAATGATGCAACCATTTCATCCTTTAATTTATCGTTAGAATCAGATATTTATATTTCGGAAGTTGAATTAACAAGTAATTCCTTAGATAATATTGGGTTTATTATTACACATGAAGAAGGAAATCTTGGTGACTTTACAATTAGTGGTAATAATACAGGACAAAATATTCCTACAAATTTTGGAATACTTTTCCAATTAACAGGTAATTATGACCCTGACCATGGCGATGAATCTCAATTTTTCATCAATTATTCTGAATCAAATTTTATTGATAATAATATTGAACACCTGTCATATAAATGGAAAAATGTAATCTGGGAAGTTGGCACTGGGATCGCTCCAGATGTATGTGGAGATGGTGTGTGCACCATTAATGAAAATTATAGTATTTGCCCTCAAGAATGCGAATTAGATATTACATATTCAATTTATTTTGAAAATAATCCTCAATTAATTGCACAAACTTCATCAAATAATTCAATTATTCAAAATCTTATTCCGATAACAACATATTGTTTTGAAGTAGTCGCAACAGAAAATAATTCTAATGTAAATGAAATTTCAAATATTGCTTGCTCTACTACAAATTGCGTTGAACAAAATTGGTGTCAAGATTTAGATGGTGATGGGTATGGTAATCCTGAAATATTAATTTCTTCTTGCCAGCCAATATCTAACTTTGTCACAGAATGTACAGATGAAGATGATAGTTCATATTGTTTATCAAATTCATTTGATTTTTGTGGAGTGTGTAATGGACCAAACGAATGTAATTATGTTGAAGATCCATATTACCCCGGAATTTGTCAATGTGGTAATGGTGAGGATACTTGCTGGACTGAAGGGCCGACTTCTTCTGGCTATATAATTGATTGTAGTGGAACTTGTAGTGGTGAAGCCGAAAAAGATGACTGTGGTGTATGTACAGGAGGAAATACATTAAACTCATTTAATGGTTCTCAGGATTGTTATAATACGTGTTCCCCTACTGACCCCGAATCACTTTCAAGCTGTGATAATGGTTTAGGATTTAATGAAATGGGGCAAGAATGTTTAAGTTATTTAGGTGCAGGAAGTGGAATTGACCAATGTGGAATTTGTGGAGGAAATAATTCTGCATGCTTCCCTTATTTTGAAGGACCTACAAACTTATTAGCTCAGGCAACAAATTTACAAATTGGACTTAGCTGGGACCCTGTTAATTTATGTGACCCCTATATTTATGACTGCGATTGGGGTGATGGAAATCAAACGGTGAGTGATAACCCTAGTAATTCAAATTATTCAAGAAATGAAACCACATTAAATTCAAAACTCTCAATAGATCAAATTGTAGATGATGGTCAAGGAACTGTCAGTTTTTATATTAATTTACAAGCTGATTCTGATGTATATAGTGCTCGATTTAATTTGGATATTTTAGATATATATGATACTCTAAGTGTTTTTCAAGATTTTCCAAATATAAATGACTTAGCAACAAATACAACTGATTGTAGTGGAAATACTTGTGTTCAATTTGGGCAACCTGCTGGAGGGATTTTAGATGATGAAGATTTTGATTTTTCAGCATATACCCAAATGGATGGGAGTGCGAATTTGCAATCTTTTTCAGGTGACTTTATCAACCAAGAAATTCTTCAAGCTGGAACAACATTATTTAGAATGGATGCAACTTATGATCCAGTTGCATTAGCGGGAAAAGAACTTTTTGTAACTCATACATTGACTATACAAACAGAAAGTGACACCCTGGTCGTTTTCACTGAAAATTATGAAAATTTAACTACACGCTTTAATACTTCCGTTTGGCAAGTTGGTTTTGGCCTTTCTTCAATTATATCCTGTGGAGATGGAATTTGTCAAGAACCATTTGAAGAACCAGGTGATGATTCTATGTCAGGTAATGATGGTTACCCAACTGCTTGTGGAACAGGATTAACTGAATATTTTCTTGGAGTCGGATTTATTGGAGATTGTATCCCACCTCAATTTTGTGGCGATGAAATATGTCAAGACGAAAGTTATTGTGAACTTGTAGATAATATTTTAGAATGTGGTTATACCGATGGTGCTCCTCATGAATATGAAAATGAAAGTTGGCAAAATTGTAATTTAGATTGTTATTCCTGTGGTAATGGAATTTGTGATTGGGATAATTATGAAAATTACTGTGATGAAAACCCTAATAATGATATACCTGATTGTACAAATGTTCCAATTAGTTATTTATCTTGTAGTGATGGTGAATTTTATTCAGAAATAAATGATGGGGTTTGGGGTGATTGTATGGAGCCATTTGAAGTTGAATATACCATTTATCGAGATAATATAATTTATAATTCTGAAGAAACCTGTATTGCAAATTCAGGATATTGGCTTGGAGAATGTTTTACACCATTAGTTATAACAACGAATACACAATTCAATGATGTTGGGCTTGATTATTTAGAAGACCATTGTTATTTCATTGAAGCTAAACAAGGGGAATTAACAACAACAATTGCACAAAATTCAAATATTTCATGTGATCAAACTAATCCACAAATTGGTGAGCTGCCAGTAATTAGAAGAATTGATGATATGCCAGGAGATCAAGGTGGGTATGTAAAATTAACAGTTCAGCGATCATATTCGGATAATGGTACTGTTGATTCATTATATCAAGTATATCGAAAATTTCAAGAAAGTAGTTGGACTCATGTAGGTTCATTCCCTGGAACAGGTGAACAAAGTTACTTTTTCATTTCACCAACTTTAGAAGATTCTGTACCAAATAATCCAAACTATCATGATTTTAAAGTTTATTATAGAGGTTATATTGACTCATCTGCATTTAGTAATTTTCCTGAATATGGTTACTCTATAGATAATATTGCTCCCTCTACACCTACAGGGCTTTCATTAGAACTTGGTAATGATAATATATTATTAAATTGGAATCCAGTTTTTGAAAACGACTTTAGCCATTACTCGATTTACAGAAATAATTATAATGTAGTTAATCCATCAACGCATTCATATATTGATAATAATTATACTGAAATTGGCGGATTTAACTTTGGGGAATTATTACAATACCAAATTGGTGCATATGATATTCATGGAAATGAATCAATATTATCTGATATTGAAATGACTTCTTATGGATTACTTGGGAATGTAACTTATCAAGATATATTTTTAAATGGAGAAAATAATCTTAATGACCCATTAAGTGATTCAACACTAATTGATATTTTAGATATTTCCATGGCTCAATCAATTGCATGTAGTCAATTTGATGTATGTGATCAAAATATTAATAACAACTCAATATCAAACCCATCAGACTATGAAATATGGGCAAGTGATATGAATTTTGATGACAATGTAAATGTTTCCGATTTAAGCTGTTTAGTTTATTATATTCAAAATGGTTTAGTTTGTCCTACTGAAAATGCTGTTTCAATTAATATTTCTCCGAATTATGAATCGAACATAATCCAATTTAGTGCAGATTCAATACATCGATTTGAAATTTTAATAGATCAAAATATTCATATTTCAAATCATAACCTACCTGAAAACTGGATATTTATTATTAATAATAACTCAATAAATGCATATTCACCATTCAATATTCCATTCAATGGTCAAATAAAAATTGAATTTAGCAAAAATATGAAAATTAATTCTATTTCTACTTATTCTTATTAATAATAGATAATCTTTTTTTAGAAGCATTAATGTGAAATTTTTTATTTATTTTATAGGATTAATGCTTTTTCTTTTAAGTTGTGCTGCTATCGGACCAGCAACCGGAGGGCCTGAAGATAAACAAGGACCGTCATTAATCACTTCGTTACCACATACAGGTTCAATTAATATACCCTCAAATAAACAAATACAAATTACTTTTTCTGAACCGATTGATCCAAACTCAATTCATGCCTCTATTCAAATTATACCTGAAACCGAATTCAAAACGATAATACGAAAAAATAATTTATTTATTATTCCTAAAAATGAATGGAATAAACATCTTCCAACACGAATTATTATTAATAGAAATATAAGAGACTTTCAAGATAATATAATGGCTTCACCAATAAATATTATTTTTTCGACATCATCAGCCCTTGGTAAAGGTGTAATTTCGGGTAAATTAATAAATACTGACCTGAATCAAATTTTTGATATTGGCTTATTTGAATATCCACCTCAAGACACTTTAGTTCCTATATTAAAAACTCAATCAAATCAACATGGTGAATTTATCTTTAATTTTCTAAATTTAAATAAATATTTTATTTTTGCCTCATCAAATGAAATAATTAATATTTCTGAAGAAATTAAATTTTCAAATTATGGGTTGCTACCAAATGATTATTTAGAAATTAAAAATGATATTGATTCAATAAAAACAACAATATATATTGATAATCCACTACCAAAATTAAAGATTCAATCAGCACAATTATTAGGTAATCAATATGGTAAATTAATTTATTCAAACGGTAATGAAGAACTTTTTTACTTTTCATTAATCGATAAAATTTCTTACCCAAAAAATTTAATTATTTCCAATTATGTAAAAGACTCATTAAAAATCATTAGCCAACGGAGTAATAGATTAACTCAATATTATACTCCCCCATTTTTCATTTCAAATCAAACATTAATTGATACAATTGCACCGAAAGTAGAAAATCACAGTATTCAAAATAATAAATATGTAATAGAATTTAATGAACCTATTTCAATTAATTATATATCTAAAATAAATTCTAGTGCTTTCTACCTTAATTCTGATTCTAACCAAATAGAAATTCATTTAAATGTAGTAAATCCATTTTCAATTGAAACATCAATTCTGCCAGATTATATTGAACATATTTTTCTACCTAAAAATATCATTATGGATAAGGATAATAATCATTTCCCTGATTCGCTAACTACTTTTTCAATTATAAGACCTATTGAAGACATTAATAAAACTAATATTAATTATGGACAATTATCAGGTAAAATTATCAATTTCACAAACAATGTAATGATTGAAGCAATAAACATACAGGAAAAAACTGTAAATTACACAAAGGTTGTAAATAGTGAATTTCAATTTTTAGAATTAATTCCAGGTGCATATAATCTTAGAGCATTTGAAATTTTAAATGAAATTAATGATTCAATTTATTTTTCTGGAACAATTAGTCCATATAAAAGAGCTGGTAAATTTACAATCTACCCTGAAAAAATTGATATTCGAGGCAGATGGGAAATTGAAGGTATAAATATAAGGTTTTAATATAATGAATGACTATCATGTAATATTAGCAGGTGGGTTTGGTTCTCGATTTTGGCCAAGAAGTCGAAAAGATAATCCCAAACAATTATTAAAAATATTTGGTAATGAGTCGATGATTCGCCTGACGGTTAATCGATTAAAAAAACTCACTACACCATCTCAAATTCTAATAGTAGCTTCCGAAAACTTATGTAATAAAATGAAAATTGAATTACCAGAAATACCCAATAATAATTTTATTATTGAACCAAGTGGAAGAAATACAGCTCCAGCGATTGGATTAGCAGCCATACATGTTTATCAAAGAAATAAAAATGCAGTCATGTGTATTTACCCTGCTGACCATTTAATTGTTGAAAATGATAAATTCTGTGAAATTGTTACCGAAGGAATCCATTTTGCTCAAAAACATTCTGCTTTAATCACTATGGGAATAAATCCAACTTATCCTGCAACGGGATATGGGTATATTCAATTTGGTAATTCACACACAGATAATTCAAATATTTATAAAGTAAAAACTTTTGCAGAAAAGCCACCATTAAAGAGTGCAGAACGGTTTTTAGAAAGTGGTGAGTTTTTATGGAATTCAGGTATGTTTATTTGGAAAGCGGAAATAATACTATTAGAAATGAAAACATATATGCCCGAGTTACATGAATCTCTTGATGTAATATTTGACTCATTTGAGTCTGGGAAATATGATATAATTTTAGATAGAGAATGGGAAATTATTCAACCTGAAAGTATAGATTATGGTATTATGGAAAAAGCAAAAAATGTATTTACTTTAAAAGCTGATTTTAGTTGGAATGATATGGGCACATGGAAATCGGTTTATGATGTATTATCAAAGGATAAAAATGGAATGATACTTCAAGGTAATGTTCTTTCTGTTGAATCAAAAAACTCAATTATTTATAGCCAGGATAGGTTAACAGCCGTTATTGGAATTGATAATATTGCTGTGGTAAATACCGATGATGCAACATTAATTATGCCTATGAATTATGCCGAAAAAGTGAAAGAAATTGTAAATCAATTAACTGCTTCTGAAATGAATGAATTTTTATGAAGAAAAATAAAATTATTGAAGAATTTGAAATATTATCTGAAAAATTAGGATATAAAGTGATACATGGTCGAGGTACATTTTCAGGTGATTCATGTGTTGTTGAAGAAAATAAATATATCGTTCTTAATAAAAATAAACCGATTGAGCAAAAAATTAAACGTTTCTCTCAAGTTTTTTCTAAAATTGATCTTTCTAATGTATTTTTAAAACCTGCAATTAGAGAACTCGTAAATCAAGAAAAATTAGAATTGTAAGTAAAAAAAATCTATATATTTATTTTAAACAATCACCTATGATAATTTAAAAAATTCTCTAAATAATTGTTATACATTTTAATCCCCTACAATTAATCACCCTAATAACAATAATTTAAAAATTATTTTTCTACTTTATAATAATATGACATAATCGTTTATTATATTTAAATTATGGAAATTAATTATTTTAAACTAATAAATAGCTACAACTTATTTCAACTATTTTTCAACTTGAAATTTACAAAATTTGCTTTAATTTATAGATAGGAATAAAATGAATAAAGACCAAGATATAATTACTGTCATAGAGGAGAAAATGCTTGAACAGGGAATTTGCCGTAAAGAGTTAGCAGACCTTGTAAAAAGACATAAATCAACAATATCAAAATTCTTTAATCGTAATATGCAAACTCGTTCAAAATATTTAATGATTGAAATTCTTAAAGTACTTAAAATTGGATTTATTTTCAAAAATAGAGAACTCATTTTACTTCGTCAGGATGATGATATTGAAAGACGAAAATATAAAGAATGGATTAATCAATGTGGTGTCCATGAATTTTGTGAGCAAAAATATATTATTATTAAATCTATATTAAAAGAAATTTAATGGAAAATAAATGGAAAATGAATTAGTTATTAAAATAAAAAAAACTCGAATTGATAATCTATATGAAGAAATAAGACGAGCAATTAATAAAACATCGTCTGAAGAATTAAAATCATGGGGTAAAGAATCTGGAATCTTATTTCTAAAATTAGCTGGACGGAGAGCAAAAGGTTTATTAAAGGCAATTGAGGGTTTTATAAAATTTACTGCTTCAGAAACATCCAATACTATAAAAGCAATTCAGCAAAATAAATTAAAAACACACATTATTAACAGGGGAATTCAGCAAGAGGAAATATAGTTAAATTATCTGAATCAAGTTTCAATTTCTTAAAAATAATTATATCAAATTTATTTTCAAACCCAAAAGAATATGCACCAAAATTATTTGTTATATTTATTGGTTTTTTAATTGGTAGTGGTGGATTTGATGGCGATGGTGGAATACCTGATACTGATTTAAAAGTTGGGATTGGAAGGCATCGGTCCATATTCACCCACTCCCTTCTTCCTGCATTAATAATTGAAACTGTCGCATTTTCGTTAGTGGGGCTAGTTAATATTGTGCATAAAAATCTCCCCAAGAATCATGACCCATTTTGGGATAAACTAAAATTGAAAAACAAAGAATTAACAACTGGGTTTGTAGCTGGTACTTGTGCAGGAATTGCCTATCATTTATTAGTTGATATGAATCCAACTGCAGATGCAATTAAACCATATTCAGATCTCCCTTTTTCAACAACTATGGAAGGACATCAAGCTATTTTTGGAGCAAATGCAATGGTCGAGATTGTTGATTTAAAGAAAAAAGGTTAAAAATAATTTGCCATATTTAAATCCAATAGATGAGATTATAGTTTCAAGACACGCAAAAAAAAGGATTAAGCAGCGAATTTGTAAAAATCATCAAAAAACAGCTGAAAAAGCATGGAATGAAGGGATTCATCATTCATTAGTAAAAGGAAAAATTAGAAAACATATCGATGAATTAAGACATCGAAATAAATTCACAGGAGGCGGAATTACTAGATTTAGCTTATTTAATGGATATGTTTTTTTATTTTCAAGTAATGTTTTAGTTACCGTAATCCAATTACCAGGTAGATTATTAGAATCCGCACATTTATTAATTAAGGAAATAAAAAATAAGGATAATGTATAATTGTTATTCTTTGACCTGTATGAAATTTTTATATATGGATTTATGTTTGGCATCATATTTAGCATATTTGCTTTTTTATTGTATAAAAAATTAATAAACAAATTTAATAAAAAGGATAATTAAATGGAATGTACAAAGTGTAACACACTTTTTTCTTCAAAAGAAAAATATAACAATCATGTATTAAATCAAACTTGCTCAGCAATTGAAAATAATAGTCATAATGAATATGAAGATAATCATATTGTATATACAAATGCAGGTGATCCAATAAGAGCACAAGATGATATCAGTGAATTCTTAAATGAAGACGATGATGATTTTGTGGGTGGGGGGTAAAAATAATATTGCAGTGTATTGGTAAAAGAGGAAACCCATTATCAATTTATAAAAATGAAAATGAAGCTCATGAAGCCGCTATTTATACTAATAATAAATATAATTTGGAATTATCACCATATAGATGCAATAAGTGTGAAAACTATCATTTGTCACCAAGTAAAACACAAATTATAAAGAGTAATACATGTAAAAGTAATTATGGTGAATTTTTATCTGAATACAATACAAAATATAATGCGAAAGAACATAGTCAATATTTAAAACTAGATCATGATTCAGAGTTAACACCCTATAAATGTAATACATGTAAAAAATGGCATTTATCACCCAAAAATAGACATACTCCAAGTATTATTTGTACTACTTGTACAGATGGGAATAAAAAACCTAAAGAATTATATTTTACTAAAAAAGGTGCACAAATAAGAAAAACTATTATTTTAAAAGAACAAAAAATCAAACTTAAAATTTATAAATGCCCTAATGGTGATGGTTGGCATTTAACGAAAGGGAATATAAAATGAAAAAAGTAAGTAACCAAGAAAATGAATATAGAAAAATCAGTGCACGAATGTTATTGAAAAGTGCAAATCTTTCACCTGAAAAATTAGAAGAAGTATTAAATAAATTAATCAAAAATAATGAAAATAAGAACTCTATAGAATTTTTAAATAACATTAATAATTGGTTAGCAGATAATGGTCATATTTCTAATAAATACAAAGATACATTTACAAAAAAAGATTTTGATATTTTCGATAAAATTGTTGATAGTACAATTCCAGAAATTGAAGCTGAAAAGTGGCTAAATGAAGGGATAGAGTCTGAAAGCTACGAAAAATGTGATTGGTGTGGTAGGTCGCCTGTAACCTATTCAAATGAAGCACATGATTTATGTGAAAATTGTTCTGACCAAATGTTTGGGATATAATAATGTCAAAATTAGAAAAAAAATTAATTAGAACAAAAAATAATAATACAAGAAAAAGAACGATTTAAAAAATTAAGAACGTGTCAAAGTGAAAATAAACATCTTAATGATAAAATTATAAAAATGAAAAGTGAAAATTTGAAAAACATATCAAAGCTACATAATAAATATAAAAAAATATTTAAGGAGATATTTTCAAATCTAAATTTTATTTGGGGTTCATTTGATAATATTTTTGACCAAGAATTGATTTTAAACACAAAGGATATATTTAAAAACTTGATGATATTAAATACAGGTATAATAAAGAAACTTAATACTACACATGTCAAAACTACTTAAAGATTTTATGATTTTCATTTCAATACAGGTGGAAATAAAGATGGGCGTATCTATTATAGAAACATTGGTGGCGGAAAATTTGATGTTTATATAAGCGAGAAGAAAGAACCAAGTTATCAAAAAAGAGAAATTGAAAGACTTAGAAATTATGAAAGACAAAATTTAAAATGAATCAGAATAACCAATTTGAAAATAAATTAGGGTTGTTGAAATTAAAAAATATAAAGGATTCTATAATAAGGGGTGAATTATCAAAAGCCCCTCGTGATCAGATTGATAGGGATAGTTACAGGTTTTCATTATTAAATAGTACATCACAATTAGACTCGACGCATCAAATTTATAGATATTTTAAAGGTCAATTAACATATGATGGTAAACAACTAATTAATAAAAATAGAGATATTAGACTATACTCAGGCGTAGATATTGATGATAATGGAGATGTTTTTGCTGCACCATTTATTACTGAAAAATATTTTGAAAAATTATTTGAAGAAATTGGTGATACTCTAAATAGTGCATTAGGTAATAAGCAATATAAACAAACAAATGTAAAAATTATTTATTCAAAACCTGATTATAAATACGGTATAAATGCAACAGATGAAGAGAAAAAATATAATAAGAATTTTCAAGATAATATTAGGAACGCAGTTAAAAAGGCTATTAATACGAGAAACGATCGGTTTTCGTTATTTGGAGAGGATTTAGTTCGTAATTACATAAAAGGTGAAGCTGATTCTATTTATTATCAATTTATTAATGAGCCAAATGCAAATATAGATAGAGTAAAAGGTGATTTACTTTGGGTGCTTGACTTTGGAGCATTAACTCTTGATTCAACTTTCATTAGAGTAACTGATCAAAAAACAACATCTTTAAAAGTAAACTCAATAGAATTGGGTGCAAGTCATTATTATACCAAAATCCGAGAGGATTTAAAAAATAATGGAAAAATTGGATCTTTTAAAAACAGGGATGAAAAGGATGAATTTGATTGGAAATTACTTGATAAAATTGAAAAAAATATAATAGAAAATGATGATTATAAAGATTTTTCTTATAAAAAAATTACTGTTCCATTAAAGGAAGAAAACTTTAAAAAAATATTTGACAAATTTTATAAAGAGTTGTCTGACACCTTGAAGAAACTCAAAGAGGAATATGATGTTGAGTATGAAAATAATCCAGTTACAAGAATACTTATAACTGGTGGTTTTTACGAAAATATATGGCTGAAAGATCAAGTTAAAAACACATTAAAAAAATGGTACTCTGATAGTGAAATACTTTCATCTACATTAAAAAATCATAACAAAAACAGAAAATTAGGTGGGTTAGGGCTTGCACAATATTTAAAGAATGAATTTAAAAATAAATTTGGAAGAACCGAAGAAGAAAAAGCAAACGCGAAAATACAAGGTATATATTATGATACTCGCGTGTATGCATTTTTGCTTATTGGTGAAAAAATATTTAAACTAAAACATAAAAACAACGATGCGGGAAATTATAGAATTACTATAAATCTTATTAATGAGAATAATCTTATCCCAGATTCAACATTAGATGTTACAAATGAAGATTTAACTAATGGTGTTAAAGTGTATATTTATGCAAATAATAAAGAAGTAAAACTTAATCAATTATCTGAAAATTTTTGTACGGAAATTCCTATTTATTCAGATTTACTAAACAACATTGCTAATCCTGAATTCGATTTTAAAATAACTGATTGTATTTCCATCGGCAATACAATCGCATTTCAACTAGGCTTCGAAGTAATGGATAATCATACTGAAATTAAAAATTTGATAAAAAATAATTCCCTTGATATACCACCAATACAAAAAGTTAATACCAACAATTCTGAAGATGAATCGGAAGGAAATATAAAAGATCCCAACGAAATCTACCTTGGCATTGACTTTGGAATGAGTAAAACAACTGTGGGTGTATATGACCCAAATGGTTTAATTGACGCTGAGTATATTGAAGAACCAATTTATGCTGAAGCAGATAAACCTAATGGCAAAACTAAAAAAGGTATCAAACAAGGGAAACCAGAGGATGGAGAAATAAAACCACCATCGAAAGAGGCAAAAGTAGTTACCAAAAAACAATCAAAGAAAAATCCAGATGATGAAGAAGAACCAGAATGGCATAGTAAAGGTTGGAAAGATTTAAATGGACACAAAGATTTTGGTGAAACAATAAAGGGCGAAAAAGGAGATACTGGTGATAAAGGAGATGATGGAACCACTGGACCCAAAGGAGATCAAGGTATTCAGGGTGATAAAGGCGATACTGGAGCACAAGGACCTAAAGGTGATAAAGGTGAGAAAGGTGAGCCGGGAAAGAATGGAGACGGAGGTTCAAGTAAATCATCAACCGACGGCAATCGGGATGAAGTTAAAAAATATTTGTATGGCGAAGATGGAAAGAGAGGAATTGTTTGCAATAAATATCTTAATTCAAATACGTCTGAAGATCTTAAAGGCGATGAATTAGTTGATGAAATTATAGAACGAATGAAAAATATTGGTTATGAAACTGATGCTGAAACAATAAAAAACCTTCTGCTCTGTATTCAAACAGGAAGTATGACTATTTTAACTGGCCCACCCGGATTTGGAAAAACCAGTTTAATAAAGTCGTTTATGCACGCTATTGGACAACAAAATAGATTATGTAATATATCTGTGCAACGCAATTGGTTTGACCAATCAGAATTATTTGGATTTTATAATTTTGCAAACTATCGCTATCAATTTGCTAATAATGATTTATTACCCTTGCTGATTGCAGCAAATGAGGCCGTTAAAAATAAAAATGATAACCTATTTTTTGCTCCATTATTAGATGAAATAAATCTTTCCACGCCGGAATATTATATGTCCACTATTATGACTGCAATTTCAGGTTCGGAACTTGGGAAAGTGGAATATATGGATAAATTGAGTGGAATTAAGTTTAAAGATATTTTACCTAATCCGCTTCAATTACGTCCGAATACTCACTTTTTTGGAACGGCTAATATAGATGAAACGGTAGAGCGATTTAGCCCACGGTTTTTGGACAGAGCTAATTTGATTGAATTGAATGGGAATAGTGGTGATTATTTTAGAGGTGCTGAATTGAAATATGATGCTGTAAAAAATAATAAAGCATTGATAATACCCACTCTTGATGGAACAAATCCAAAAGAAGGGTTGGGAGAGTTAAAAACTATTGTTAAAGCATTTTCTCAAGACGTAGACAAAGACAAAGGCAAAGGCAAAAAATTCTTTATCAGCCCACGCACAATTTTGGGAATTGAAAAATATGTACAACTTGCTACTGAAAATGACTGGATGAATGAAAATGATGCATTAGATATTCAAATATTACAACGGATATTGCCAAAGTTGAGAGGATTTGGTGATGGGATGAAATTGAGGTTGCAAACAATTATGAAAAAATTGAGTTCGCTGGAAGAAACGAATCAGGTAACATTTGATGAAAATGGTATAATGAAAAATAGATCTGAAGATGATGAATTATTGTATAGAAATTCATTTATCAAAGCTGAACAGATTTATCAAAATGGCTTTGATATGGAAGATTTCGATTTCTTTGGATAGTAAATAATTAATGAAAATTTTATTATATATTAAAAAAAAAATAGGAGAAGAAAAAGAAGAGCTAATCGAATTTAAAATTGATAATAACAATCAACAAAGTTTTTCATGTGATCACGATTTTTATCAATCAAACTATTTTCGGTTTGATTTAGAAGAATCAACACCCGGTTGGGAGGTGGGACAAGGAGAAAATAAATCTAAAAAAAATAGGATTTCATTACCTATGAAGGAGAATTCAACGAGACAACTTTTCGATGGAGAATATAGCGGCAATACTGAATTTGTCTTTTATAAGAATACGATAAGGAAGTTTGCTTTAAAGATCTATATTTTACCAACTAAAATATTAAATAATCATTTCCAACAAATGGTGAAAGATATTTATACATTGTTTCCAAATATTATAAACATTGGATTAGTAAAACATGATTTTTTATTACAGATACTGAATAGGACCAATCAACTTGACCACCAAATAATTATTTTTAAAAAATTAATAGATAGGTTTATATATCATATTCAATCAATCATTGGAAAACCTTTCATTAAATCAAATATGGTTTTTAAACCCTTTAATAAAAAGAGCAAAATAAACATTACAATATTAAAAACTATTTATAAAAAAGGGTATAATGTATATAGCTACAAAACTCAAATTCAAAATACCTTACTTGTTCCATCTGTCAATATAAAACCCGAAATAAAATCTCTGAAAAACATTTCTCATTGCATTTCGTTTTTGATTGATAAAGTTGATGAATTGATTGATAAAGTTGATGAGCTTTTAAAACTAAAAGGGAAAAAAGAATATGCAAAAGAGGCAAGAGACAAATTAGCATTTTCAAGGAAAAATTTAAAAGGTATTCACAATCTATTTTTGAAGTTTTTTAAGTTACCAGACTATCTAAAAAATAATAAAATAATCCCTCCACCAACTTGGATTGAATCAAATAATAAAAATTATTTCTCAATAAGAAAGAATATTAAAGATTTTGATTATTCTTTTGCAATTCCCAATGTTTTAGAAATTGGTGACAGGAATTTAACTAAAATTTCTGAATTATATGAATACTGGTTATTTATAAAATTTTATAATTCATTAGAGAGAAATATTATTAACATTGAATATTTAGAAAATCCAAATAAACCTGAAATGCATGGAAAAATTCATAACTACAGTTTTGATATTATTATGGGTAGAAAAATTCCACGTGCCGAGAATGGAAAAGTCGGATTGATTAATAGTGATAGTGATGCGCCAAAAACCCCAGATTTGTCTATTTATTTTAAAATAAATGAAGAAATAAAAAAGATATTTATATTTGATGCTAAATATATGCCAGAAAGTAAAATGGTGGCTGAAATGATAAAATGTATAAAAAAAAGTTATAATTCTGTTGGTGTTGTCACTACGGAGGGAACTAAAATTAATTTAGTAAATCATTTTTGGTTATTATACCCAGGATTATACGAAGGGAGTAAATTCACTTCTAAAATCAATTACTATGAAAAACAGTGTCATTTTGATGGCGATTATAGAATGACTTCAGGCTGGCTCCCATTAAGACCAGAATATGGTGATACCGGAAAAGGTGAATACAATGTTGATAAAGTATTAAACACATTTTTAACCAATCTTTTCGAAATAGAAGGTATTCTCAAATGAACAAAGCAAAAACAGATTTAACGGGAATTAAGATAGGTGTAGTTGGAGGAACAGACTAAATTAGTTATGAACAATTTGAAAATGTCATTCATGAGCACGGTGCAATGCTTATTCATAATACAGGATTTGAAAGAAATTGTAATATTGAAAAAATCTCTAATTGTGATTTAATTTATTATATTACAAGTCAATTATCGCATACGGTTACGGACTTAATAAAAGCAAAATTACGAATTCGGAATAATAAATTTAGAAATCAAAACATGGAAAATAAAAAGGGGACAGATGAATATTTAGAATATTCACAAATTATTCGAAAGCTGAGAATCTCTCCGTATCGTATCAATGGTGCTCCATCAGGTTTAAGGAATGAGCTAAATGATATAAATGTAAATAAATTGTGCCAAACTATCAAAAAAAGGTTATTACAAACTAAAAACACTAATGCATATAAAAGGTGGCTAGAAATTTTATGAAAAATAACTTTATTCCGACAGTTAAGCAAAAAAAAATCATTAATCTTTCCAAAGGAAAGCACATTGTCTTTGCCCCGGCAGGATCAGGAAAAACCGAAATGTTATCTCACAGGGTGAAGCAAGCTTTGGCAAAAGGTGTAAAACCGGAAGAAATGATTTGTTTAACTTTTACAAATAATGCCGCTTTAAATATGAGAAAACGGATTGGAAATTCTAATGAATTATTTATTGGTAATTCACATTCATTTGGTGCAAAGTTTTTATTTCAACAAAACCTAATACCAAAACAAACAAATATATTAGATGAAGGTGAATCAAGAGTTTTGCTTGAAGATGCCGTTGAAGATGTTAAAACATCGGTTGAAGAAAATGGGGATAGTATGCTAATGATAAAAAATAATGATTTAGAAAATTTTATTTGTTGGCAAAATCAACTTAAATTAAAATTACCAAATAATTTAGTTAAAAAATCAAAAAAGATATTTGAAAAAAATTATAGTTATTCATCAAAATCAATTCAAGTTAAAACAAATATAAAAATTATTTATAGAAAGTATGAGAAATTTAAAAAAGATTTTTTATCATTAGATTTTAATGATATTTTGAATTTAGCATTATATTTTTTAATAAAAGATAAAACGTTTAGAAATATATATACATGGGTCCAAGTAGATGAATTTCAGGATTTAAATACCATACAGTGGGAAATTTTAAATTATCTAATAAGTAAAAATTGTCATACTGTTTTGTTTGGTGATACAGAACAAGCCATTTATTCATTCTTAGGTGCTGATAATTCAGTTTTAAGGAAATTGAAAGAAACTTATCAAGAACACTTTATTGCTGAAAACCATAGATCTCCTCAATATTTATTAGAATTATTTAATGACTATGCTTATAATAATCTAAAACCGACATGGAGTGAAAAACCATTTTCTAAGAATAATGAGTTAAAAAATAATAATATTATTTTTAATTTATATAAAGGAAATCAATTTGGTGAAATTGATTTTATATTAAAAACATATATTAAACCTTTAATTATAGAAGGAAAAAATCCAATTGCAATCCTAATGGCGAATAATAATCTTGTTACAAGTATGAGCAATAAATGTTCAGTTAATAATATCAAACATTTTCCTGTTGCTTCATTTGATTTGTTTCAACGAAAAATAATTAAGGATTTAATTGCATTTCTAAATTGTTTAATTGGTTCAAAAAATAGATAATATTGGATGAGAATATTTTCTCTTTTTTCAGGTTCTACTCTTAAAGCTAGTCGAAAAATAATTAATGAAATGTTTAATTTAGGTTTACATCCAGTTGATTTTTTATTAAAAGATAAAAATATAATTAATAAATTTCAAGATACATTTACTTCAAAAAGACTAATTGTTTTTGATACAGAAACAACTGGGTTAAATGTAGAAAAAGATGATATTATTCAAATTGCTGCAACTGAAATAATTAATGGTAATAGTGGAAAATCAATTAATATTTACATAAAAACAAATAAATCATTAAGTGAAACTGTAAAAATTCATAATATAAATTTAAATTTACTAAATGAAAATGGTATACCAGCAAAAACTGGAATAAAAAAGTTTTTAAACTTTATTGGGAACGATGCATTATTAGCACATAATTCAAATTATGATATAAATATATTGACTCATTTTTCTAATCGCTATGGTATGCAGTTTGATACAAATAGAATCATTTTTGATTCTATTGAGTTAACTAAACGACTTTATCCAAAATTAAAGTCATATAAATTAGGAAATATTTTAAATGAATTAAATATTGAAGGTAATGCAACCCATAATGCAATTGATGATGTTTTTGCAACTATTTCATTGGTTAACTACCTCAATAATAAGAACAATAAAAATAAATTAAAAAGAGTAGAATTCTTACAAAAAAATAAAAAATTAATAACTAGGTTTAACAAAAATATTTCTAATTTTTGGACAAGAAAAGAAAATAATTTAATTGAAAATTATTCAATAAAACATATAATAGATGATTTTATAGAAATTTGGAGCAAACCTCTTAATATAGAAGAAAATAATTCAATAAATAAATTAAAAAGATATTTAATAAAAATGAGAGTTGAAAATTCTACCCTAAAAGAATTTTTATTAGATCAAATGCCAATAATTTCTAGGTTTAAAGAGGCTGATTTAATTATTGGAGATGAAGCTGTGGTTATATCAACAATCCATAGAGCAAAAGGACTGGAATGGGATACAGTCATTATTCCAAGTTGTAATGATGATAATTATCCAAGTTTTTATTCAAAAGAAGACGCTAAAAAACCTGAAAATAATTCTTCAGAAATAATGTTAGAACAAGCAAAGGTTCTTTATGTTGCAATTACAAGAACAAAAAAAAAATTAATAATATCTCAAAATAAATATTTTTTGTCCCTTACTGGTTTTTGTTTTAATAAATCATTATCTCGATTTATAAAACCAATTTTACATCATTTTAATTAAAGATAACATATTATGAACCCCACTAAACTCCTTTCATACATTTTAAAAACATTTATTATTCCATTAATATTGATAATAACGGTATTAGAGATTGCTAAATATCGAGGTTATATAATTATACATTTCGTATGTACCCATCCTCATCATCATTATGAAGAAGAAGAAAATGATAGTGAACAAGAAATTTCAACACAAATAAAAAAATCAAACATAAATTTTAGATGGTATTAAAATTAATTATATTCTTGGTTCTTTACATTAAAAGATATTTTTTGTTGTGAAGAACCTTTTAAAAAAAAATGATGCACTTATATTAATTGAAAAAGTAAAATCAATCTATCCAGATTATGAAGATTGGATTTCTATAAATTATAACATTAAATAATTACCCAAATAATTTTAAAATATAGGCCATCGAATTCATTCGTAATTTTAATATTTGAGTAGAAGATTGCATTAATATTTCAGCCTTCATTTGATTCATTGACTCCTTTGCAAAATCTATATCCTCAATTCGACTTCTTGATTTTTCTGTATTTAATATATGAGTTGATAAATTTATTTCTTTATTATCTAACCTATTTATTGTTCTTCCAATTTTTTGTGAGAGCTTTAACAATATGGATAAATTATCTTCAATTTGAGTTAAAAAATCTGGTTTAGCACTATCTAATATTTGATTTTTCACCTCTGAGATTACACTCGAAAAGTCATCATTAATATTTATTGTAAATCCATCAGAGCCATTTGTAATTGATTCAAAATCATTATAGAATCCAGGTTCAGTAACTGCTATTAATTTTCCATTTATACTATTTATTGCTGTTAATGCTTCACTCTGTCCTGAATCACCTTGATCCGGATTCTCATCACCCACAACCATTAAATAACGATTTGAACCAACTCTAAATTCCATATTATTCGCAGTATCTTCAATTGCATCATAAGTGGGTTCAATAGATCCATCTAGCGTATTTTGATTCCAAATATTATTTATAAAATCATCCGTATCTGTCGTTAATTCTCCCACAATTGGATCACCCCCATTTAATGATGCTCCAAAGCGCGTTAATCCTAAAGCTAAATCAACATTTTCAGATTCAAGTTCATTTACTAAATTTTGTAAGTTATTTTCTATTCCAACTTGTTCCTCACCCAGACTTCCACTATTATCCATAATAATTGCTAAATCAACTTTAATATCTTCACTAAATATTAAATCTAAATTTGATATATCAAAATTTATATCTAGCTTATCTGTTGAATCACTCCCCACTTGAAATTCAAAAGAATCTGTATTTAATATGTCAAAGCCATTAAAATTTGAAGAGTTTAATGTATCCAAAATTTCACTACCTACTGCATTCATTCTATCAAGGAGTGCATTTTTTTGACTTGAATTAGTAGAGCCATCATTATATGATATTGCTTCTTTTTTTAATTCAATTAACCTATTTATTGCAGATTGTACAGATCCATCGGCAATAGATAACATATTAGAAGCGGTAGATATGTTTCTCATTGCAATTTCAGAAGTGTTTACTCTTTCTTCAAGTGATTTTGCAATATGGTAATCTGCGGGTGACTCTTCAAGTAAATTCTTTTTTCCAGATGATAATTTAGAAAATGAATTACTAACATTATTTGATGCTTTCTTTAATCCATTTAGATCATTATATATTCCAATTGTCTCTAACATAATAAATATTATCGACAAAATAATATAAACTTTAATCATATTTAGTAAAATAATATAAAAAATCATAAAATTAATTATTTTATATTATTTAAAATTTCTCTTTTAATAGTAAGTAAGTACTCACTATATTATAACCGATGGCAATAACACGAATGAAAAAAGAAGATCGAATTCAACAAATAAAGGATGTAACATTATCGCTTATTTCAAAAAAAGCAATAAGTGCGATTCGTACAGCTGAAATTGCTCGTATGGCGAATGTTTCCGAAGCTACATTATTTAAATATTTTAATAATAAGGAAGAAATATTTGAATCGATTATAGAACAATTTATTAATTTTGAACATCCAAATGTAGATTATGAAGATATAACAACTCCACAGAAATTTAGAGAATATTTGAATACATACATGTCAAGTTTAATAAATATTGATAATAACAGAATTGCGTTTCTCCATTTATTATTACAAATAAGTATGGATAAACATCCATTAGCAATAGTAAAATATAATCAAACTGTAAACGGTTTTTGGAATATTATGGAAAATAGAATTGAATATGGAAAACTTCATTGGAACTTTAATAAAAATTTTAATACAAAAATTCAAGTTAGACTATTCCTCCTCTCAGTTTTGATGTTTTTAATTGAACAGGAAGTTTTTGATGCAAAATTACAAGATCCATTTTCATTAGAGAAAGTGAAAGACACAGCAATTGATAATTTATTTAAATTATTAATAATTAAATAATTTTTTTAACATAAATAAGGAATAATAAAATGAATAAGATAAATTCAAAAATTAAATTAATTGGTTTAATATCAATTATTACTTTATCTGCAATTTCACTTAATCAATCAGCAGGAAGTATTAGTGGTAATTCTGGGTCAAAAAACGGTGATGTTTTTCCTGTTATTGCTCAGGAGTTTAATATAGATGTGAGTGAAGAAAATGATGGATTTAGAGATATTAGTGTAATTATCCCCATTGATGAAATAACGACAGATAATTGGATGAGAGATGTTCATATGAGAATGTCAATATTTGATAGTAAATATAAAAATGTTGAATTTATAAGTAAAACCAACATTCCATTAGAATCAGGAATTTATGATTTAACAGGTGATTTAAAAATAAATGGAATATCAAATCCTTCCACATTGCAGATTGAAATTTATAATAAAGGTGATAATTTATTTGCAAAGGGCTCATCAACTGTTCGTTTAACAGCATATAAAATTGCTTCTCCTGGAATGGGTTCAATGAAAGTAAAAGATGAAATTTCAATTAACTTTGATTTAAAATTATAACCTCAAAATAATGAATCTTATTCATAATTTAAGTTCATTCGATAAACGAATAAGAGTTTTATTGGGCATATCATTTGAAATAATTGCTGTTTTAATTCCATTTAGCTTTTGGTTGAAAATAATTTTTCTCACAATATCAATTTATGGAATTGGAACAAGTGCAACAGGGGTATGCCCAATATATAAAATATTTGGGATTTCAACATGTTCACAATGAAACCTATATCATGAAAATTAAAAATGACTATGGGCCAATTGTTTTATTTCAATTTGGGAAATTTTATTTCACTACATTTGGCTTTCTTCTTGGCGTGGGTACACTCCTTGGATTTATCCAATTTTTATTTTTTTTAGGATATAGAGGTGTAACATTAGAATCTAAATTAATTTCTCAGTTAATTGTATATATTGGTATCTCAATCCCTATTGGCTCTTATTTAATGGCACGAATTACAGATATTCCAAAACTTATAACAGGGAAATTATTATTAAAAAATTACTTTAGAATTCCAGGATTTAGTTTTTGGGGAGGTTTAATATTAGGTGGAATAATTATTATCATTTTTTCTTTTTTTCATCAATTACCATTATTATGCTTAACCGACTCTTTAGTCATTGGATTATCATTTGGTCAAATATTTGGGCGTTTAGGATGCTTAAATTATGGATGTTGCCATGGTATTGAGTGTGAAAATAATTCATGGTTTATTACATATAATCACCCAAATTCCAAAGTATTTCGAACAGACCAACGCTTAATTGGCAAACCACTTTATCCAACTCAAATTATTTCAGCATTAAGTAATTTAATTATTTGGACTATTTTAATTTCTATGACTATAGGTTTTAATAATATATCCACTGGAATTTTAACAATTACCTATTTATTATTATTTAGTTTAAAACGCTTTTTAATTGAATTTTATAGAGGTGAACTTCCACGAACAAATTTTTTCACTTTTACACTATGGCAGTGGCTAAGTGTATTTTTATTTTCAATTGGAATTTATATTACAATTCATTTAAGTGGATTTGAGCTACCTACAAAATTGTTACATTCATTTGACATGGGAAAAACTTATGTTTATGATTCTATTTCAATGGTGTTAATTACAGTTTTTATATTAACATCAATTTACTCTTTTCATTATCGAAAAGTAGGTTCTTGGTAAATTTATTTATTATCTTTAAAAATAATTTTCGAAAAAATTAATCCAAAGCAATATCCATTCATAGAAGCACCCAAAAACATTGTAGGTGGAATAAATAGTAACTAATGCACATTTTCAATTCCACTTAATAAAATACCCGTCCATAGGAAAGATCCAGATATAAAAAAGAAAAATCGTTGAAATGGTTTTAATTTATAAGATTTAAGATTCATATATAACTTTCAATGAAATTGGTTTTACAATTATAGGTAAAAGTATATGTACAATTCCTAATACCACACCACCTATAATAGCTTGCCATGTTATAAAAATTGCGAATGGTGTAACATCGTATAGTGAATTTGATGAATCTAAACTCCAATGAGAAAATTCAGTCATACCAAATAGTGTAAACAAATATGTAAAATGTAATCCATTAGCAATAATATGCACTAAATATTCTTTGTCTGGAAGACCACCCAATAATTCACGACTATTGTATTCAGTTAATACATCAACCACAAGCACGCTGATATCAATTAGAGCTATTAATAGAGCCAGCCAAAGTACAACTCCACCTATGTTTTTTATGAACAAAAGATAAATAATTACAGGAAACAGCAAAGCTCTCGCAGAATGAAGCCCATGTTCGTATCGAGATTCTTCCCATTTGTAGAGTTTAAATTTCCAAATATGATAGTAGAAACCATCAATAAGCCCAATTCCAGCAAATAGTGCAATAATTATGGCGATGTATGTAGTTGAAATCAAAATTAATCTCCTTTTAACAACACGAATTTAAAACATCTAAAAATGAATTTAGATTAGCTTTAATTGAATTAAAATCAAGTCTATAAACAACTTCTCGTCCCTGTTTTGTTTTTAGCATTATTCCAGATTCATGCATCATGGACAAATGGCGAGATACATTTGACTGATTAATATCAATTTTTTCTGATACTTGCCCTACAGTCATTTGCCCATGTTCCATAAAGAGAAGTACAATTTCAGCTCTACTATTATCACTAAATGCCTTGAAAAAATTACCCGATAAAAATGATTTACACTGTTTTAATAGTGATTTTCCGCAACAACTTCCCATAATTGGCTACAGCTATTTTGATTTATTACAACAGTTAGAGTCTGGAGTACAGCAAGAACAACAGCAACATTTACCTCTCCAGGATCTCAAGACCAATCCAAAAACAATTAATGGTAAACCAAATATTGCAAGATGTCCACAGCAAGTAGCACAGCATTGTCCAAAAAATCCAATACTAACTAAATACGCACCCCCAACAAATGTTATAAAATCAATTAGACCATATAAATATTGACAAGATTTACTTTTTTCGCAGTTCATAATATCTCCTTTGTTTAATTTTTTTATTTGCGTCAACACGCATAAATTAATAATCATATGCATTTACACGCAAGTAATTTTTAAAAATCATCATATACATTGTATAATATATATTTTAATTTCTAACTTTAATTATTAAATTTTATAAAGAACTATGATATCTAAATTAGAATTACTTGCAAGAAAAAAGACGATTCAAAACAATATTATACAAAATGAATTAGATGCATTACTCATAATAAATGAAGAAAATATTTATTATTTAACCGGTTTATCCTATAAATCATTAGAGCGTGCTTTTATAATTATAATAACACCAGAAAAAGCAACATTTATAATTCCAAAAATGGAATTAGCACATTTAAAAGAAGCAATTGGAATTGATTCACTCATAGATTATTGGGAATTTCCAGCACCCACTGGAGAAAATTCTATTGATGTATTAAAAAAAGAATTAAAATCGTTTAAAAATATTGGAATTGAATCTACATGTCCAAGTGGAATAGCTTTAGAATTAAAATCATTTAAATTATCATTATCAAATATTGTTGAAAAAATTAGATACATAAAATCTGAATCCGAATTAGATCTAATAAGACAAGCTTCATTTTATTGTGATGATGCAATTAATCAGATTAATAACTCAGTTTATTATGGTATGACAGAATTAGAAATATTAGGAATTAGTAAAAATATTCAAAAAAATGTTATTATTAATACTGAATTTGAATACCTATCATCATCTTTTTTAGTTGCTGTTTGGCCTGGTCAGATCTCTCATCAACCTCATGGGATTCCAAAAATAAATGATAAACTTGAAGCGGGACCACATATTTCATTGGCTTTTTTAAGAGTAAATGGTTATGCAAGTGAATGTGAAAGAACTTTTTTTACTAAACAACCTACAGAAGAAGAAATAAATTATTTTAATATAATGCTTAAAGCACGGAAAAAATGTTTTGAAATTTTAAAACCTGGTATCAAAGCTGAGGATATTGATATAATTGCAAATTCATATTTTGAATCAAAAGGGTTAACACAAAATATTTTACACCGAACGGGACATGGAATTGGTTTAGGCAACCATGAAGGTCCATTTTTAGCGATAAGTGATAAAACAATATTACAAGAAAATATGGTAATAAGTATTGAACCTGGAATATATATTGAAGGTGTTGGTGGTTTTCGCCATTCAGATACAGTATTAATTACTCACAATGGTTATGAATTATTAACTCATATACCAACTCAAATTAATGATTTAATTTTCACTAAAATACATCCAATAAATAGATTAAAAGGAAAAATTGCTAAAAAGATGTATAAGCTAAAATGAAATTATTCTAAAATAATATTTACAATTGAAATTATATCAGAAATATTTACTTCACCATCCATATTTAAATCACTTATTGCTAGCTGAACATCAGATGGTATGGAATTCCCTATCACATATTCAACAATCATAATTATATCTAAAATATTTAATATCTCATCATTATTTACATTTCCCATAATAACAGAAGTACATGTATTCATTGAAAATGGTGGAATGGAAATTTGATTTAACCCTGTTTCATAGGACCTGTTTATAGAATCATACCCATCAATTTCTTTCCTTAATGTATCAGCAGTCCAATGAGTCCATAATAAGTCACTATTAAATGCATTTTCCACTGAAATAATAAGAGTAGTATCAGAAACATTTGTAATAATTCCAGATTCGTCATTATTATTATTAAATTTCCAACCAAATAACCGAGGACAATTAATAAACTTTTCAACTCCGCCATTTGTTACAAACATAATTGTATCTGATAAGGATTCAGGGAATTCGAATTTTATATTTTCAGTCATATCTTTTGCCATCCAATCATATAACATCGCTGAAAATGCCGTTGCCCTTTTTTGAAAATGTTCATCTTCACTATTATTAATCGCATCAAACCCTGTTGGGCCTCCAACATTATGGGCAAGAAGCATAGTTACTAAATTGTTATTCATAATATTGTCGGTCATAGCAGATAAAAACAAGGAATGTAACCACGTATTTCTATAAATATTGTCTTCTGATTTATCAAATAAATTATATTCAGTTACCCAAATTTCATGATTTTGAATTTGTGTAGTTGTATCCTGAAATCCTCTCCATCCTTCTATTCGAGGAATATCAAAATATGGATAGCTAATAAATTGACGGTCAGAATACTCAGCATGGCTATCTTTCATATATAAATATACATGCCAAGTTAAAGCATCAAATGAATCCGATTCAATATTTGCATATAAACTATCATTCCAATGTGCACCTCTTTCTGAATCTCCCCTATTTCCTGCAGTGAGCGTAATTTTTGCATTTGGCAAAATGGTCTCTAATGAATCAATATATATTTGACAATCACGGGCATAATCACCAGCTGTAGGGTATTTCGCAATATAAAATTCATTTGTATGATTTATTTCACTACCTAATTCTAAATTTCTAAATTGCATACCATCTTGCATTGCATTAGAAACAGATTCCATTGAGGTTCTAACATCCGTAGTAATCATATTCATAATAAAAATACCCTCTGCTCCAGTAACATTTAATGCATTTTGAAAATGAATAGGACGAATATCAATTTGAGGTAGATTTATCCAATTATTTGGTAATGTATCAACAGAAAGAGTATCATTAATTATTGGCTCATCAATAAACCAGCCCGAAGCCCAATCCCAATATGAAGCACCTGAAGGATATCTAAGGATATCAGGTTTCATTGTCGCCACAGAATCAGTAAATTCTCCATTAATCCAAGATGGTCCACGCACAGTATTTCCATTAAAACCATATTTTGGAACAGATCTAGAATTGCCTAAACCCACTTCAATCTCTTGAGAATTTCCAAAAATCATGAACATAATTAAAACCCAAAACTTCATTATATTGTAATTCCAATTTCTTTTTTTATTTTTATTGTCAATTTATTAAAAACTAATTTATAGGATTCATCTATTAATTGAAATACCAAATTAGCAGGAATTAAATTTGACAATATAATCGTATTCCAATGATCTTTATTTAAATGGTAACCTGGTTTAATTTCACTATACATTCCCCTTTGGATAATAGCATCTTCAGGTTTGCATTTCAAAGAAACTCTACAAGGTTTTAAATCGATAGAAATTAACGCAAACATTTTACCACCAATTGTTGCAACTAAAGGTGAATCACCAAATGGATATGTTTCTATACAATTTGGTTTAGATAATACATACGATTTAACGATTTCAAATTTCATTTAAACTATGATTTAGATAAAATTAAGTTTTCTAGTTTATTTAATCCATCTTTTAGCTTTGACATTTCCACTCCAAAACTAATTCGTGAATAATTATTATATCGTGCAAATGCTCTTCTTTTCCCTGGGTTTACATCAAAAAATGTCCCAGGAACTGTAATAATTTTTTCTTTAAGTCCAGCTTTGAATAATTCCATTCCATCATTTAAAGGGTTTGGTAATTGTGATAAATTTGCCCACACATAAAAAGAACCCATTGGTGAATGCTCAACAATTATTCCCATTTTTTTTAATCGATCAATTGTATAATCTCGTTTTTCTTTAAAACACATTTGAAGTGATGAAGATTCTTGTTTGACATAATCAATTTCTAACAATGGTACTGAATGATGTTGAAATGGATTACTTGCTCCTCCATCTAAAAATGATCCTGCACTTGCAACTCTATTTATTACTTCTTTGGGTCCCAATGTCCAACTAATTCTCCATCCTGGGTATCGCCAATTTTTTGTTAATCCATCTACAATAATTATTGGGTCTTGATTAACATCTTCAACAAATTCGGCACTTGAAATAATATTTAATCTACCATCTTTGGCTTGATTATAATTATAATGTGAATAAAATTCATCAAATATCATAGTGCAATTATATTTTCGTGCAATATTTACGCGTTCGTTTAATTCTTTTCCAAAAATTAATTGCCCCGTCGGATTACATGGATTACTCATGAGCATTGCACCTAATCCTCTACCTGTAATTTCTTTTTTTAAATCTTCAACAGAAATTTTATAACCATTTTCTGGGCTTAATAATATTGGAATAGGTGTAAATGCTTTAAATATACTCAATAATTCTTCGTAGGCTGTATAATCAGGAATAAAATATCCCATATTTATATTTCCCAATGAGGCCGCCAACCGTGTTAATCCTGAACGGCCACCCCCTGAAATTGCAACATTCTCATAAGTATATTTTGAGCGTTTATCATTTCTAAACACTTTATTATAGAATTCAGCAATTTTATTTCTTAATTCAATTATACCATCAACAGGTGAATATTCAAAGGTGTCCGTATGAATTTCTATTTTATTTATTCTTTCAGGACTATTTGGTAAAGCTGTTGTTTCAGGTGCTCCCTGTCCTAAATTAATCCAATCAGGGTGGTTTCGATTAAAGCCTACTTTTGATGCTTCACTCATAATATAAATCACACCTGTTTTGGGAAGAGATCTAAATCCTGGGATTACTTGTTTATCTGAACCATTTTGTGTCAATTTAACTATTCTCCTAAAATCAAATTCACCAATATAACAATATCAATTACATTTAAACTATTATTACTATTCATATCACCAATTTCATCATATTCACCCAATAATACTAAATTAACAACAGCGACTAAATCAAGAATATTAATTATATCATCATTATTTAAATCGCCTAATATTGTCGCAACAAATTGTAACTTTAACCCAACAGGTCGATGGTCAGAAACATGTTGATCATATTCATTAAATCCGCCATCTAAATATTCATCTATTTTAATAGTTTGAATATCTGAATTACCGTAATTAAAATTATCAAAAAGTTCATTTGAAATTAAAATATGGTCAAGATGAGATGGCCATCCTGGATATGACCAACCCGAGCTATTTCCTTCGGCAATTTCTAAATCAGCAAAAATATAATTTTCATTATCTTCTAAAAACATCTGAAAAACATTATTTGAAATTTCATCTGTTAATACATCGTTTAAATCTCCCAATAAAATAACATTTTCAAGTGCTAAATAATTATCAATATATTCTTTTAGCAAATTATTTGCAGTGTATCTTCTAAATTCTTCATCACCATCATTTCCTAACTCTAATATACCATCTCCACAACATTTATAATGGTTATTGATTACAAAGATATTTTCTCCATTGAAGTTCAAATCCATAACCATTGGTGAGCGAGGAAATGCATTCCAATATTCAGAAGAAATATAAATTTCATAAATATCATTAATTTCAATTGTATTTGTATTATAAATATATGCCAACCCTGCAAACCAATTGGATTCGTAATACCCTGCATAATTTGGAAGTCCATTTAGCAATTGGTCAAACATATCGGTATCATCAACTTCTTGAATTGCAATTAAATCTACATCAAGAGCTTGAATAATTTCGGCTACATAATCTACTGTTGTTTGGTCATTTTTTGGAAACCATTCAATATTCCAAGTTATCACTTCAAAGGTTTCATTTGAACCAAAATTTAAATCATTTAAATCCTGTGCAATCGTAAAACATATTAAAATAATAAAAATCAATATATTTTTCATATCATTCTCCTAATATAAAATTTACTAATAGTACCACATCTAAGACATCTATTGAACTATCTTCATTCATATCTGCAAAAATATCAGATCCATCATTCAATATTAAACTAACTAATAGTACAATATCTACCACATTAATCAATGTATCTTGATTAATATCTCCTAAATAAAATTCATCTTCACAACTACCATCATCATCAAAAGCATAGGGATTATAATTTATTGCAGTATCATCCATGCAACCTACAATTCGAGGGTAAAAATATAACTTCGCTGGGATTCCAAAGGGCTCCTCACTCGTTGTAAAATATCCGAACCCATCAGAATGCCAGGCAATAGCTTCCCCTTGTGGCTCCAATATATATTCAACTTCAGTTGGAGAATGTAATGCATCAATTATACTTTCCCATTCACCCCATGCATAATGAAAAATATGCTGATAGGATTTCAATAATATTTCTCTTCCATCCATAGAAATATCTCCAGCCGTAATCCAAGTTAATTGATTATCAACCTGGTTTTGGTTAGGGTACATATCGAAATCACCTAATAATATTGCAGTAGTTAATGATTCAGTTTGTTGTGGATATGGTAAAACATAAATAAAAGTCTCATTTTCTCTTTTGGAAATAGTATAAATATCCAATGTATATGGATCAACCATAAGTGTTTCAGAATCTCTATTTCCATTTGGATATTCATAAGAAATCGTTTCTATATTTGTAACATTTTCAGTTATTGGGATTTGATCTGATAAAATATCTGGCTCTAAAAACCGATAGATATATTTAACATTATATTGGCTATTATTATCTCCGATATCTCCAATATAAATAAAAAAATCAGTTCCATTTATATTTGGAGAAATTGAAATATCTTCCCAGTCTCGTGCTGTAATATTGGGTAGATAAAATTTACCTAAATGCTCCCCATTCTGATTTAATGCAAAAATACAACTCTCGCCTCCTGAATCATTATGAGTCCAAAATACATTCTCATTTTTTCTACTCGCAATTAAACCTGATGCCTCGTTAATTTCATCATTTTCAAGTATTCCCCAATTTTGTCGTTCACCAAATATTGGTTCTGTAGCGAATATTAATGAAATAAATAAAATAAAAATAATCCCCTTCAAAATTTTATAAGTTTCATATTAAAATTTAAATCCTTCACACGGATCTTTATCGTCTTTTCTATCCGTAAACCAAAAATATTCATGTAATGGTAGATATTTTTGATCATTTATTATCGTTGAGTTATAATAATCCTTTAATTCAGATTCTTCAATTGAAATTTCTTTAAACCCTAAATTCAATTGGTTTAAATTTGGATTTAAATAATTTACTCTTTCAAAAATGCCCATATTATGTTCTACATGCCCCCCCCCTACAATTAAAATTACAGGATTATTATTATTTTTAGCCGTCATGGTTATTGCTTTAGCCATTGCATCATTTCGCGCAACCCATGTATGATATAATTTTTCAAAATTATCTTTTGGCACCCAACCACAGTGACTATCTTTAAACTTTTTTACCATTAATTTTTGATAATTTGTGTCAATATAATTGGTAAATGATAATTGGTTTAATTCCACAGGTGTTAACGTATTAAGTCCTTCACGAGAAATTCGTGAAACGATTCCCTTGGGTAAGTCTGCACCAAAAACAGTCAATTTATTTTCTTTTGCTAAATTTACTAAATCGAAATAGAAATTCCAATCTTCATCCGTTTTGTGTTTACACCCCAGTTTTTCTCTCAATTTTTCTTCATCTTTTTCTGGGTTTTCTTCTCCATGTTGAAACGGGGATTTTATACCATTAATATATTTCATTAAATCACTTGTTTGGTGTTGATAAAAAAATTCAAACCCAATAACAGGTTTTTTACCTTCAGAAATTAATAATTTAATAATTTCAATTTGATGTTTATGATGATCAATATTATCGTGTTTTTCTCCAAGATAAATCACATCTGTATATTTCATTATATCAATTAACTTATCAACTGAAATAATCTCATTATTATTAGAATTTACTATTTTTCCAATTAGTTCATTTTCATTTGGCACACAAAAAATTAACGAAGCCATCATAATTAAAAAAATTGTTATATTACTTTCTTTTTTATTCAAAATTCTCCTTCTTAAAAGTTTTAATTATTATATTTAATATCTTTTTTATTCTTTATTGTTTTTCTATAATCTATAATTTACAAATAATTAAATTTTCTATATTAAAAATTTATAATTTAATTCTAATAATTCATTTTATTTATACCGTATATAATTAATAAATTATTAGTCTATAATTTAAAAGGAAATATAGCATTATATGAGTGCAAAAGGATCAGAACTTAAAAGGGTTAAACAAAACCTTAAAAGATATCAACGGAATAAACATTATAAATCAGTGTTAAAGTCCGCAATTAAAAATGTAATTAATGCTGAAAATAAAGAAACTGCACAATCTGCATTATCTTCTTCATGTTCAGTAATAGACAAAACTGCAAGAAAAGGCATAATACATAAAAATAAAGCTGCAAATCAAAAGTCAAGATTAATGCGGCATGTTGCCTCTTTATAATTTGTAAGACCGGTTTAATTTAATTTAAGTCGGTCTTCAACCCACCCAATTAAATTACCATTATTAACTAATTTTATAGCGTTTAAAATATCGGCTTCCATAAATCGGTCTGTCGTTAATTTTGGAATTATTTTTCGTACCTGTTGACGAACATTTTCAAGTGGTGGACTTGATAATAAATTACCTCTATAATCCATTCCTTGAAGTGCTGTAATTAATTCAATACCCAGTATGCGTTCTACATTTTCAACAATTTTCAATAATTTTCGCCCTGCATAAGGAGCCATACTTACAAAATCCTCTTGACCTGCACCTGTTGGAATACTATCTACGGTTGATGGACTTGATAAACTTTTATTTTCAGATGCAATTGAAGCAGAAGTAATTTGTGTAATCATAAATCCAGAATTTAGCCCCGGGTTATCAACTAAAAATGTTGGAAGACCAAAATCTCCATTTACAAGTGTCGAAATTCGGCGTTCACTTATTGCACCCAAAGTAGTCAATGCAATTGCAGAACAATCCATGGCCTGACCAATTGACTGTGCATGAAAATGCCCAGCAGAAATAACTTCCCCATCATCTAATATCAACGGATTATCACTCACTGAATTTACTTCTGTTTCAACAACATTGAATAAATAATTTAAATTCTCTCTACTTGCACCATGTACATGAGGCATACATCTCAAACAATACATATCTTGTACACGCTCGCATCCATCATGTGATTTTCTTATTTCACTATCTTGGAGAAGTTTATATAAATTTTCTGCAGAATCTAATTGCCCACAATGTGGTTTTAATTTATGAATATCACTTTTATATGCTCGATGAGTACCAAGAAGTGCATCTACGGATAAGGCTCCAATAATATCACAATTTTTTATAATTTTTTTTGCTTGAATCGAAGCATAGATTCCATGTGCTGTTGAAAATTGAGTACCATTAATTAATGCTAATCCTTCTTTATAACTTAACTGAATAACTTTTATTTTTAACTTATTCAAAACATCTTTAGCAGGCGATAACTCCCCATTAAATTTTAAATT
The DNA here is from genome assembly GCA_014381925.1 of Fidelibacterota bacterium. Lineage (GTDB taxonomy): Bacteria > Fidelibacterota > Marinisomatia > SCGC-AAA003-L08. The sequence continues at coordinate 43,277 of JACNKR010000025.1, read as the reverse complement.
GGAAAATCCTAACAATGGTAATGTCATATGAGCTAAAGGTGCTAAATCACCACTTGCCCCTACTGATCCCTGGGATGGAATTATTGGTAGGCAATCAAAATTTAATAAATCAATTAGTCGTTCTACAATTTCTATTCTTACCCCACTATATCCTTTAGAAAGACCTATAATTTTGGTTAATATAATAAGTTTTACTAGATTGTCATTAATTGGGGAACCAATTCCTGTAGCATGTGATAAAATTAAATTTTCTTGTAATTTTGAAATATTATCATCTGAAATTTTAACTTGGCTTAATTTTCCAAATCCTGTATTCACACCATAAATAGTTTGCCCACTTTTAACTGCATGGTTCAACCGTTCTCTAGAATCATTAATTAACTTTTGTGATTCTTTTGAAAGTACTACCATTGGATTATTAGAAAGAAAAAAATCAAAATCAGATATTTTATAATTTTTATTTTCAATTATAAATTCATTCATTAACAGTTTCCTTTCGAAATAAAATAGTTGAATTATTTATCTCTGAAATTGATTTATATGGTTTATATGCTAAAGGTAATGCATTTAAAATAAATTTCCCATACTGAGCTTTTAATAAGCGAGGATCAGTCAATATACACATACCATTATCATTAATACTTCTTATTAACCGGCCAAATCCTTGTTTAAATTTAACCGTAGCCGTTGGGATTTGAAAATCCATAAATGGATTTTTTCCTTTTTTCTTATAATTTTCTACTTCTGTTAATAATATTGGATCTGTTGGATTATCAAATGGGATTTTAAATATCATCAAAATCTCAACTAATTCTCCTGGAAAATCAACCCCTTCCCAAAAACTCATCGTGCCTATTAAAATCGAACTTGGTGTATTTGTATAACCTCTAATCATCGCTCTACGGCTATGACCAATAGTTTGGGCGAAAACTTTCCGACCTAAATAATCATAACATGGTTTCACAATATCTCGTAATTTTTTTACTTGATCGTATGAAGTACAGAGAACTAATATACGATTATTATGCAGTTGAGCTAATTCATTTATTTGATTTCCAATTGTTTGAATAAAAGAGAAACTATTTACCTTGTCAAAAGAATCATATACCCATAATTCAACTTGGTCTTCATAGAAGAAAGGAGATTTATATTCAACTGTATTTAATTTTTCAACAATATGTGAATCTGAAATCCCCATTGAATCTTTTGTAAATTGAAAGGATGAATTTAATGCAAGTGTTGCAGAACAAATTACTCCTCCTGCCTCTCTACCAAATAATGCATCTCTTAAAAAAATGCCAACATCTTTTGGGGCACAATTTATAGAACAATGAACTTGACCAAATCTATTTCGAAAAGAAGACCAAACAATATCTTCATCTAACAAATGAGAAATTCGTAAAAAAGTTTGTGCCAAATCTTCTAAATATTTATTTTGTGAGGACAATTCAATTATTAAGCTTTGAGGAAAATCTTTTACACTTTTAAGCGAGTTCTCAAGTGATTTAGTTAATTTAGAAAATGATAAAATTTCATCTAAGCAATTTTCAGGTGAATAATTTAATTTGTCATAAATTTTTGTAGCATTATTTAATATAAAGTTTTTCTCATACTGTAAATTTGATAATTCTCCATTTAAATTTGATTTCTTTGAAAATTCACTAAAAAATGTATCAATATATTTTTTTAATTTAATGGCATAATCTGCTATTTCATTTACATGTTCAGTATATTCACCAGCATGTTGACTCACCGCTTTTATTATTGTATTACCAAACAAATCCGTTTCAAATTTATAAAATGAAATAACTTCATTTGCAGAATCTGCATTTAATTTAATTGTTAATTGGTCACGAGCAGATTTAACAAAATTATGTCCCTCATCAATAACATAAACAAAACCTGAAGGTAAAATAGAATTTTCTCTATTTAATTCAATACAAAATAATGCATGATTTACAATAATTAAATTAACTTGAGATGTTTTTTTTCGTATAGGTCCATAAAAGCATCCATCGTGATCTTTACATCTCGATGTTGTACAAAACCCAGGTTCACTGCGTATGGCATTCCATATATTTAAAGCCCTACTTATAGGAAATGCAGGACATTCTTCAATATCACCAGATAATGTATTTTTACTCCATGAAATTATTGGTAAAAATAACTCCCTATCTTTTTTATTCAACTTAGGTAATCTATATTTTACAAATTGTTCTAAACGAGTTTTACATAGATAATTATGACGCCCCTTTAAAATAATTGCAGTAACTGGAATTCCTGTTAATTTAGAAAAATTAGGAATATCCTTATTAAAAAGTTGATCTTGTAAATGTTTTGTATAAGTAGAAATAATTACAGGTATTTTATTTTGAAGAGAATAAATTAAGGATGCTGTTAAATAACTAAATGATTTTCCTAACCCTGTCCCTGCCTCACCTAATAATATTTGTTGCTGATTAAATGAAGATAAAATATCTTCTGAAAAAGAAACTTGATTTTTTCGAGATTCAAATTTATCCCAATTTTTTTCTATTAACCCACCTTCATCCAAAATTAAGCCAATGTCTAATTTATCAATTTCGCTTTCATTATTTTCAAATTTAAAAAAAGAAGAATTTAATTGTGAATTTAATTCTGATTTCCCAATTCCATTAACTGAATTTGATTTTAATTGTAACTCAACAAGATTCTTAAATAAATAATAATTATATGAATTTTCATTTTTTAAAGTTGTTACACATTGTTCTAGTTGTTCTATTGTATTGTAAGCAGTTTCTTTAATCAGTTCAACAAATACTTTACCTGTATTTAAAGTATCCATTTCAGCCCGATGTGCACCGTCTGTATTCAATCCATAAAAATCAGATATACCACTTAAAGACAAATCATCGTTTGTAAATAAGCAAAATCTTGACAATGTAGAAGTATCATAAATTCTACTATTTTTATATAAAGGTTTATTTTCTATCGCCAATGCATTATTTAAAAAACCAAAATCAAACCCAATATTTTGTCCAACAATTGGTGAATTACCAAAAAATTCAAGTAGATCTGGAAGTGCATCTTTAATAAATGGTGATTTTTTTACCATTGAATTATTAATACCTGTTAATTCAGTAATAAAAACAGGAATTGTTCTATTTGGATTAATTAAAGTTGTAAAAGTAGAATGTGGAAGACCGTCAATAAATCGATATGCTGAGATTTCAATAATTGAGTCTGTATTAGCGTTTAACCCCGTTGTTTCTAAATCAAAAGCTACAAATTCATTCAGGTTAATAGACTTTAATAAAGTTGCAATTTGCATATTAAATTCCTGCAAATACTTTTATTACATCAATAACAAGTAATGGTTTTTTTATAAGTGCCGTAGAGAAAATTCGTGTCAATGTTCTTTTCTCTCGGGGTAGCTTTTTAACTTTATCTGCAATATTATTTAAGTCTTCATCTGTAAATTGACTAATTGCATTTTTTATATTGTAAACTCTTGAATAGTTTTTTCCAAATTCTTTATGAATCCACTCTGTATAAACAGTCAATGATTTTTCATCTAATTTGTTTTTACGAATTAAATCAGCAGATACTTGTCCTGCAATCCATCCTCCAGTCATTCCTGAAGAAATACCTCCTCCAGTAACAGGATTCACCTGATGACCGGCATCTCCAACTAATATTAATCCAGATTTAACAGGTTTCTTTAATGGTTTATCACAAGGAATTCCACCACATACAGTCGTTAATAATGATGCTTCAGGAAATTTTTCTTTTACAAATTTATCCAATAATTTTCGAGGAGATTTTTCTTTACTATATGTACCGCTCACACCTATTCCAACATTTGCTATTCCATCACCCTTTGGAAATATCCATACATAACCGCCTGGTGCATATGTTTTACCCACAAAAAAATCCATTCTATTTTGAGGAATATTTACATTAGCAAGTGTATATTGGAATCCTGATTCCATATCTTTCATTTTTAATTGAGTTCTTATTCCTGCCCATCTCCCTACTCGTGATTCAACACCATCTGCACCAATTACAATTTTTGCACGAATTTCTTTCTTCTCACCTAAATATTCTAATTTTACACCCCTAACAAATCCATCTTCAATAATTAATCCATATACATAGGCTCTTGTAAAAATTTCAGCACCCTTTTCTGATGCGAGTCGGGCTAAGTCATAGTCAAAAACTCTTCGGTTTAAAATATAACCTTTATCTGATGTAAAATCGGCAGTAATACTTGTACCATTGGGAGCAGTCATGCTGAAGCTATTTAAATGAGCTGCAAACCAAGATTCTTTAGGTTCCACAAATTTTCTTAACCCTGAATCTCCAATTGCCTCACCACATCTAACGGGATACCCAATATCTCTATCTTTTTCTAAAAGACAAACACTTACACCGCCTTCTGCAGCTAATTTTGCAGACATTGAACCAGAAGGTCCACCACCAACAACTACAACATCATAACTACTTTTCATCATAAATTGGCTCCAAAACTTCTATAGGGCATATATTAGCACATAAATCACAGTCAATGCAGACGTCATGTCTAATTGAAATATCCGCTTCTTTTAAATCGATACAATCAACAGGACAAACAGCAACACATGCTCCGCAAAAATCACATTTATTTGGTGTTATTACGATCATTTTCTAATACTAATTTTGGATAATGAAAATCAAAGCGATGCCAATAATAATATTTACTCAATATATAAACACAAATAGAAATCCAAATAAATTGTGGATATGTTGAAAAAATAAAAACAGCTAAAATTAATAATGAATATCGAATTGCTCTTAATAAATCAATATGACTATTTCGAATTAAAACCATAATTAAAAATGGTAGTATCGAAATTGATGCTGTCGATGAAATAGGATCATTTAATAAAAATCCATTTATTCCAGCTAAAATACATAAGAATATTAAAACAATATAATTCAACACTGAATTAGTATCGCTATCGAAATCCCTATCTTTTTGAATTAAAATAGCAATAATAATTGCAAAAAAGAGATATGAAAAAATAATTTGTATATTTTTAAATTCAAACTGAGTGCTTAATAAAAAGTGTTTATGAAAGTAACCCATTAAATAAATTAAAATAGATAATGCTATAATACTTACGATATTAGGTTTAAATTTATTTTTATTTACAATTGATGTGCAAAAATAAAGTATTAAGACAAGGAAGGGAAGCATAATGAAATCTGAAATTCCAATGAGTATTGCACCAAAAGTAAAAAGAATATATTGAACTATCATTGCATTCTTGGAATTAATTTTTTTATTAATTAAAAATACCTTTTTTTGTAAAGGAAAATTTGTTTCAGAATTTAGTTGCCAATTTATAAAACAGGCTGAAGTAAATGATGATAACCCAATAATTAATAAAATAGAATTAAGACTCAATTTCTCACCCCAAATTAAGTTGCTATCATGTATAAATTGACTTGAAAACATTCCTGCACAAAAGACAATCCAAATTGCAAAAAAATATGTTGGGCGGAGTAAAAATAAATAATCCAAAAATGGAACTATTTTTCTATGAACAGGGTGATCTCTAAAAAATTTCTTTACCAACTTTATCCTTTATTTCTATGGGGTATTCACCTGAAAAACAAGCCGTACAATAATCATCTTTATTTAATGAAACTGATTTTAGCAATCCTTCAATTGTTAAATAATTTAATGTATCAACTTTTATTATTTCTGCTAATTCATTCACAGTGTGTTTATTTGCAGCCAATTCATCTTTTGTAGGAAAATCCATCCCATAATGGCATGGATACCGAACGGGAGGTGAACTAATTCTAACATGAACTTTTTTAACACCCGCATCTTTTAATAACTGAGATAGTTTCCTCAATGTCGTTCCTCTTACAATTGAATCATCGACTAATACAACTTCCCGGTTATCTAATACACCTTTTACTGTATTAAACTTTAAGCGAACATTTAGGCTTCTTAACCTTTGATTTGGAAAAATAAACGTTCGGCCAACATAATGATTTCTAATTAACCCAATTTCATATTTTGTATTTGAAGTTGCTGCATAACCCATTGCACATGTATTACTTGAATCTGGAACTGATATTACAATGTCTGCGGAGTCAATTGTAGATTCTTCTGCGAGTGTTTTACCAAATTTCCGCCTCATTTTATCTACATTTTCTCCAAAGACTTGGGAATCTGGCCTACTAAAATATATATATTCAAAAATACAATGGCTTTTATTTTTATCTGGAGTTTCAAATTGTATTGAACTTTCCCCAAAATTATTAACAGTTAATAACTCTCCAGGATTGATATCTCTAATATATTGTGCACCTAATAAATCTAATGCACAAGTTTCAGATGCAACAATAATTGTATCATTTAGCTTCCCAAAACAAAGGGGTCTTATCCCTTTTGTATCTCTCGCTATATGTAGCCCTTCTTTAGAAATAATAATAATTGAAAATGCACCTTCAATTTCTTTTAGTGTTCCTGCAATCCGTTTTGTTAATGTTGGCTCAGTTCTTCGGGCGAGTAAATGAATGATGATTTCAGTGTCAGTAGTGGTTTGAAAAATTGCCCCATTTTTTTGAAGTTTTTTTCGAATGGAAGTTAAGTTTACTAAATTACCATTATGAGCAATTGAAATAAAAGAGTCACCTAAATTAAATAATAATGGGCCTACATTGGTTGCATTATTTTCTCCAGTTGTTGAATATCGTGTATGACCAATTGCATAATGTCCTTTTAAATTATCAAATATTTTAGAATCTGAAAAAACATCAGAAACAAGTCCTTGTCCTGTATGACTATACATTTTATCGCCATCACATGTAACTATTCCAGCACCTTCCTGCCCACGATGTTGTTGAGCATAAAGCCCCATATAAGCAAAAGTACCTGCTTCTGGGTTATTATATAAACCGATTATACCACACATTATTCTTTTTTCTTTTTTTTATATATTGGAAATGAAGTTAAATGAGCATCTACATAGGCATCTAAAATTCCAAGTGTATAAATTCCAAAAATCCACCACCCCCATGTATTTCTTTTATGTATATTTTTGATATTTTGATTCATCTCTACAACTGAAAGCCCTAAAGCAGAATTAATAATAAATGATTTATAAAAATTACCATTATAAATTTGACCTAATCCAGGAATTAAACTAAGTTTCCAAGATAAGGTTGGATTTTTTATTTGAGTAGAATCAATAAATGTTTCTTGTGTAAAAAAAATTGAAATGAATATGACTAAAATAAAACTTCTAATATTCAAATTATTCCAATTGCTTCAATTTCAACTCTTACATTCATTGGAAGAGCAGAAACTTCAACTGCTGATCTTGCCGGTGGATGTTCAGGGAAAAACTCTAAAAAAACTTCATTTAACTCTGAAAATAATGATAAATCAGTAATAAATACCGTAACCTTTAAAATTTGACTTAATGCACTCCCTGATTCAAGTAAAACAGCATTTAAATTATTCAAGACTTGTCGAACTTCATTTTTAAAAGTGTCATTATTTAATTTTCCAGTTTCAGGATTTAAACAGATTTGTCCTGAAGTAAAAACCAAATTTTGAAATGTCACTCCTTGTGAATATGTTCCAATTGCTAAAGGAGCATTTTGTGTTTTAATTATTTTTCTCATTTTTCTAAACACCATAAAGCAAGACCAGTAAAATTATCAAACTTTCTATTTATAAAATTTTCACCAACAGTCATAATAAATTCGCCTGCAGCTGAAATTTCACCTTCAAATAAATGACCCCCAAAGACATTAAATTTACTATCACTAAAATTAATATGTGTGTGTGAAAATAATTTACCATCTTTAATTGTAATATTTCCGCTCAAACTGGTTAATTCATAATCATCATTAAAATTTTTCCGAATATAAGATTTTGAAATAAGTTCATAATATCCCATTTCAAGATTTGTCACAGCTCCAATTCCTTGAATCCAACCAGAATTTAATTTTTCAATTTCAGCTAATTTTTCAAATGAAGAATTAATCATATCTCCTGGTTCAAGTGAAATAAAATAAAGATTATTCTCTTTTCTAAATTTCATAATCAAATTTTAAATTAAGTTCTCTATTTGCTTTTGTTTCATTCAACCTTTTCACAGGAGTTGTAATTGGCGCATCTAATAATTCTTGGGGGTTTTCAGTAATTTTTTTATCGATTTCAATTAATGCCTGTGCAAAAGCATCTAATGTTTCTTTTGTTTCAGATTCCGTTGGTTCAATCATCATTGCCTCAGGAATATTAATTGGGAAATAAATAGTTGGCGCATGATATCCATAGTCTAATAAACTTTTAGCAATATCTAAAACTTTAATCCCTCGTTTTTTCTGAGCTTTACCAGAAGCAACAAATTCATGTAATGTACCTTCTGAAAAAGGAACTTCATATACATCTTCTATTTTTTTCTTTAAATAATTTGCATTTATTATGGCTTGGCGAGTCATCTGCTTTACCCCCTCTTCGCCTAATGTGCGAATATATGCCCAAGCCCTAACAAGAATACCATAATTTCCATAAAATGTGTGAATCTGCCCAATTGAATTTGGATAATCAAAGTCCCAAGAATACCTATCATCAACTTTTTTAATCATAGGAATAGGTAAAAACTCGACTAAGTTCTCTACAACACCAATTGGTCCTGCACCTGGCCCACCGCCTCCATGAGGTGTAGAGAATGTTTTGTGAAGATTTATATGTAATATATCAAACCCCATTTTTTCAGGCTTTACAAGGCCTATTAATGCATTTAAGTTTGCACCATCCATATACATTAATCCATCATATTGATGTATTATTTTCGTTATTTCTTCAATTTCATCTTCAAATAATCCCAATGTATTTGGTTGGGTTAACATCATTCCTGCAATTTGGTCTGACATTAATGATTTTAAATGTTCAATATCAACACGTCCATTATCATTAGATTGAACTTGTAAAGTTTTATACCCACCTAAGACTACACTCGCTGGATTTGTTCCATGAGCAGTTTCAGGAATAATTATATATTTTTTATTATTTCCTTTCTTTCGATGGTATTTTTGCATCATTAATAAACCAACAAATTCTCCTTGTGAACCTGCTGTTGGTTGAAGAGTAAATCGATTCATACCTGTCATTTTTGATAAGAAAATTTCAAGCTCATACATAATTTTTAATGCACCTTGTATATTTGAATCTTTTTCATCTGGGTGTAAAGAAATAATCTTTGAATGACTTGCTAATTTATCATTTATTTTTGGATTATATTTCATTGTACATGAACCCAATGGATAAAAATCTTTATCTACATGATGATTTTTTACAGAAAGGTTAGTGAAATGCCTAACGACCTCAGGTTCAGATATCTCAGGTAATCGAGCAGGTTTATTTCTTAACATCGATTGATCTATAATTGATTCTGGATTTAATTCTGGAATACATGTAGATGGTAATTGAAATCCACATACATTTTTTTTGGATTGAGTAAATATGATAGGTGTTTCTGTTAATTTCATTTTAATAATTCAATCAATTTATTTTTTCCAAATTCCAATGTATCATCTAATAAATTAAGATCTTTTCCTCCAGCTGTTGCTAAATTAGGTTTACCACCTCCGCCTCCGCCCATTCTTGATCCAAGCTCTCTAACTATGTTACCTGCATGAATCTTACCAATAAGATCAGGAGTTACACCGCAAAAGACAAGCGGTTTATTATTCAATTTTAACCCTAATAAAATTGCTGTTTTTTTAACACATTTATCTAAAACTTGAATCCCAAATTCTTTTAAATCTGAAATATTTTCCACCATAGAAAAAATTAATTTATTTTCATTAATCTCAATCGCATTCCTCATTAAATCAGAAATTAATTCTACTTGGTTTTTCTTATTTATTCGATTTAATTCTTTTTCCAAAAATTTAATTTTATTTTTCAAATCACCAATATGAATAATTACCTTATCATTTGATGTATTTAATACAGATGAAATCTCATCTAAAATTTGTTCATTAATAACGACTCTATCTATTGCATTTTTTCCAGTAACAGCTTCAATTCTTCTTATTCCTGAAGCAAGAGATGATTCTGATATTATTTTAAATAGACCAATATCTCCAGTTCTACTAACATGCGTTCCACCACATAATTCTTTTGAATAGCCAGGTACATCTACTACGCGAACTAAATCACCATATTTTTCACCAAAAAGTGCTTCGGCTCCATCTTTTCTTGCACTATCAAATGATGTTTCAAGTATATTCAATTTTATATTTTGTAAAATAATCGAATTAACATCTTTTTCAATCATCATTAAATCATTTTTTGAAATTTGTTCATAATGTGTCAAATCAAATCTCAATTTTTCAGGTGAAACTAATGAGCCAGCCTGATTAACATGATCGCCTAAATTTGTTTTAAGTGCTTTATGTAATAAATGTGTTGCTGTATGATTATGTTCAGTCGACTGTCTTAAACTTAGATCTATTTCTGCCGTTACCGTAAAGTCATCTAAGAGTTTTCCATTAATGAAACGCCCATAATGAATAATATCATCACCTAATTTTTGAGTATTTAGAACATTAAATGAGAAATCATTATTATAAATTTTGCCTTTATCACCAACTTGTCCACCAGATTCAGAATAAAATGGAGTATTGTTCAATACAATTTCAGATTCATTTTTATTAATTCTATATTTAATAATTCTACTTACTGAACTATTTTCAGAATAACCAATAAAATTACTTTTATTTAACCCTTCAATCTGAACCCACTGATTTTCATTTACTTTTACCCCAAATTTCCCAGCTTCTCTTGCTCGAGTTCTTTGTTGCTCCATACATTTATTAAACAATGATATATCAACAGATAGATCTTTCTCTCGAGCTAATAATTCAGTTAAATCTAATGGAAACCCATACGTATCATATAATTTAAAAGCATCTTCTCCTGATATTATATTACCATCTAATGTATTACATATGTTTTCAAAAATTTCTAATCCTTTATCCAAGGTTCTATTAAATGATTTTTCTTCTGCTAAAATTACTTTTTTTACATGGCTTTGTTTTTCATAAATTTCAGGAAATGCATCTTTCATTTGCTCTACTAAACCATCAACTAATAAATGTAAAAATGGATTATTTAAACCTAATGACCGTCCAAATTTTAATGCTCTTCTTAAGATTCGTCTCACAACATAACCACGACCTTCATTCCCAGGCATTATACCATCTGCAATTGAAAAACTTATCATTCTTAAATGATCTGCAATTACCCGATGAGGAATACCATCTTCAAATTGAATTGATTTTCCACTAATTTTCTCAACGGCTTTTATTATTGGTTGAAATAAATCAGTATCATAATTAGACTCATAGCCATTTATAATTGCCGTAATTCGTTCTAATCCCATTCCAGTATCAACATGAGTTGCAGGTAAATTTTCGAGAGATTGATCCAATTTCCTATTATATTGAATAAAAACTAAATTCCAAATCTCACGATACTCTGGTAAAACATTTACACCTTTAGAATCTTGGTTTTGGGGGTCATTCCCTGTATAATAATGAATTTCTGTACATGGTCCACATGGGCCTGTCTCACCCATTTCCCAAAAATTTTCTTTTTTATCAAACTTTAAAATTCGATTAGGATCTACATCCGTTATCTGTTTCCAAATTTCACCTGTTTCATCATCATCTTTATAAATTGAAACCCACAATTTGGATTTATCAAGTTTCCACACTTCTGTTAATAATTCCCATGCCCACTTTATTGACTCATTTTTGTAATAATTTCCAAATGACCAATTACCCAACATTTCAAAAAAAGTATGGTGATAATTATCAACGCCAACTTCTTCAAGGTCATTATGCTTCCCACTGGCTCTAATACATTTTTGAGAATTTGCGACTCTGTTATATTTTGGCTTTTCTTGATCTAGGAATATGGGTTTAAATTGATTCATTCCTGCATTTGTAAATAATAATGTAGGATCATCTATGGGGAAAACAGGAGAGCTCCGAACAAAATGATGTTCTTTAGATTTAAAAAAATCAATAAACTGTTGCCTAACTTTTGAAGATGAAATCATATTTTAAAACGCAAATTGAGTTTCAACTAAAATTGTACTTATTGGTTCATAATCGACACCATTTTCAGACATAACAAATGAAGTTGTAGATTTATATTGAATTATCATATCTTGTGTGACTTGAAAACCAATAACAAACCCATAAAGTGATGTTTCAGTAAATTCAAAATCAAATGGATTTGGTACATTTTTTTGTTGATAAAATGCTTCTGCCTTTTTTAATCGAGGAATTAAATTCTCTTTTAATGATAGAATAGTTGTAAATGAATTATTATTTTGTGTTTCAAATACATCTTCATTATTTTTTACCTCACCATCCATATAAGTATATGAAGTAGTTAAAAATAATAGATTTGCAATATTTCCCGTTAATTGAGAATAAACTCCATTCATTTTTCCATAATTAATTAATGAATTTTCTTTTGTTATTATTTCATCTTCTTCATCATTTATATTAGCAAATGAAACGGTTGCTCTATTAATTTCATACGATCTATCCCAATAATTATATAAGAAATATCTTGTATTATAACGGTATTCTGCTAAAAATTGAAAAGGACCTAAATGATAAGATAATCCAATCGGTACAAGTCCTACTCCTGGTGAATAATTAATTCCCCCATTACTTCCAAACAAATCTAATTCATTTGAAATTAATGTACCTGCCTGTGAATATAATTTTAATTTTTCATTTAATTTATAATTTAAATCAAAACTAAATCCAACAATATCATTTGATTCACTTGTTGCAGGATTATATGAATTATGATTAAGAGGTAATGACTTAAACCAATCATTAAAGGATATGTCATTAGAGTTGACATAAAGTTCATAAATATCCTGCCAATCACCCTGTTCTTCTAGTGCGTCGTCCCATTTATCTGAATCATCAGGAAAATGGTCATAAACATCAGGATAATCATCACCATCTTTATTAGATAAACCAGCAAATTGGTTTACATCTGTTGCAATTGAAAGTCCCATATCTAAACCTGGGAGAATTTTATAATTTAATCTTGCACCTACAAGGCCAGGTTCATATTTAAAATCACTAACTACAAATTCTAATCCAAGAGTTCCAAAATCAGCACCAAAATTTAATCCAAGTTTTCTATTTGATGGGTATTCAAGTGCATTTGTGTAACCATTCACCAAAATACCATTCCCTAAAACAACATTCTCTAAATTTCCAAATGTAAAATAAAAGGGGTCCTGTGTATTTCCATATTTTATAAATCTAATTTTATCTAAAACCGTTCTTGCTCCAGATTCAAAATCTGAAAAGTCATAATCCGCAGTATGAATATCACCACTTGAGTTAATATTTAAATAAAAATCAAGACCAATTCCAAGTTTTCCAATTGGGATTACAGGTCGAAGTGCAATTTGGTTATAAATTTCACCATCTATCGTAATTGAGCCTAAACCTCCAGATAAACTCATTGTAGAATCCACATCCTGTGCAAAAATTGAAGTCAAAAATAAAAATGGAATATAAAATTTTCTAATCATTTTAAACAATTATACCTATATTAAAGATATAAAATTTAGACGCTTTCAAAGGCTTCAACCAATGTTAAATTAATATTGTATTTATATTTTTTATTAAAAATATTTAATAAATCATATAAAATTCTTGATAGATAAATTTCCTTACAAAACATATTTTGATTTATAATTGATGAAAAGATTAAATTTCACATATAAAATATTAAGTAAAAAATGATGATTATAAACCAAATTATTTTATTTTTAATTACAAAATTACCTAAATCATTTATTAAAATTTTTGCAAGTCGATATGTTGCAGGTGAATCTCAACTTGATGCAATTGAAACAGCAAAAAAATTAAATAAAAAAGGATTTTCTGTTACATTGGATATTTTAGGTGAACATACGAAAACAGTTCAAGAAGCAAAGAATATCACTCAAGAATATGTTAAATTATTTAATTTAATTGAAAAAAATAATATTGATGCAAATATTTCTATAAAACCCACTCATATTGGTTTAGATATCTCTATTGAAGAATTTGAATCAAATTTATCAATATTATTAAATACAGCATCAAATACAAATAATTTCCTTAGAATTGACATGGAATCTTCTCTGGTTACAAACCAAACCATAAATACAACATTAAAATTTCAGAAAAATAATAAAAATTTAGGGACTGTAGTCCAAGCTTATCTTTACCGAACAATAGATGATCTTAATCTATTAAATAAATTTAATAATTTAAATCTTCGTTTATGCAAAGGTATCTATAAAGAATCAGAAAGAATTGCAATCCAATCTCGAAATCAAATTAATACTAATTATCTAAAAATATTTGAAAAAATTATTCATCTTAAAGGATTTGTGGGTATTGCAACACATGATCAAGCATTAATTGAAGATATTTATAAACTTATACACAGAAATAAAATCGATAAAAAACAATTTGAATTTCAGGCATTATATGGTGTTCCAATGGGTGGGTGGTTAGAAAAACATTTATCAAATAATTATAAAACTCGAATATATATTCCTTTTGGGCCAAATTGGTATGATTATTCAATAAGACGATTAAAAGAAAATCCAAATATTGTTAATTATATTTTTAAAAATTTATTTACCAATTAAAAAAAAAGCCAATGATAATAAATAATATACTAGCAGTAGAGAATGATGGTTATGTTTCAATTTATCACATAGCTCGATAAAATAAAAAAGAACCAATCCCCTTTGAATACTGTTTAATCTACCCTCAAAAAAACTCTTAATCTCATAAATAATTATTCTAAATACATCATGTAAATAGTAATAAAATATGACATTAAATTTTTATTAAAATAAATAATTTTCAGGACAAATTTTTATAATGGATAAAACTAACAGAGATAATCTGTTTCATAAATTAATTTTTTTACTCACTGTTTTTGGTATGCTTACAACAGTACACCTATACATAATGAATGACCGTGGATTTGACCAAGGCTGTTTTGGTTTTGAAACCAATGCCCAAGTAGAAGATACCTTTGATTGTGAATCTGTGCTTGAAGAAGGGTTAACCATTTTAGGAATGTCAAATATTTTCTGGGGATTTCTTCATTATTCCATACTTATGTTCGCAAGTTTATTGCCTGTTTTATTTTCGTTTAAATCCAAAAAATTAATGATAAAAGGGCGGAATTTTTTAATCGTATTTGGATTTGTTTATTCAGCATACCTCGCCTACTTACAGCATTTTGAATTAAATGAGTATTGTGCACTCTGTCTGATTTCTGGCCTAATTAGTTTTATTTTATTTCTATTATTATTTATTTCAAAATTTCACATATCTCATACAATACCAAATAATAAGTTAAGATCAATATTCTTAAATATTTTATTTGGTGGGCTTATTATAGCAGGAACAGACTATTATTATTTTAATAATCTTGATATAAAAACTAAAGTAATTTCAAAAAAAATAAATGATAAAAGTGAATCGAAGTCTGATTCTATTGAATGTGGGTATAATAAAGATAAACCCTTTGTAAAAAATGTAGAACATTTAATTACGGATGTGGATATAAAATATGGAAATCCAAATTCAAAAAACATATTAATTGAATTATTCGATCCAAATTGTACTCATTGTAAAAAACTGCATGAAGAGATGAACAATATTATCGAAGAATATAAAGAAGATATTTTTATTGTGATAAAACCTAATCCATTATGGAATTATTCTCTTCAACAGATTCAAGCATTATTTATAGCAAATGACTATGGATTATTCGAAGAAATGTTATCTGAACAGTTTAAAAGACAAACACCCCGAAAAGGATTAAAATTAAATCAATTAAAAGAAATAGCAGACATAATTGGGTTAGACTCTAAAATATTATTAAGTCGAATAAAAAAGAATGATTTTTTTAACCATATAAATCAAGAAAACCAAAAGGCACGAAAAGCAGGAATTAAAAGTGCACCAACTCTTATTCTAAACGGAAAAACAATTGCATCAAAAAGCAGAAATGTTGAATGTATTGGAGAGTTAATTAAATAATAATTGATTCATAATTGAATTATAAATCATTCGCCTCGCTTGGTATATACCTTTTTTCTCTCGTGTGGGGTGAACACGGTTTGTTAATAATACAATAATAATTTCTTTTTGGGAATCAGCCCAAACCGAAGTACCAGTAAACCCTAAATGACCAAACGATTTATCCCCAAAATAATCACCTGCTGAACTTTTTCCATTTTTGGAAGGAGTATCAAATCCAATTGCTCTATCTGAACCCAAAGGTAAATCTTGTCGCGTTATAAATTGATTAATTATAGACTGTTTAAAATATCTTTTTCCCAACCAAGTACCACCATTGAGTAACATCTGAAAAAAATTACCAATATCTTTTGCTGTTGAAAAAATACCTGCATGCGGTGCGATCCCACCTAAAATAAATGCATTTTCATCATGAACTTCACCATGTACTAATCGTTTTCTAAATCGATTATCTATCTCTGTTGGAACGATTCGTCCCAATATTTCTTTGGAAGGATTAAATGAAGTATCATCCATATTAAATGGATTAAAAATATATCTTTCTGCTAAATTTTCAAATGATTTATCCTGTACAATATTGATAATTTCGGCTAATAATATCATTCCTAAATCGCTATATTTCATTTGAGTTCCTGGTTCAAATAATAAATCTCTTTTTATTATATCTTGTATAATTTCATCTTTAGAATTGATGTTTTCCTCCAAAAAATATTCGATATATGGTTCAAGCCCTGCTGAATGAGTAAGTAAATGTCGAAGCGTAACTTTATTTTTTAATGAACCATTAAATTCAGGAATATATTGATTTACTGAATGGTCTAAATTAATTTTTTTCTGAGAAGCTAATTTCATTACAATTGGAGTTGTAGATAAAATTTTTGTAAGTGAAGCAATATCATAAATTGATTGAACATTAACAGGTGGAGATTTATTTTCATAAGTATGAAAACCAAATCCTTGATTTATTAAAATCTCACCTTTTTTAGATACAAATAACTGTGCACCTGGAAATATTTTTTTATTAATAAAATTATCAATTATTGAAAATACATCATTGAAATCAATCTCTGTATTTTTCTCAAAACCATATTTTCGTCTGTCTTTTTTTATTCCACCACCTTTTTTATAATTATTATTTAAATTTACAGGTAAAACTCCTTCTATTGGAATCCTACCCCAAATTGCATCTGCCATTGCTTTTAGACTAATACTACCATAGCCATATGCACATAAATAAGTAGGTATATGATTATATTCAGGTAAATATGGGCTACCAAAACTTGATAAAATATATGGAATTTTTTCCTCATTCATTCGTTTTAACAATAAATTATGTGTAGAATCAATTGTTGCCTCACCTTTATCCATTCTAATTCGAACTAATGCACTTACTAAAATTGGCATTGGTTTATTTTTTATATCGCTGATAATATCTTCAATTTGAGATGACTTTAATTTTTGAGAAATTAAAATCTCATTCACATTGCCATGTGTACGGTTCACATCTTTAATAAATGTATTCAATTTTGATTTGATACCATCATCTGTTGAAATTATTAAATGAGTTAGCTCTTTTATTTTTTCGGGTTTTAATGGTATTAATCCTTGGCTATCTTTCACAAGTGTAATGGATTCATTTGCAATTATTTGAGAAATTGATTTATTTTGAGGTAAGCCAACAGAATCTTCAACCTGTGTCCATTCTGGGATTATGGTTTTAAATAGCCCAAACTTTTCTTTTGATTTTAATATTTTAGAAACTGATAAATTTATTCGATGGATAGATATACGACCTTTTTTTACTGCCATTTCTATAGAACTGATTGTTTTTTCAACATCAACAGGAAGTAATAAAATATCAGCACCTGCTTCAATTGCTAAAATTGCAGATTCTCCAGCCCATGCAGATTGTGTTAATCCACCCATTTCCATTCCGTCGGTAATTACTAAACCAGAAAAACCCCATTCATTTTTCAATATTCCCGTCGTGATTCTCCAAGAATGGGAAGCTGGGTTTTTATTCGAATCTAATCCCGGAACTGAAATATGTGCAGTCATTATTGCACCGACTCCAGAATCGACAGCTATTTTAAATGGAGATAATTCAACTTTTTCTAATTCATTCCTAGAACCATGAATTGTTGGTAATGAAGAATGACTATCTGTTGCTGTATTTCCATGTCCCGGATAATGTTTTGCACATGCAATACGACCACCATCTTGAATTCCTTTTATAAATTGTGTTCCAAATTGAGAAACAGTAATCGCATCATCACTGTATGATCTAAAATTAATTATTGGATTTTGAGAATTATTATTTACATCCATTACTGGGCCTAGAATTATATGTACACCTAAAGCTGTTGCTTCTGTTGCTGTAACTCTACCAGCGTTATAAGCATTAACCAAATTATCAGATGCTGTGATTGCCATATTTGATGGGAATAATGTACCACCTGAAAGCCATTGCCCCGTCCCTCGTTCATAATCAGCAGAAATCAATAAGGGAACTTTTGTTGTCCAACTTTGAAACATTTTGTTATTGTAATAGGTCCCATGAACACTTCCTCCAAACGTAATGACACCTCCAATTCCATACTCATTAATCCATTTTTTTAATTGACTTTTATACCAGCTTTTTGAATTATAAAAATCACCTCTGACTCTTACCATTATCATTTGGGCAATTTTTTCACGTAAAGTCATTGAATCAATTAAATTCTGTTCAATTCCAAATCCAATTGAGAAAATGAAAATTATAAAATATATTTTGTTTTTCATAAATAAACTCTTTCAACTCTATCTGATAAATTGACTAAAAATTCATAGGATATTTTTTTATACTTTTTTGATAAATTTTCTAATATTAATGACTCACTTCCCCATAAAGTTGCATAATCACCAACTTTTATATCTAAGTTAAACAAACTACATGCAACCATATCCATAGATATTTTCCCTCTTATTGGTAATAATGATCCATTAAAATCTAAATTACCGTTATTATTTAATATTGTTGGAATCCCATCAGCATATCCACCTTGAAAAGTTCCTATTTTCTCAAATGATGTAGTTTTATAATATCGATTATATCCTATTGAATTACCTTTTTTTATTAATTTTATTTTTATTAATGGGACTTTTAATTTCATTACAGGCTTTAAATTTGAATTAAATTTATTATTGGGTGAAATACCATATAAAGAAATTCCAGGCCTAACCGTATTAAAATAAGAATTTGGATGATATAAAATTCCTGAAGAATTTGCAATATGTATATATTTAGGATTTATTCTTTTATTTGAAAATAATGAAATAATTGATTTAAACTTATCAATTTGAAAATTTGTATAATCAGAGTTTTGTTCATCTGCACTAGATAAATGAGACCATAAACCAATAACATTTACTTTATTTTTAAGAATTTCATCAATTAATAAAGGAATATCATTTGGCTCAAAACCCATTCTTCCCATACCCGTATCAATTTTAATTTGTACTTTTGGGCTGATCTCTTGGTTTTCCTGAGATATCAATCTCTTTAAATCATCAAAACTATGGATTGTTGGAACTATATTTTTATTATTAATAAATTCAAAATTATTAAAATCAAACTTACCTAAAATAAAAATAGGTTTCTTAATATTTAAATGTAAAATAGATTTGGCCTCTGAAGGAGTCGCTACACAAAATCCATCAACACTTTCTAATTTATTTAATAATTTAACAACATGATTTATTCCATGTCCATACGCATTTGCTTTTACTACAGGAAATAAATGTTTATTACCAATTATAGATTTTATATACATTGTATTTAATGCAAGGTTTTGAAGATCAATTTCTGCAATTGGATTAAACATTTAATTTAGATTTTAATACAATATCCTGTAATAATAAAGGAATTTCATATAATTCTGCAGCAATTAATGCTGAACCGTAAGATGCCGATAAATCTGAAAATGCCCAAGTAATCGATTTAAAATCAAATTGTAATGCTTTTGCTATTTGCTGTCTAAAAAATTTATTTTTTAATAGCCCTCCGTTACAATGTAAAATCAATTCATCTTCATCATAATCCATTATGTCTTTAATTTGAATTACATATTCAGCTATTTCTCTCGTCGCTTCTAGAATTATTCCAAGAGCTAAATCATTTTCGGCTTCAGCTAGCTTACAAATATCTTTTGCTAATGAGGCAGTATTTGAAACCTTATCATCAGAATTAACTATATTTTTTATTCCATGATCAATATTTTGTTCTTTTGTAATTTTTGATAATATATTCGCTAATTCAATAGTTTCATGATCTGTAATTTCAGCTGATTGATTTAAAGATAATTGCCATAACAATTGTTCACCAATCCAAAAACCGCTTCCTTTATCTCTATCATGACCTAATCCACCTGTTCGATATGACTTTCCTTGAAGATCTCTCGCATAACAAATTACACCTGTACCTACTGATAGCATTATTCCATAATTTGTTGGACATACAATTTTAAATGCAGACTCTGCATCACTACAAATAATGGTTTTCTTTGTTAAATTTTCACGGTCTAATTCTTTAAATAATAGATCTCTACCATCTTCATTACTTGCACCTGCCAAACCTAATCCAATTGCAGAAATATCATCAAATGAAATCTTCCCAAGCAAGCATAACTCTTTTATTAACCCTGAAATTATTTGAGGCACAGAAGAAGGGTTTAATGAAAGATTAGTACCGATTTGATTGGATTTTGATATAGTATCACCTCTATCATTTAATAATACGCCATTTGTTTCAGTTGCTCCGCCATCAATTCCAATTATATATCGTTCCATATTATTTTCTAAACCTTTTATTTGAAACTCCAAATGAAATTAGTAAAAAGAATATAGCAGAAACAAGTGTAAAAAATCCACCTGTAAAGCTGCCTGAGTTCTGTATAGCTAGTGAATGAGCACCCAAAACTAAATTTGTAATAGGGATAAGTTTAATAATTGAAAATATTTCTTCGGGGAATCTTTCTACAGGTATAAAACAACCCGTACCAAATGCTAAGACAATAAAATAAATTCCAGAAAATGTAATTTGAGTAAATTTATTTTCTGCGAGTAATCCAGATAATATTGCTAAGCCTGAAAAAAATATAATTGCTGGAAATGTTTGTATAAGAATTTTAATGAATTGGCCTGTTGTAATAAAATCATTATTTAATAAAGATGTTAATAGAAAACTAATAATCCATTGAAAAAGTCCTAAAATAATTGACCAGTAAAAAAGTCCTAATATTATTTGTTTATTTGAAATTGGTGAATTAGAAAAAGCATCAATTTGGTGTTTTTCATTTAATAAACTATTTATACCATCTAAAGAAATAAGATATGCCATTAATGATGACATGAAAATCCATATTCCAGGTGATACCCAATACATAAATTTTAAATCATTTATTTTATTAAGTACTGAATAAAATGGAAAACCAATAACAATATAAATTGTCAAAGTAAATAATATAGAAAATAAAATTACAGGTAAAATAGATGGTTTAAATCTCAACCACTCTCTTTTAATTATTATTCCTATCATTATTCTAAACCGCCTTCAGTTAAACCTAAAAATAAATCACTTAATGTACAGCCTGATGAATCAAATTCTTCAATTTCTTGATTTAATGCAATTCTTAACACATTAAAAAAGTGGCGCTTTTCTCTTGAATAAAATTCAAAATCTTTCCCCCGTAAACTAGGTCGAACAACTTTTGGGTTTTCTTTTATTTTTTCAATTAATTTAGGTGATGGGTCATCTTTAAATGTAATTTTATATCGATTTAAACCATGAGTCGTTTCTATTAATTTATCAATTGTACCATCCATTTTGATATTCCCTTTATAGAGAATAGCAATACGGTCAGCATACCGTTCGCCTTCTTGTAAATTTTGCGTTGTGAAAATAATTGTCTTTTTATCTTTTAAATTTTCTAATATTTCCCAAATTTTTAATCGTCTTTTTAAATCTAAACCTGTTGTTGGTTCATCTAATAAAATAACCGCGGGATTATGAACAATTGCTCGAATAAAACATGCTATTCTTAAATGACCATAACTTAATTCTTCAGGGAATTTATTTAGATATTGAATAAAATCTAAATCTTCAGCCAAACTATGAATTCTAGGTTTTATTTTTTTTAAATCCATACCTTGTAATTGGGCATATAAAGCAATATTATTATAAATATTAATCTCATAATCTAAATTAATTATTTGAGGCATATAACCGGTTAAGGCTCTAGTTTCTTCTCCACGAGTTTTTATATTAACACCATGGATATATGCAGAGCCGGCATCAGTTTCAATTAAACCAACTAATAATTTTAATAACGTAGATTTACCTGCACCATTTTTTCCTACAATTACAAACCGAGTCCCTTTTTCTACTCCAAATGATAAATCAGCTAATACTGTTTTACCTGCAAATTTCTTTGCTATAGATTTCAATGTTATTGAAGCTTCCATTTATTCCTATTTTTAATATTAATGTGCATCATACCAATGTTTTCCAATTCCAACATCTACTTTTAATGGAACCTTTAATTTCATAGCATTTTCCATTTCGAATACCACAATTTCTTGAAGTTGATTTAATTCATTTTCAGGTAATTCAAATATTAATTCATCATGAACCTGTAATATCATTTTAGATTTCAACTTTTGAGATTTTAATTTTGAGTGAATATTTATCATTGCTAATTTGATTAATTCAGATGCAGAACCTTGTATTGGCATATTAATTATTGCTCTAGATTCTGCTTGAGCTTGCTGTCTATTCCCTGAATTTAAGAATCGTGTTTTCCGCTTTCGTCCATGAATGGTAGAAACAAATCCATTTTCTTTTGCACTCGCAATAGTAGAATCAATATAATTTCGAATCCCTGGATATGTATTAAAATAATTATCAATTAAATCCCGTGCTTTTGGCATAGAAATACCTAATTCTTGAGACATTCGAAATGGTCCAGCACCATACATAATTCCAAAATTGACAACCTTTGCAGTTCTTCGTTGATCCTCAGTAATGTGATTAACATTCGTATTAAAAACTAACGAAGCTGTTCTTGCATGAATATCATCACCATTATTAAAAGCGTCAATTAAAACCTTTTCTTCAGATAAATGAGCCATTATTCGTAGCTCAATTTGAGAATAATCTGCTGATAATAGTTTCCACCCTTTTTTTTCAGGTTTAATTGCTTTTCTAACTTCTCTGCCTAATTCAGTTCTTATCGGAATGTTTTGAAAATTAGGTTGTGTAGAAGATAAACGCCCTGTTCCAGCAATTGTCTGATTCCAACTTGTATGAATTCGATTTGTTTTATCATTAACATATTCAGGTAATGCATCAACATAAGTTGATTTTAATTTTTTATACTGTCGATATTCTAAAATTTTCTCGGGTAAAGGATGGTAATTTTTTAAAACTTCTAAAACTCTAACATCGGTACTTCGTTTTCGAACTTTTTTTAACTCAAGCTCATCAAATAAAATTTCAGATAATTGTTTAGGTGAATTAATATTGAATTCTCGTCCTGCCATATCATAAATTTCTGAAATACTATTATCTAATTTTTGTTTTAATTCATTTGATAATTTTTTTAAAAACTTACAATCAACAAATACACCTTCATGCTCCATTTCTACTAACACAGGAATTAATGGATTATCAATTTTATTATAATATTCTAAAACGTCGTCTTCTTTTAATATACTTTCAAACTTTTTTGATAATGTAAATGTTATATCTGCATCTTCAGATGCATAGAATGAGGTTTTCTCAATAGAAACTTCATCCATAGTTATTTGATTTTTTCCTTCTCCAATTAATTCTGATATTGGCATCATTGAATATCCCAAATATTGTTGAGCTAAGAATTCAAGATTATATTCATGTATTGCAGTGTTCATTAAATGAGCACCGATCATAGTATCAAAGTAAATTCCATTTAGTTCAAATCCAGCATTATTTAAAACAATGACATCATATTTAATATTTTGACCACATTTCCTAATCGATTTATTAGCTAAAATTGGATTTAATATTTCAATAACTAAATCAATATCTAGTAATTGTTTTGTTTCTAATCCTTTTATTGGAATATAAAACCCTGTGTTTTCCTTTTTAGATATTGATATTCCAACCAATTCTGCACAATGAGGATCTATAGAAGTCGTTTCTGTGTCAATAGCAATTAGTGATGAATTTTTTATATCTTTACATAGTAAAATTAATTCATCAATTGATTTTACTAACTTATAATTTTTATTAACTTTTTTAGATACTATCTTTTCTTTCTTTTCAATTAATAATAAATCAACTTGTTTTTGCAATGAAAATAATTCATATTGACTAATTAAATTAATTAGCTTTTTGCTATTTGCAGGTCTTCGTATTAAATTATTAATATTAGAATCGATTGGTACATTTGTATCTATCGTTACCAATTTAAGTGAAGTTTTATAATATTCTCTGGCATTTATTAACCCAGCAGATACTCTTTTATTTTTTATGGATTCTGCATTTTCAAATATTGAATCGATATCTTTATATTCTATTAATAATTTACTTGCTGTTTTTTTTCCAACACCCTCTACACCAGGAATATTATCAGAAGAATCACCCATTAATGCTAAAAACTCTGTAATTTTTTCTGAAGGAATCCCCCATTTTTCAATTACTTTTTTTTCATCATAAATTGTTGTTGGTTTAAATCTATTTCCAGGAGAATAAACAAAAGTGCTTTCATTTACAAGTTGCATTAAATCTTTATCTCCAGAAACAATATAGGTATCAACATCATGAGAACGAGCATTTTCAGTAATTGTACCAATTATATCATCTGCTTCATAACCAGGTAATTTTATCATTGGAAAATTTGCGGCTTCTAAAAAATCTACAATAGGTTGTATTTGTTCAGCTAATTCTTCTGGCATTTTAGGACGAGTTGCCTTGTATTCTTTATACATTTTATGACGAAATGTTGGCTCTTTACAATCTAAAATCACAGCAAAATATTCAGGATTTTCATCTCTTAGTATTTTAAAAATTGAATTGAAAAACCCATGTATTGCAGAAGTATGATAACCATTTGATGTAATTAACGGATTTTTTATCATTGCAAAATGTGCACGATATATCAATGCCATTCCATCAATCAAGAAAATTTTTTTCTTTGAATTATTTTTAATCAAAGATGAAGAAATATTATTTATTATTTAAATTGAGGTTTAAAACAAAAGGGTCATTAATTAACATTAAATGTTAATCTTTTATAATACGGATTAATTTTCCGCTTCGATATAACTTTTTTCTATCCAAGTTACCATTTTTAATATATGTGTATTGAATACCATCTAAATTGCCAAAATTATAATTTCGCTTAAATTTATTTTTTCCATTAACAAACCAACCTAACTGTTCACCATGCATTAAACCATATCGATAATTTAACACCATTTTTTTTGTACCATTTTTATACCAATGTTCCTGTTTACCATTTAATGAATTATTTTCATAGTTCATTTCGGATAATTTTGGAGGGTCGTCAGATTGTGGTACAGAATAGAAATCAATTGATTTCACTAATTCCATCTGAAAATAATTCCCTTTGTATGTAAGTTCTCTCTTCTTACTACCATTTGGGTATAACTCAATTTCTTTTTCTAAAGAAATGTTAGAGCATCCACTTAAAATTAAAAGGAATGATAATAATAATATATATTTTTGATTTATAGTCACTGAATATAGGTTAAATCTATTAGTTGAAATTTATTCATATATCGTATAATTGACCAACCACTGAATTATTTATTTTTCAACATTGTTTTGAATATTTTGGTTGCTTCATTTGGATTTGAATCAAAATATCCTTTTACTTTTTCTTCAATTTCATGGCTCATTTTTTGGCTTGGATTTTCATGTGGGTGAATTTTAGGAATTATTTTCTCTACTAATTCATTTACTTTTTCTTGATTATTCATATTAATAATTTCTTTTTCTAATTGACTATCTTTTTCATCATCAATTTTATTAACAATATTAAATTTCATATGAGATGATTTTGGAATAACTGTATATGGGTATTTACTTCTAGAAAGTAAAGTGACAAATAAACCAATAATTACATTTATAAAAATAAATAATATTAAAAAATAAATCATCTCTTATTTTGTTTTAATCAAAACATTTAATTCAATATTATCTAAAATAAGTTTATCACCTAAATCTTCAAAAAACTGGCCAGAATTATATTTGATATTCCATTTAGTCCGGTCAAATTCTAAATTAATGTGGCTATAAAATAAATCTTTTTCCTTATTTACAGAACCATAAAAATCTATATTATGTGTAATTCCTTTAATTGTCAAATCTCCACTAAAATTATATTTCTCTTCATTTATTTGTTCTGAATTAGTGATAGTAAGAATAGAAGTTGGGTATTCGGCTACATTGAAAAAATCTTCATTTTTTAAATGATTAGATAATTTATTACTATATTTTTCATTTTCGATATCCGTATTTAAAATTGAAGTCATATCCACTTCAATAATTCCAGATTCAAGTTTATTTCCGTTCATTACTAATTCACCATTTGAAATATTAATAATGCCCTCATGACTACTCAATATTTTTTTTCCAATCCATTTTATTGAACTACTATCCGTATCAACAAAAATTGTTTTTAGTTTAGATAATTGTACTTGTTCTTTATTTTGTAATTTTAAATTATCAGAAGCCGATTTTGAATTACAATTCATTATAAAAATAGTTAAAATTGATAAATAAAATATTTTTTTCATCATAATGATTTTTCCTTAATTAAATTAATGTAATAAAATTAAGCATAATTTAAATTTTCTGTGTATATAAAAATAAAGTTTCATTATTAAATGAAATCACTTAATTCATAAAATAACTATATGGAAATTTTACTAAATATTTTATTAGATGGCCTAAATTAATAATATTTAATGAATATAAAAAATATAATTAAAGAATCTGTTTTGAACCCATATTATTTCATTCTTGCATTTCTGATATTTTCTATTTCTTTTTGTAACGAAAACCCAAAAATTGGACTCGTATTATCTGGAGGAGGAGCAAAAGGATTTGCGCATATAGGTGCATTAAAAATATTAGATTCTTTAGAAATACCAATAGATTATATTGTAGGAACAAGTATAGGTGCTATTGCTGGTGCAATGTATTCAGTTGGGTTTTCAGGTATTGAAATTGAACAAATGGCTCATAATACAAATTGGGAAGCTATGTTTACAGATCAAGTTCCAAGACGAAACCTACCCTATTTTGAAAAAAAAGATTATGGAAAATATCAACTTGAATTTAGGTTGAATAAATTAAAACCCGTGGAACCCGATGGGTTTATCCATGGCCAAAGTGCATTATTGGAATTAAATAAAATCTTTTCAAAACAAAATAAAAATATGGATTTCAGTCAATTTAAAATTCCATTTAAGTGTATTGCAACAGATATAATTACTGGGAATGAAGTCATAATTGAAAGAGGTGTACTACCCAAAGCTCTTAGAGCATCACTTTCAATTCCAACCATTTTTTCACCTGTAATTTGGGGAGATTCGCTTTTAGTTGATGGTGGAGTAATTAATAATTTACCAACGGATATTGTAAAAGAAATGGGTGCTGATATTATTATTGCAATCGATGTAGGTACACCAATGAAAAACAAATCTCAATTAAATGGATTTCGTGAAATAATGGAACAAACAATCGGAATATTAGAATATAAAATTGAAGCAAAAAATTCAAAACTTGCTGATTTAATTATAAAACCTGACTTGAAAAATTATAAATCTTCAGATTTTACGAATAAAAAAATTAATGGAATGGTAAAAAAAGGCTTATTAGCGACACAAAAAAATATACCTGAATTAATTAAAATAAAAAATGAATTAAAATTTATTGAAATTAATAATAATCTACAAATTCAAAAACATGTTACTATTCATGAAATAAAAATATTTGGATTAAAAACGTTCTCCCCTACTTTTATTAATCGACTTTTAGGTATTTCAATAAATTCAAAAATTACAATTGAAAAACTAAATAACAAAATAAATAATATATATGGCTTAGGATATTTTAAAATTATTGAATATTATTTTGAAGAAAACAATAATAAAACTGATTTGATTTTAAAAATTATCGAACAACCTGAAAATAAATTAAGATTTGGAATAAAATGGGATCATGAACATCAAATAATAATAACTTCCAATGTTCAATTATCAAATATTCCATTTTCAGGAGTTCGATTTGAAAACCAATTTACATTTGGAGGAATTAGACACAACCAACTTAATATCTATTATCCAAGTAAAACATTAAACTACCCTATTTATCCATTTTTAAGAATAATTGATAGTTGGCAACCAATTACAAAATATAATAATCATGGTAAAAAAGTTGCAACATTAGATTATTACAAACAGTATTTATCGATAGGATTTGGAACAACAATTGGCAATTATTGGGCATCTGAAATTGATTATAAAATTGGTAATTCAACATTAGATAGTGAATTTGAAATAACAAATATTGAAGATATTTTATATAAACACCAATATTTTGATATGGCTTCTTTTGAATTTGTATTAGATAATTTAAATGATAACCTATCTCCCCAAAGAGGGGTAAATATTTCTATATCTGGCGATTATAGTTTAAAATTTGGGAAGTATAGTTTTCATACAATAAATTCTTTTTTTGATTCTTATTTACCAATTAAAAAACATGCAATTAGAAATTTAATCTATATTAATTTAGTGAATGGAAATAAGATACCATTTGAATATTATTTAATCAATGAGAATGAAAAATTTCATGCAGGTATTCCACGATTTGGGCTTTTTGGTGAAAAATTAATTGGAATTAGAAATGAATTTATATACCAATATAAAAAAGATATTTTCTTCCATATATTTTATAATCCAATAGTTTTTGCACAATATAAAGAATTAAAAATTCAATTGAAAAATGCAGGAGGAGTTATGGTTAGTTTAAAATCACCCCTAGGGCCAATAAATTTGACATGGAGTTATTCTCCAAATAGTTTATATTTACCAACTCATTTTACAACAAATTTTTACTTTTCAGCGGGATATGAATTTTAAATTAATCTTTATTACTTTGTTTTCAATTAGTGTTTTATTAGGTACAATATATTCAAAACACATGAAAATAAATAAAAACTTTTTTGTATTAAAACCATTAACATTAATTTCTATAATAATAATGGGAGTATTATCACAAAATATTGATCGAAATATATTGAATCAACTCATTTTAATTGGCATATTATTTTCTCTATTGGGTGATATTTTATTAATGTTTGGGAAAAAAGAATTTTTGATTGGAATGGGTGCATTTTTTTTAACTCATATATTTTATATTAATGCATTTATTTTAGACGGATTTCATTTGAATTATATTTTTATTTTTTTTACATCTTTATTTTCAATATTATTTTATTTATTTATTTATTCCTCCTTAAACTCACATAAAATCCCAGTATTAATTTATTCTTTGGCAATTAGTACAATGCTTATTACATCAAGATCATATTTTCAATTACATGACAATATAAATGGGAAATTAATTTTATTAGGGGCAATTTTATTTACAATTTCTGATATTTTATTAGCAATAAAACAATATAAAGGTGAATTTCCTTATTGTTCAACATTAGTTTACCTCACATACTTCTCGGGACAATATTTTATTTGTTTAACTATGTGGTATTAAAATTAATAAAAAACCTGCACAAATTATAATAAATTATTATTATTTTAGTATTTGCTTAAATAAGAAGATGGTTATAAATTTACACCATGGAAGAAAAAAATTGTATAAGAATTGATGCAAATATAGAACAAATATCTAATTGTAAATTGATAATAAATGAATTAAATAGTTCATTCCATATATTATCAAATATTTTAAATCTGACAGGAAATACGGTGCGATTAAAAATATTATATCTATTGTTTAAAGAAAAAGAACTTTGTGTTTGTGATTTAAGCGATATCCTTGAAATGAAAATATCGGCAATATCACAGCATTTAAGAAAACTAAAAGACAGAAATATTATTAAACCCAACAGAAAAGCCCAAACAATTTTCTATTCATTATCACAGGAATATGTACAATTATTAATACCATTTTTTGAACAAGTGGATGAAAATAAATAGTAAATTTGAATTGAATAATAATAATAAAATAATTGGAACAAGTTTACTTTCCGCAGTAGCATCATCACTTTGCTGTATTACTCCAATATTAGCATTAATTTCGGGTTCTACAGGTTATGCTTCAACTTTCTCATGGTTAGAACCATTCAGGCCTTATTTCATTGGTTTTACAATATTAGTATTAGGGGTTGCATGGTACCAAAAACTAAAACCTCAAAATGCACGTGATTGCGATTGTGAAAATAACGGAAAATCCTCTTTCTTTCAATCAAAACTATTTTTGGGAATCGTGACTATTTCTGCTATTATAATGACTTCGTTTCCATACTATTCGTCAATATTTTATCCGAATGTTAAAAAAGAGGTTGGCGAAGTGAAGTATTCAAATATCAAAACTATTAATTTAGAAATTAAAGGAATGACTTGTACTTCTTGCGAAAAACATATTATTCATTCTGTAAATCAATTAAACGGTATAATAAATATCAGTTCTTCCTATAAAAATGGCAATGCTGAAATAAAATTTGATAATTCAAAAACAACGATTAATAAAATAGAAAACGCCATTAATTTAACAGGATACTCAGTCATTAATATAAAAGAGAAATAAATGACCATAGAATTAAAATCAATATTAACATGTTCTCATTGTGGACACAAAAAAATAGAATCAATGCCAACAAATGCTTGTCAGTTTTTCTATAAATGTGAAAATTGTCAAAATGTTTTAAAACCAAACAAGGGGGATTGTTGTGTTTTCTGTACTTATGGAACTATTCCTTGTCCACCAATACAAAAAAATAAAAAGTGTTGAAGACTAATTACAAATTGAAATTATTTCATAAACATAATCAATACAGAACTTTAATAAATTTACCATATTAATTAAATAGGAATTTTATAAATGAAAAATATCATTACAACAATTATATTACTTTTGAGCTTAAA
The DNA here is from genome assembly GCA_014381925.1 of Fidelibacterota bacterium. Classification (GTDB taxonomy): domain Bacteria; phylum Fidelibacterota; class Marinisomatia; order SCGC-AAA003-L08. Next base: position 11,903 of record JACNKR010000025.1, on the reverse strand, counting down.
TATTTTATTTGGTGAAAATACAGGACTTCCAAATGTAAAATTAAAGGATTTCGATAAGAAAAGAGTTGCTATGAATACTCTGGCAAAGGACGGCCCTATTCTTATAAATTTTTGGACAATGGCATGTGAACCGTGCAAAAAGGAAATGAAATATTTAAACAAATTTCATAATAAATATGCAGAAAAAGGATTTCAAGTATTTTCAATAAATATGGATACTCCTCGCAGTATGGCAAAAGTAAAATCATACATTAAATCCACAGGATATAATTTCACCGTTCTTTCAGACCCTCGCTCAGAATCGTTTAGAAAATTAGGTGCAAAAGCAATGCCTCTTATTTTATTAGTAAACAAAGATGGGAGTATCTATAAACGACATACTAGTTATAATCCCGGAGATGAAATTGGAATAGAAAATGAAATTCAAGAATTAATAATCCATAATTATCCAGAAACAACTTTTGAATCAAATACGGAAACTAATTAGTGAAAATATTTTTAATTATTTTTTTATCCTTCACTTTTACTCAAACAGATACCAACTTCTCGCTTGAATCTAAATTTGGAGAAGGAACTAATATTACAAATGAAGGAAGCACAGAAGAGCCTTATATTTATTTTGAAAATATTCTAGACGTAAATATGCAATTTTCTTCTGGAGTTTCATTATGGTCACAGTGGGAATATAGTGAACCACCCATTTTTGGTGTAAATAAAAATGGTCTAAATAAATTTTATTTTGAATATAGTGAGGATTTGTATAATGTAAAAGTGGGTGATATTTATACATTATATGGGCGTGGACTATCATTAAATATGGTGATAAGCCAAAATGTTGATTTAGATAATAGTATTAGGGGATTAGAATTTGAGTTTTATCCTTTAGATTACCTGCGTGTTTTTTCACTCGTTGGAAAAGGTCAATATGATTATCGGACAAATCCAGCACAATCCATTTCAGATAGGTGGGTAAATAATCGTGTTTATAGTGCTGGGGTTGATTATGATTTTAATCAATTAGGTATATTTCAAATGTATTTTTTAAATCAATCTTCAGAAATTGATGAATCTATGATGAATTTGTATAATAATGAACATCTTGATACGCGTTTAGGAAAAGAGTTTTATGACAGAGTTACTTATGAAGAATATAGAACGGATACTCTTTCCTCCAAAATAATAAATTTAAATTGGACAAATTCTATTGGTCCGATTGATTATTATTTTGAGTATTCAGGAAATAATTATTCAAAATTATTAGGAGATAATACTGATGGTTATAAAATTTATGGCACACTATCCACTTATCTCGCAGGATTTGGAATTACTTATGAATACAAAGATTATAATGAACCTTATTTTATTCAATCTTTAGGAGGTGCACCAATTGTTTATCGAGAATCTACATCCATTCTTGGATCACGATATAATCATTCAATGAATTTTAATGATGAAATTGGTCATCAAATAGAAATTCAATATGCTATAAATGAAAACCTAAATTGGATGTTAAACGCATCGCAATCAAATTCACATGTTGGAAGATATTTATCAATTGATATTGATTCATTAGCAAATGAATCAACCCAAAGTTATATTCACTCAAATCCATTTAATTTAGTGTTTATGCGAGGAAATGATGAGGATTTAGCCTTTAAACCATTTAGACAATTTTACACTGAATTTTCAGGATATGCTTTTAATAATCATTTATTTTTTCAAGTTGGAATTGACCATTTAGATGATGTGTTTAAATATCATGATACAAAAGTATATGATTATGGTGATATTAATATTGATAATTATATTCATTCTGTAGATTCATCACTTTCTATTTGGAATATAGAAGAATTAAATCTTGTAACCGAAAATTACAATAATAATCAATCTGATTTCATTGACATTTGGAACGGTTATTTTGAGGCATGTTCCATTTGGGGATTATGTAATAATTTAACCCCTGAAGAATATGCAAACTCCCAAATTTTAGAATATTATGGAATTAGTTATGAAGATTCATTAGCAAACCTTTTATCAAATTATGAAATTAATTATGCAATTAGGGAAAATGAGTTAGAAGCTGAATCAATAAATGCTAGAACTGAAAACTTAAAATCAAAAAAATATGAATACACTGAACAAACAGTCATCACCTTACCCATGCGTTTTTCATGGAATTTTGGTGATGGCAGTTCAATTTCTACATATTGGGAACACCAATGGCGAAATGTAAATGCAAGCCATGATATTTTATTACTCGATGGAACTATTGATAGTAGGCTAACAAATATCGAAAATTACTATAATCAATACTTTTCAATATCATACCGTCACCCTAAAAAGTGGTCAATTACTTTATTTTATGACGGAGAGACACATGATAAAAAATTAGGTGGAGAAATTTGGTCTGATAAATATAATGATTGGAAAGGTGCAGATTTCACTTTTGACATGAATTCGAGTAGTCAATTATCTATTTTTTATGGAAGCCAAAAAGGTGGGAGAATTTGTGCAAATGGGGTTTGTGCAGATCAACCCGGATTTAAAGATGGTTTCAAATTAACATATAGAAGTTTCTTTTAAATTGTTACAATTTTATAATAAATATACTAATATCAATATATTAATATTAATGTAATGTTACATAATTTATTTTAAAACAAAACCAAGGAAAATAAAAAAATGAAAATAATAATAATTATAATGATGTTTTTTACAATCATAACTGCACAAAATTATAATGTAAATGAAATCATTAGCATTGAACATCAAAATCAAAATTTTGATGTATGTTATGGTGAGGATTATATATCATTTAAACTTGCAGATTTAAATGGTGCAATTAACGAAGACGGGAAATATTGGGTTACAGTAATAGAACTGGCTGCCACATGGTGAGTATCATGTTACGCAAACATCGGTACGATGGACGCACACACTGATTATTGGATGGAAGCTGAAGATGGTGAAGATAATAATGAGAATGGATTTATTGACGAAAGTGTAAGATATATGGTTGCCCTAGCAGATTTAAATCAACCCTACTCATGTGAACAATGGGGAGATGAAGGGATTTATGGGATTCCGTTAATTGTTGAAGACCCTGGAACAATTAATAATTGGTTAGAAACAGGTGGTTTTTTTTATGGAGCTTATTCAGTATTAGATCATAATATGAGGCTAGTGCATAAATCTAATTCTTATGGTGCTATTGATAATATAGTTCAAACTCTTTATGAAGATTGTGAAGAAGAAGGATTATGTGGTGTTTCGGACACTGATGGTGATGGTTTGATTGGTCTTGATGATAATTGCCCAAATGATTTTAACCCTGATCAAGAAGATACAGATGATGATAATATTGGAGATTTATGCGATGAATGCCAAAATTCATTAGGTGATGTAAATGAAGATGGATTTATCAATATTACAGATGTAGTTAGTATTGTTAATATTGTTCTACAAGGTGGAATAAATTCTTCTAACTTTTCTGATTGTGAAAAATCAAATGCAGATATAAATGAAGATTCAATTATAAATGTCATTGATATTATTCAAATTGTTAATATTATTTTAGGAAATTCTACACAAACAACTCAATATTGAATTGTTTAGAATTTTATGATATTAAATTTAATATAAATGCTTCTTTATTAAATTGGATTTAATTATTTTAACTATAATACTAAACCATTTTTAACCAACAAATGAATTTAGTTTTTGTTATTAAGAATATGGAAATAATTTATTTTTTTTCTTGATATGCAAATTACCTTTAACAAGGTGTATATTATATCAAATTGACAGATAGTAAAAATCAACAGTTTAACTAAATGAGGAAATGAAATATGAAAAAAATAACTCTACTAATATTACTAATTTTAGCGATTGTAAGTGCACAAACTTATGATATCGGAGATGTAATTAGTGAAGACCATCAAAATCAAAGTTTTGATATTTGCTATGGTGACGACAATTCATTATTTCATTTTTCTGAATTAAATGGCGCAATAAATAATGACGGAAAATATTGGATATCCTTTATCGATATGGCTGCAACTTGGTGAGAACCATGTTATAACGACATCGGTTCGATGGACGCACATGCTGATTATTGGATGGAAACTGAAGATGGTGAAGATAATAATGGGAATGGACTTATTGATGAAAGTGTAAGATATATGGTTGCACTTGCAGATATTGGTCAACCATATACTTGTGAACAATGGGGTGATGCAGGAATTACCGGAATTCCATTAATTGTTGAAGACCCTGGAACTATTTTTGGTTGGTTGCATGATTTTTATAATGCATATCCTACTTATGCTATTTTAGATCATGAAATGAGAGTTGTTGATAAACCTTGGCCTTACGGGTCAACAGATAATTTAATTCAAAGCCTATATGAAACATGTGAAGAAGCTGGTTTGTGTGGAGCAGTTTCAGATTTAGATGGGGATGGGTTTGTTGGCTCAGACGATAATTGCCCAAATGATTATAATCCAAATCAAGATGATAATGATAATGATGGAATGGGTGATTTATGTGATGAATGTTTAAATTCAGCAGGGGATTTAAACGAAGATGGATTTATCAATATTACGGATATAGTTGTTACTGTAAATATAGTGTTAAATGGTGGTATAGATTCAAATGCATTTACAGATTGTGAAAAATCCAATGCAGATTTTACAGGTGATGAGATAATAAATGTATTAGATATAATTCAAATGGTAAATGTTATTCTAGGGAATTCTATACAATTCTGTAATTGTAATAATGGCAATTTAGAACTAAATAAAATCTCTGGTAATGTTGAGGCATCATTTGTAACACAATCAAATGATTTAATTGTTAATCTAGATGCTTCACATTCTTTTAGTGGTGTTCAATTTATGATTCCTGGGAAAAATACAGATATTAATTTGCTTGATAATAGTCATATTAAATTAGAAATAAATTATTTAAATAATGCTACTAATGTTTTAGCATATTCAATATTAAATCAACCATTTGATAGTAAAAAAGCAACTTTTACTATTGAAAATGGATCACAATTAAATACTCAAGAGATTGAAATAATTGTTGGAGATACACATGGAAGAGGAATGGAGCTTATAAAATCTAATAATGGCTCTGTATTCCAAAAGGGACCATATATTTTTGAATTATCAAATATATATCCAAATCCATTTAACCCAACAGCAGAAATTAGTTTTTCACTTGCAGAGTCAGGACATGTTACATTAATGGCGTATAACACAAATGGACAACAAGTGGGCACTATTTTTGATGGCTACCAAGAAAATGGATTACACTCATATTCATGGCATGCAAGTAATCTTCCATCAGGCGTATATTATATCAAACTTTCTGATGGTATTAATCAACAATTTAAAAAAGCAATATTATTAAAATAAATAAGGAATAAAGTATGATAAAAAAAATAATTTTAGGATTCGCATTAATTTCAACCATTTTTCCAGCAATTTATGGAGTTGGTGATGTCGTTAGTTCATCTCATCAAAATGTAAATTATCCAGTTTGTTATGGTAACTATGAAACGGAAGGATTTAAACTCTCCGATTTAAATGGTGAAACAAACGGAGGAGTTTATAAAGTTTCATTAATTGATATGTCAGCAACTTGGTGTGACCCATGCGTTGCTTTTATACCCGAATTTGATGGCATTGTAGATGATTGGTCTGATAATGATGGCGTATTTATATTTAATGCATTAATGGATATGAATCAACCTTACTCATGCGAACAATGGGGAGATATGGGGATTATTAATATACCTGTAATTGTTAATGATGGTAATGGTGGCGGAAATAGTATTTTCAGTTTTTTTAATACAGGAAGTGCAATTCCAAGTACAGTATTTATTGACCATGAAATGAGAGTTCAATATATGTCAAATCAAGTTACTAGTAATCAAGCTAATAATATAATAGAAAACATGCTAGATGATTGCACTATGTGTGGAAATCCTGATTATGATAGTGACTTTGTTTTAAATGAGACCGATAATTGTCCAAATGATTATAATCCAGAACAGGAAGATGAAGATTATGATAATATTGGAGATGTATGTGATTCCTGTCATAATATGTCTGGTGATCCTAATGATGATTTATTTATAAATATTACAGATGTAATTTTAACTGTAAATTTAATTTCAACAGGTGGAATAACTTCAGAGTTTTATAACGAATGTGAGAAAGCAGATGCAAATTTTAATGGTGATGAAACAATTAATGTTTTAGATATCATTCACATGATTAATATAATTCTTGGAAACACTGTGCTAAATTCTAATATTGATAATATGGCTACTGTTAATTTTAATCAGGATAATAACCAATTACTAATTAATATTTCTAGTGATATTGAAATTTCTGGAATACAATTAAATTCTAACTCACTATTTTCAAATGTTAAATTATTACAAAATAATGAAAAAGAATTAATTTCAAATGAAGACGTTATTTTAGCTTATTCATTACAAAACATTCCATTTGAAAATAATAAAATAGAATTGATTTTAGATAATACTCATAATTTAAATATTGAAGATATTCAAATAGTAGTGAGTGATATGTTTGGAAATGAATTATCATTAATAAAATCAGAAAATGGTAATATTTATAGTAATGGAGTATATGAGTTTAAATTAAATAATTCATATCCAAATCCATTTAATCCAGCAACAAAATTGGATTTCTCCTTACCAATAGATGCAAATATTCAATTAGTTGCATTTAATATTCATGGGCAAAAAGTTCAAGAAATTTATAGTGGATTTCAGACTATTGGCTCTCATCAATTCACTTGGGATGCATCTCATTTATCAAGTGGAATATATATTGTTAAATTAATTTCAGAAAACCATCAAGCAAGTATTCAAACAATACTAATGAAATAATTTCACTTTATTTTTTTCAGTTTTTTTTTAAAGGCAGAGTTATCTCTGCCTTTTTTTATTTAATAAATTTACTTCAAACGACTATCAAAATAAACCAATATTTAGATAGTTAAATAATTCGTAACTTTTATTGCTTTGGAACCCCTCAATATTACATATACCATTAAAAAATATTGTTATATAATTATTTTATTTTCAATAATCCTATCATACTTAAGTGCAAGCAGGCTTTGGGGGATTATTCAAAAAGAAAATAAACCTTTTATACATGATTATGAAATAATTTATTCTCAATTACTCGAATTTCAACTTCAAGGTAATTTAGGAAATTATCATGATTGGCCATATAATAGTAATGACGGATGGGGATTGGTAAAATATAAAAATAAAATTCTTAACGAGTCATTTGATAATATTCATTCTTCAATTACAGCAATCAATGACTCTCAATTTATTCAAGAAATCCATCATATATTAAACCCAACAAATAATATTCGAATTGCATTTGGACATGTTAGAAATGCAACCACAGGGGCTTTTTCCATACCTAACCCCCATCCATTTACTTATCAAATTAATAATAAAACATATTCATTTGCACATAATGGGACAATTGATAAAATAGGTTTATTAAATTTATTAACAGAAAATGGTACAGATTCGACTTGGATTTTTGATAATTCACCGAATTCATATAATTGTGGTAATTGGAATGAAGATGGATTTAATTGTGTTGTTGATTCAGAATTATACTTTTTATGGGTTATGAAAAATATAATCGATTTAAATGATGAGTATAGAGGAATTATGAATGCCATTAATATTATTGAAAATACCGAATTTGATATTGATAATATTAACGGAGAGCAACGAAATTTCATCATGTCTAATGGTACAGAATTATTCGCTTATAAATCTTCAGATGACATACATGAAGAATCCAGATATGAATTATTTTATCGATCATTTCCAAATCATTTTTCTATAATGTCAACCCCACATTCCGTTGATAGTGGATATATTCCAATAAATGATCAAGAATTGTTAATATTTCAAAATGAAGTAGATGTTCCAATATCTTTATATCCAGTCAATGAGTTGAATTATGCAAATGATAATCAAATTCTTCAAGATATAATTACAATAAATAATTTAAATGAGATAAATTGTAATTCATGTAATGGTGATGGCATATTACAACCATCGGAATTAGGAAATCAGGTCTGGGAAAACAATCGTTTAATTGAATTTAATATTTCAGATTACACAACAGATGAAATTAAATACTACCCTAGTTCAATAAAATTATTATCTGAATTGCTTTCTTTTAATGGACCTTTTGCTGAAATAATTCCTCAACTAAATTGCGATGAATTAAACAGTCCGCTATCAGATTTTTTTCAATGTAATTCTATAAGTTGTTTAGATCCAATTGCATGTAATTATAATTATTTTTCAAGTGGAAATGATGGATTATGTGAATATGCTCCTAACAATTATGATTGTGATGGGAATTGTTTAACAGCAATTAATGAAAATAATGATTGTATTGAAATTAATGAATTTGGTTGTGTAGATACATTAGCTTTTAATTATAATCCATTAGCTATTTTTGATAATGGAAAATGTATGTATGATAATATTATTTTATTTAAACGAGGAAATAATTTAATCAGTTTACATGGAATACCAGAAACAAGTAATACTGAAATATTAATGCAACCACTCGAAGAAAGTGGTCTGGAAATAAATTTTATTTTAAGGCAAGGATTAGGATATTTTAAAATAGATGGTGAATGGTCAGGGAATTTACATTCACTCGATATTAATTCAGGCTATTGGTTCAATGTTGGTTCAAACTTCACATGGCATATCCCATTGCAAAATAGACCTTATTTACCAACAGATTGTATTTCATATAATTTACAGGAAGGAAATAATTTAATATCTTATTCAGGTGAACATGATAATTTTACAATTAATTCATTAAATGGTGATGTGTTTTCTGAAAATTTCCAATTTATTTTAGGGCAAACCGTGGGATTATTTAAAACAGAATCTGGATGGTCTGGTAATTTATTTAATTTAAAAAATAAAAAGGGGTATTGGATAAACTCCCTTTACCCAATAGATTTTTATTGGGGGACAAATTGCGAAGAATCAACAATTATTGAAGGGCTAAATAAAAATAATCAATCTAAATTTTCTTATAATCAATCGACAAATCAAGCCTTTTATTTAATTGATGAATTAATAATTGAGAACTATTCACCCAATGAAAATGATATTATAATCGCTTACCATCAAGATCAAATAATTGGTAGTACTAGTTGGTCTTTAAAAAAAATAATTCTACCAATAATGGGCAGAGATTTATCTTCTCAAACAGAGGGATATATTGAAGAAGGTGATGTCCCTGAAATAAAATTATACCAAGATAACACAGGAAAATTTATCAATTTATATGGTGACATTAACTCTTGGTATAATTTATCTGTAAATCATATTAATAATCTTCATGCAAAAACAAAAATTACACCAACTCAATTTAAAATAAACCCTGCATACCCCAACCCATTTAATGCAAAAACTAAATTGAGTTTTACAATACCAAATGAATCACAAATAAATATTGAATTATTTGATATAACAGGAAAAAAAATAAAGTCAATTATAAATACAATTTATAAATCTGGAAATCATAAAATCCAAATTAATGGAAATAACCTTTCAACAGGAATTTATATCGTTAAAATATCTATGTTCAAAAATTCAAATAGTTTATCACCTATTTTTCAAAGCACTCAAAAAATCATTCTTTTAAAATAGAAATTGAAATTAATGTTGAAATATTTATCTGGGTTAATTTTAATAATTTCTATATTTTATTTTTGGATATTACCTTTATTTTCTCAAGATACCATTTTTATTAATGGTAAAATTATTACAATGGAATCACAGAATAGTGAGTTTGAAGCTATTTATATTAAAGATGGGTTAATTTCTGAAATTGGTAATAACGAAGATATTATTAAAAATGATAATTGGAAAACAAAAGTTATAGATTTAAAAGGCAAGACGATGATGCCTGGTTTTATTGAAGCACATTGTCATCCAATCGGTACTGCAATAATTGATCAAGTCTTAAATATTAGTGGATATAACTATAATACACGAGCAGAAATAATAAATGCAATTAAAACGGAAATTAATAATTCGAACAATGATGATTGGCTAATTGTCTTTGGGTGGGATCCTGTGATGGTTGATGATTTAGAAAACCCATCATTATCTGAATTAAATGACATTTCACCAAATAGACCATTGCTCATACTTACTCAAATGATGCATCATGGGTTTATCAATTCGGCAGGATATAAAAGAGCTAAAATAACAAAAGATTATCCAAAATTATCAGGAGCTGGTAAATTTTTAAAAGATAATAATGGTGAGCTTAATGGAGTAATATATGAAGTTACAGCCCTTCAATATATTTTAAAACAGCTCCCAAAAACACCTTCATCGGCAATTCAATTATTATTAAATATACAATATTCAAAATATGCTAAAGCTGGTTTTACCTCTATTGGAGTTCTAGGCCCAATAGAAAAAGGAGGTTATCCTTTAGATTTCATGTATAATTTAGCATCTCAAAAAAACATGCCTATTCGAACTTTTATATATGGATTAGAGAACCAAATTGATAGTGCAAATTGGCAACCCAATTATGGTCATGATAAATTCCGCCTTAAAGGAGTAAAACTCTATATGGATGGTTCTCCATATACTGGTGGTGCCGCATTTAAGGATGCCTATGAAAATTCACATATTACTTTAAATCGAATTGGGTTAAACCCAAATCATTATGGTGAAGTAAATTATAGTTTAAATGAATTTATTCCGCTTGTTGAAAAATACCATAATCAAGGCTTTCAAATTGCTATCCATGTACAAGGTGAAGTTGCAATAAATATCGCTTTAGATGCAATTGAATATGCGTTAATTAACCAACCAAGAGAAAATCACAGACATAGATTAGAACATAATGCGTTAATCACAACTGAACAAATTAATAGAGCAGAAAAATTAGGTGTTACCCTGAGTGTATTTATTGACCATATTTATTATTATGGTGATAAGTTAGACCAAATTGTTGGAAAAGAAAGAACACAACGATATATGCCTTTAGGAACTGCAATGAAAATTGGGAATTATACAACTATTCATACAGATAATCCCGTTACACCTGTAAATGCACTTCGACCCGTAGAAACTGCAATTTTAAGAAAGACACGAATAACAGGAAAAATTGTGGGAAGCCAGGAAAGATTAACTAAATTCGATGCTTTAAAAGCAATTACCATAAATCCAGCATGGCAATTTATTGAAGAAAATAACATAGGGAGTTTGGAATTAGGTAAGTTTGCAGACTTAGTTATTTTATCAGAAAATCCGTTTGATATAGATGCTGAAAATTATCAAAATATCAAAATTGAAAGTACTTGGTTATCTGGGAAAAAAATAAATACTTCAATTTATAATTGGACAAATATAAAATTATCCATTCTCACTTTATGGGAAATGATGTAAAATCAACTGATTAAGTATCTCATCATCTGACGAAATACAAATTAGGTTTAGGCTATAAATAAATAATCCCCTGTCTAAATAAAACAAAAGTATTTCTTCGGGGATACTTATTCACATTTAAAATAAACCATATTATCAATCAATTTTACTTGAATGCCTATGTATAACACCGTTTATTAGATATTCCACATCCTCGGCAATATTTGTACAATGATCAGCAGACCTTTCTAAATACCTGGAAATCCCAAGCAATTGAATCCATTGTGTTTTTTTATCTGGCTCTTCTTCAATTTTCGATTCAACAAAAGGATACATTTCTCGATGAAGGTTATCTACTTTGTCATCATCTGCACAAACTTTTTGAGCCAATGTGATATCTAATTCA
>JACNKR010000037.1 GCA_014381925.1 Fidelibacterota bacterium | reverse complement strand
AAACTTTAGTAAAAAAATATAAAATTTAATAAAATTAGCAAAAGCCGAAGAGAATAGTTAAAAAAACAATAAATTTATTCTACAAAAAAATAAAATTAATCACAAATCTGTACGCCTAACTTTTCTTCATTTATACAACTTCCGTAAGAAGAGGGATTATTACAAAGTTTATTTTCATATAGAGTTACAGTTGGGTTTTCAGGATTATAAACATTGCTCCAAATACTATTAAGGCATGATAGATTAATATCTTCTAATTCATTATTTGCAAGCCAAACAACTTCTAAGTGATTAAATTCATATAAATCTATAAAATTTATTTTATTATTTTGAAGTTTAATAATTTCTAACCGACAATCAGCACAACTTAAATTATTAAATTCCAAAGGGATTGAATTAATTTCATTATTACTAAAATCAATTATCTTTAAATTTGATAAATTTGTAATTGATTCAGGAATTTCAGTTAATTGATTATTTTGAACTCTAATTTCTTCTAAAAATATTAAGTCCCCAATTGATTCTGGAAGGGTTTTTAAACTATCATTAATTAATTCTAATAAACTCAACTGAGATAAGTTTTCAAAACTCAATGGAATAGAATCAATAACTATATTTCGGTATTGTATTCCTGTAATACGAGATAAATTATTTATTTCATCCCAAGTAGTCTCTTCAGTATATAATTCACTTAATTGGTTTATTTCAATTAAATCGATAATAAATTGTTCATCTCCATCATGAACACCATTTATTGGATTTAAATCATTGTTTATTGTAACCATTATATTTTGAGGTTCGCTTTGATTATTATTTTCATCAAACGAAATACATTCAATTTGAATTGAATCTAAATGATTATCTATAAATGAAATAGGAAAATTAAATGGTGTAGTAACTTCTATTTCTGTAAATGAATAATTATTAGTCGATATTTCACATTCAACTTTTTTTATTCCTACATTATCACTTGTTTCAACTTTTATTGTGTCTCTAACTGAAAGCTCATCACCATTTTCTGGATAAATAATTAAAAGCTCTGGAAGAGTTTCATCGTTGGGATTAAATAAATTGCAGCTCACAAAAACAGATATAATTAATAAAAATAGTATTTTTTTCATAAATTAAATTTAATTCTATTTTTAAATAAGAATTGAGGAAGAAAATAAATAATATAATATCTAATAAAAGATTAATTGATTGAAATATTTTACAAACTTTAATTATTTAATCCAATTAACATTAATTAAAGTTCTCATAAATTTGCTATTATAAAATAATTAATAATTAAGGGGTTTTATGTTTAAATATCTAATTAATCTTTCACTTTTAATAGGAATAACAATTGGAAGTGATTTAAATAAGGAAATAATTGTGACTACAGAATCAGGATTAAAGTATATCGAAATTAAAGAGGGAAAAGGTGATTTCCCTAAAGCTGGTGATTTTTGCAGTGTTCATTATACTGGAACATTAGAAGATGGAACAAAATTTGATAGCTCTCATGATAGAGGAGAACCTATTGAATTTCCTGTTGGAATGGGTAGAGTAATCAAAGGCTGGGATGAAGGTATAATGACTATGAAGCCAGGTGGTAAAAGAAAACTTATTATCCCACCAAATTTAGGATATGGTGATAGAGGGACAGGAAGCATCCCTCCAAATTCAATTTTACACTTTGATGTTGAACTTGTCAATATTAAAAAACAATTTAAAGACACAGATTTTGAATTGCCTGGTCAAGAAATTGTAAAAGATTCAGGTCTTAGAATGATAGAGCATTTAAAAGGAAATGGTGCTAAACCAGAAAAAGGACAAACAGTTATTGTTCATTATACTGGGATGTTAGATTCTGGGGTAAAATTTGATAGTTCACACGATCGAAATAAACCATTTGAATTTCAATTGGGAATGGGTAGAGTTATAAAAGGCTGGGATGAAGGTATTGCTGATATGACAATCGGGAGTAAAAGAATTTTTATTATCCCACCTGAACTTGGATATGGGTCCAGAGGTGCTGGTGGTGTTATCCCTCCTAATTCATTATTAATTTTTGAAGTTGAATTAATTGGTATTAAATAAAACTAAATCTTATGTTTAACTAATTGGGTGATTACATCAGGGTCTGCTAAAGTTGATGTATCACCTAATTGGTTGAGTTCTCCTTCAGCAATTTTTCTTAATATCCTTCTCATAATTTTACCAGATCTGGTTTTAGGTAGTGCGGGTGTAAACTGAATTTTATCAGGTTTCGCATGAGGTCCAATTAATTCTTGTACTTTAAATCTTATTTCATTAATTGTATTATTATCAGGAGTAATTTCGGCCATAAGTGTAACAAATGCATATATTCCTTGTCCTTTAATTTCATGAGGAAACCCAACAACTGCGGCCTCTGCAACAGATTTATGTGCACCGATAGCACCTTCAATTTCAGCAGTGCCTAACCGGTGCCCTGAAACATTCAATACATCATCTACACGACCTGTGAGCCAATAATCACCTTCAGCATCTCTCCTCGCACCATCTCCTGTAAAATAATATTTTTTAAATTTAGAAAAATATGTGTCATAAAATCGTTGATGATCACCATAAATAGATCTCATTTGCCCTGGCCAGCTATTTTTAATTGCAAGATAACCAAAAGCGGGATTACCCTCTACTTCATTTCCACTTTCATCAAGCAAAACGGGTTCTATACCAAAAAATGGTAACATTGCTGAGCCTTGTTTTAATTCACTAAAAGCTGGAAATGGTGAAATTAAAATACCTCCTGTTTCAGTTTGCCACCATGTATCAACAATAGGGCATCTATTTTCACCTACAATTTCATAATACCAATTCCATTCCGGTTCTTTTATTGGTTCACCTACCGTTCCTAATAATTTTAAACTTGACCTATCAAATTTTTCTACATATTTATTACCTTCTCTCATTAAAGCTCTTAACGCAGTTGGAGCAGTATAAAAAATATTCACTTTATGTTTCTCTACTATTTGCCAAAAACGACCAAAATCAGGGTAATTTGGTACGCCTTCAAACATCAATGTTGTTGCACAATTTGCTAAAGGACCATAAATAATATATGAATGCCCGGTAATCCATCCAATATCAGCAGTACACCAATAAATATCATTTTTTTGATAATCAAAAATAATTTCATGAGTCATAGATGCATATAATAAATAACCCGCAGTTGTATGAAGCACTCCTTTAGGTTTACCTGTTGAACCCGATGTATATAATATAAATAGAGGATCTTCTGAATGCATCTGTTCTGCGGGACAATCATCTTCAACTAATTTTATTTCATCATGCCACCATACATCTCTTTCGGAATCCATATTTACATTTTGGCCTGTACGACGAACAGTGATAACAGTATGAATAGAGGGTGTATATTCTAATGCAATGTCAGCTTTTGACTTCATTGCAATATCTGTTTTTTCACCTCTAACTCCCCAGTCTTGCGTAATTAATAATTTACAATCAGAATCATTAATTCTATCTTTTAATGCATCTGAAGAAAATGCTCCAAATACAATTGAGTGAACTGCACCAATTCGTGCACATGCAAGCATTGCAATTGCTAATTCTGGAATCATTTGCATATAAAGACAAACTCTATCTCCCTTTACAATTCCATTTTCTTTTAGCATATTTGCACATTTAGAGACTTCAACTAATAATTCATTATAAGTAAAAGATTTATCTTCTTCTGGATTATTCCCTTCCCAAATTAAAGCAGTTTTATCTCCATCACCAGAATCAATATGTCTATCAATACAATTGAAACAAACATTTATTTCTCCACCTTCAAACCATTTAATATTTGCAGATTTGAAATCTGTATCTTGTACTTTATTCCATTTTGCAAACCAAGTTAATCGCGTAGCTTGTTCTGCCCAAAATTGGTTTGGATTTGTTATTGACTCATTATATAATTCTTGATATGATTTTTTATCTGCAACATGCGCAATTGCTTTATCTATATATTTTGTTTTAATTGTATCCATTTTAAACAATATTTACTTAAAAAATAATTAAAAAACCCTAATTAGGTTACTTTCAATAAAGTTTAATTTACCAATACCTGAAAACATAAAAAGCTATAATTGATAGATAAACAAAAAAAAATAAAAAAATATATTGATAACTTAGAATCAACAAATCAAAATATTGGTACACTCCAAGATTTGATGCTTCATCGGATACATGAAATCCTTTTAGTTGCAAGCCCGTATGATGCATTTATTTTAGAAGAAGATGGTCAGTTAACAGAACAAATTCTTCATGAATATATTGGTATGAATTTAAGTTATGCACCTCGAGTATGGCAAGCATCAACAGCCGCAAAAGCCATGAACATGCTTTCCAAAAGAAAATATGACCTTGTAATTGTTGGATTACGAATATCAGATATGGACCCCATTTCTTTAGGTAAAATGATTAAAGAATCGCATCCTCAAAAACCGGTCATATTATTAGTTTTTGATGAATCTGAACTTCAACAATTGCCAGAAATAATACCCAAATCTATAATTGACAAAGTATTTGTATGGTCTGGTGATGCAGGGGTATTCCCTGCTATTATTAAATTTCTTGAAGATAGAAAAAATGTTAATAGAGATATAAGGAGAGGTCATGTTCGTGTAATAATGTTAATCGAAGACAATCCTCGCTATTATTCAATATTGCTACCTCTTATTTATAAAGAAATTTTATTTCATACACGGCAAATGTTAAGTAAAAGTTTGAATGATACTCATAGATTATTACATATGAGAGGAAGAGCAAAAGTTTTACTTGCATCATCCTATGAAGAAGCAGAACGATATTATAAAAAATATGGCTCTAATATGTTAGGGATAATCTCTGATATTCGCTTTCCTAAAAAGAATACATTAAATCAAAAAGCGGGGCTGGAACTAACTCAATGGATTCGTAAAATTGATAAAGCAATACCAATAATATTACAATCTACTGATTCTAGGATGGAAAGTGAAGCGCGTAAAAATATGGTGGAGTTTTTTGATAAACAATCCCCCACCTTGCTCAAAGATATTTCTAATTATATCACTCATAATTTTGGATTTGGTGATTTTATATTCAAAATGAAAAATGGAAATGAAATTTCCAAAGCGAAAAACCTGAGAGATTTAATTGACCAATTGATTGATATACCTAATGAATCATTATTATTTCATGCTTCAAAAAACCATTTCTCAAATTGGCTTGCCGCAAGAGGAGAATTTAAAATTGCATCATTTTTACGCGAATTTAATATTGACAATTTTGAATCAATTTTTGATTTAAGAGAATTATTAATTGATATAATTAAAAAAATAAGAGATAGAAGACATCGTGATATGGTCGTGGAATTCACGCCAGAACGATTTGATCCAACAGCAAATTTTACAAAAATATCGGGTGGATCTCTTGGCGGAAAAGCACGAGGCCTTGCTTTTGCAAGAAGTATGATTGAAAAATCAACGATTAAAAATAATTATCCTAATATTTTGATTAGAGTACCTAAACTAATTGTAATTGGTACAGAAGAATTTGATATTTTCATGAAAAATAATGATTTATGGGAAAAATCATTAAAAACAAATTCAAATAATGATATTGTTAAATTATTTTTAAAATCAAGATTAACACGAAAATTAGTCCAATCTTTAAAAATATTTTTATTAGAAGTGCATTATCCTTTGGCAGTTAGATCATCAAGTTTATTGGAAGATTCTCAATACCAACCTCTTGCAGGATTATATGAAACTTATATGCTTCCTAACTCATCAAACATAGAAAAAGATAGACTTTCTCAATTATGTGAAGCTGTAAAACGAGTATATGCTTCTTTATTTTTTCAAGAACCAAAATCAATAATGGATATTTCGACTCATAGACATGATGAAGAAAAAATGGCTGTTATAATTCAAGAATTAATAGGCCAACATTATGGAAATCGTTTTTATCCCACTTTATCTGGTGTAGCACAAAGTTATAATTATTACCCAGTTTCTTATATGAAGCGAGAAGAAGGGGTCGGATTTTTGGCATTAGGATTTGGAAAAATTGTTGTTGAAGGTGAAAAAGTACTACGATTTTCTCCTGAATACCCTGCAATCCTACCACAGTTTTATTCTGTAAAATCAACAATTAATAATAGCCAAAGATCATTTTTTGCTCTTGAAATGATTGATCAAAAGAATATTTTATCAAAGGGAGAATTAAATAATTTAAAAAGATATTCTCTTGAAACCGCCGAAAAAGATGGTTCTATTAAATTTGCAGCAAGCGTAGTAAGTAGCGAAGATGGTCTAATAAGAGACTCTTTAAATTATAAAGGAATTCGTGTTCTTACTTTTTCTTCAATTTTAAAATTTAATAAGATTCCGTTATCAGAAATATTAAAGGAATTATTAAAATTGGGTGGGCTTTCTTTGGGATGCCCTGTTGAAATTGAGTATGCAATAAATATTTATAATGATGGTCGAATTCCAGAGTTTTGTCTTTTACAAATTAAACCAATGGTCATAAAACAATTAGATCGGCGTCAAAAATTCCATTTAAATGAATTTGAAGATGTATTTTGTTCAAGTTCTATAACCTTAGGTGATGGAATAATTGAAAATTTATTACATATAATCTATATTAAACCGAACGAATTCAATCTCTCAAACACAAAACAAATTGCACTAGAAATTGAAAAAATGAATTCAGAGTTAAATGGAAAGCCATATATATTAATTGGTCCTGGGCGCTGGGGGTCTGCTGACCCATGGCTCGGAATACCTGTTCATTGGAACCAAATATCAAATGCAAAAGTAATTGTTGAAGTATGTATGGAAGGACTTGATATAGACCCTTCATTTGGGAGTCATTTTTTCCAAAATGTTACAAGCTTAAGAATTGGATATTTTACTGTTTCAGGGAAAAAGAAAGATGATTTTTTAGATTGGGAATGGCTTGACAAACAAAATATAGTAAATGAAACGACAAACTTAAAATGTATTTCTTTCAATCAATCTTTAACTGTATTTATGGATGGTACTTCAGGGGATGGAAGAATATTCAAACCAATATCACCAAAAATTGAAGAAATGGATGAAGAAGAATCAACAGGAATATAAATGAAAAATGTTAAAATTTTTACAGATGGTGCTTGCAAAGGGAATCCTGGAAATGGTGGCTGGGGTGCAGTACTTCAATATGGAAATACGGTAAAAGAAATTTCAGGATTTCAACCTAATGCAACGAATAATATTATGGAATTAACAGCAGCAGTTGAAGCATTGAAATGTTTGAAAGAACCATGTGAAATTGTGTTAACAACTGATTCGACCTATGTAAAAAATGGTATCTCATCATGGATATTTAATTGGAAAAAAAATGGTTGGAAAACTGCAAATAAAAAATCTGTAAAAAATAAAGATTTATGGATAGAATTAGATTGTCTTAGTCAAAATCATAAAATTATTTGGGAATGGGTAAAAGGACATTCAGGACATCCTGAAAATGAAAGATGCGATGAATTAGCAAATAATGCTATTATTGATGCCCATCAATTTTCATAAATTTCAAACTAACTGAATTTATAACGACTGTAACAGATGATAGTGCCATTGCCCCACCAGCAACCATTGGGTTTAATAATAATGGGTGAAATAAACCCATAGCTATAGGGATTGCAAAAACATTGTATGCAAACGCCCAAAATAAATTTTGTTTAATTTTTCTCATTGTTAATTTACTCAATGAAAATGCTGTTAATAATCCTCTAAGGTCAGGATTCATCAACACAACATCTGAACTTTCTGTCGCAATTTCAGTGCCTGAACTAAGTGTAATTCCAACATCAGCCTCTACTAATGACGGTGCGTCATTTATTCCATCACCAACCATTGCAACAACTTCTCCTGAAGATTTATACTCTTTAATTTTATCATTTTTATCTTTAGGAAGCATTTCAGAAGAATAATTTTTAATTCCAACTTGATCTGCTACAAATTTTGTTGTGTATGGATTATCACCAGATAATATGGATAAATTAACTTTCATCTTTTTTAATTTATAAATTAAAAAATCAGATTCATCTCTAATTGTGTCAGCCATTGCAATTAATCCAAGCCATAACCGATCATAAGCTAAATGAATAACTGTTTTTCCTTGGGATTGTAATTTCAAATCCAATTCTGAATATTTTTTACTTATTTTTATATTTTGATTATCCATATAACGCATACTACCAGCGAGTATTGATCGATTATTTAGCATACCCTTTACACCATATCCTTCAACAATTTCAAATTCATCAACTTTTAATATTTTTGAATTATTAAAGGAATTTACAATTGATTTTGCCAATAAATGTTCGGATAAATATTCTATAGATGCAAAATAGGATTTAAATAATTCATCACTTTGTTCAGTAATTATATCCGTAACAGAAATTTCCCCTGAAGTAATTGTTCCTGTCTTATCAAATACAAGAGAAGTCACATTACTTAAATTTTGGATAGAAGTTGCGTTTCTAAAGTGTACGCCTTTTCGAGCACCAATTCCCAATCCAACAACTAATGCGGTTGGAGTTGCTAACCCCAATGCACAAGGACACGCTATTATTAGAACTGAAACTAATATTTTAATTGAAAATTCCAATGACTCGCCAGATAAATACCAAAATGAAAAACTACCTATTGCTAAAATTAAGACAACAGGTACAAAAATAGATGCAATTTTGTCAGCCATTGATTGAATTGGTGCTTTTGACGATTGAGCTTCTTCTACCATTCTAATTATTTGAGCGAATACAGTATCAGCACCAACTTTATCAGCCTTAATATCAATAGTGCCAGATGTATTAATTGCTGGAGCAATTACATGTTTCCCTACATCTTTTTTAACCGGTAATGACTCTCCAGTAATAACAGACTCATCCACATGAGATACACCTTCAATCACTATTCCATCTACAGGAACTTTATCTCCAGGTTTTATTCTAACAATATCACCAATTACAATTTCTTCAATTGGTATTTTTATCCACTCATTATTTTTCTGAATCAATGCTATTTTAGGAGCATGGCTCAATAATTTACTTAATGCCTGTATTGCTTGCCCCTTTGCCTTTGCTTCTAAAAAGCGACCTGTAGTAATAAATAATAAAATTATACCCGCAGATTCAAAATAAACATGATTAAACCCTGACCACCCAAGATTAAAACTTTGATTTAAAATTGTGAAAATTGAAAAACCATATGCAGCACTTGTACCTAAGGCAATAAGTGAATTCATATCAGGGTTTAATTTAAATAATCTCAAAAAACCAATTTTAAAAAAATCAAAACCAATTGCAATAATAAATGTTGCCAAAGTTAGTTGCAAATAATTTGATACATTTAATGAAAAATTGAATGATATTGACAACATTTCACCCATAGCAATAAAGAATAAAGGAATACCAAAAATTGCTGAAAAGATTAATTTACTTTTCCATTTATTAATTTCTTCTATTTGGATTTGATGGCTTGAAATTTTTGGGTTTGTAATTAATTCATAACCATTTTTTGAAAGTAATATTTTAATTTCATCTAATAATTCTTTTGATGGGTAATCAATTGTTAATGTTTTTAATGCTAAGTTAACATTTGAATTATTAATTTCAGGAATTTTTTTTAATAGGTTTTCAACATTTGAAATACAGCTAGCACAATGTATTCCTTTGAGTGGAAAAGTTCTTTTCATTTTTACTTTTTCTAATTAAAAATCATTTAATATAATTTGAACAATTAAGACAATATCATTAATATTTATAATATTATCTGCATTTAAATCTGATATATAAAATTCAGAATCAGATATATCTAAATCATTAACGACAAAATTAACTATTATTAATACATCCAATATATTTACAAAACCATCAAAGTTTATATCACCCATTATTTGATATAGATTTTCTATATTTATAAATCCATTCCGTTTAGAATTCCCTTTAAACATATTCCACGACGTAATTTCTCCAGAAAATTTAATATCTAATGCTGTTAATCCATTTTGATTTCCAATAAATATTTCTAAATCACCATCTAAATCAATATCTGCAATTGTAGGTTGAGATTCAGTAATAATCCCTGTTGAAATTTGCTCTGCAAACAATTGATTTCCTAGTAAATCACAAATGATATAATCACCTATTTTATTGGAGGTTATTACTTCTGGACTTCCATCATTATTTAAATCTGAAAATATTGGGGAAACCAATATATCTTGATCATAAAATTTAGGCCACCCAATTAACGGATTTCCAACGGGTGTTATTCCATGCAAATATCCACTTACATCTCCAAAAAATATTTTTATTCCATATTCATCTTCAATTATTCCAGGGGAAGTTCTAATTGGGCTTTCCACATCAATCTGAAAAAGAATACTTCCATCTGATTTTAAACAATAAAAATTACCATCTTCATTTCCAAATAAAATCTCAGGATTATTATCACCTTCAATATTAGCAATAATTGGGTCTGATTTTATCCCATTTCCCGTTTCAATTGGAAAAGAATCTGCAATTTCACCGTTATCATAAATTAAATATAAGTTTCCATTATCTGTACCAATTACAATATCATCTTTATTATTTTCATTAAAATCAAATAAACTTACGCTTGTAAATACATTTTCATTAAGGTCAATTGGGAATCCATTCACATAAGTCGTATCTGAATTAATTACATATAGTTTTGTAGTTTGACCTATACCGGCAAATACAATTTCTAAATCATTATCATTATCTAAATTTCCAATTGAGGGTGATCCCACTAAAAACTGGTCTGTATAAAATTCCATTTCAATATTTCCGAATGGGTCAAAAACATAAATATTTTTATTATGATTAGATATTATAATTTCAAGTGTTCCATCATTATCAATATCTGCAACAGCGGGAGATGCCCAAAATTGACCTCCAACATGGTACGGCCAATTTCCATTTTGAAAAGATCCATCAGAATTTAATACCACCAAATCACCACTCATTGTACCAAAAATAATTTCATTTTCTCCATCCCCATCTATATCAATAATAATTGGAGATGATTTTACAGCACCACTTTCTTGGAATGGAAAACCTGATTGATTTAAAGAAACTTCAATTTCAAACACTAAAAATTGACTTAAAGTACCGCCTTCAATGTCTCCTGTTAACTCAATTAAAATTGGTATATTTATTGGAGGTGAATTCAAATTGATAAATCCATTTATATTTACTGAATTTGAATTTGAATTTCCATTAATAGATCCAACTTCAATCAATTCTTCAAATAAAACAATATAAGGTGAGATAGAAGATAAAGTTATATTTAAATTTTCTATTGAAATATTTGATGGGTTTTCAAATTGAAAGCTAACCGCAAACGATTCATTCGGATTAACAATACCATCACCGTCACCATCTAATTCAATTGAATTTATATTTACAATATCTAAGCTGGGCATATTTTGAAAAGTAGCTGTAATAATTTCATCAGATTCAATTATATCTGTTACAATAATATTAGAAGTTGAACCATTATTATATTGAGATGAAGGTATAGTTTCATTTGCAAACCGAGTAATATTCATTGTTCCAGGGTATGGATCACTTAAATCACCATCATTATAGCCATTGTTTAATTGGAATAATCCATCAGCCTGTTCTAAATCAACTAATCTATTATCATCATTTGAATTACCATATTGTGAATCATTAATATGCCAAATTAATAATCCTGAGTTTTTTAATGTTTGATCCGAACCAATTTGTTGACGATTCTCAATTAAAAAATACTGGCTATTTAACACCGAACCATTTAATTTAATTACGGTTGGGTTTTCTTCAACATTTTCTAAATCCATCGTTATACTTATTTCATTATCTAAAACAATTGGTTCAATCCAACCTAATTCAATTTTTGCCCATGCACACATATGTGAAGGATACCATGGTGAAGAACCATTTCCTCCCCATGAGCCACCTGACATAAGCCCCCAAGTTCCAATTCCAGAAGAGGAATAATCTGTATCATATAAATCTGGCAATCCAAGAGCATGTCCAAATTCATGGCTAATCACACCAATATGTGTTAAACCTGGGATTCCAGAATACCCTGCATTTTGCTTTTCAGGATTAATTGAATATGCATCAATCCAAACACCATCATAAAATCTAGTATAACTTCCTAAACTCCACTTATGCGACCAAATATTTGAGCCATTTCCTTCTTCTGCTCCTTGCCCTGCATGCACAATATTTATACCATCTACATAACCATCACCATCATTATCAAATTGGCTCCAATCAATACCTTGTTCTTCAGCTTCATCAATAGCATCCCCTATCATTTCTCGCACACTATTATAACTACCCTGGGTATCATCACCATAATTTATATGCTCTTCTGCAGAAGTAAACCAACCAATAACTTCTGTATCTATATCAAATTGTCCATACGAAATTTCTAAATAATAATCTCTAAAACTACCTGTTTGTCCCTGAACCCCTGAATACCCATTTTCATTCATTAAATCATCAAATGTTTCCACCGAATATGATGCTGGTAAATCCGGGAAATCAATTAATAATAGTGGAAATAACCATGTTTCTCGATTTGTATTTTCAATATTTACTTTATTTAAATGATAATCAACAGAAAAATTTCGAACTGGTTTTATATGTTTTTGAATATCTATAGGTGATGGCAAATGTGCTGGATAGTTTGTTAATATTGGAGATTCCCCATTATATGATTTGACAAAATACCAATTATTTTTATTATCTTTTGAAATTGTAAAACCATTTTCAGTTTCATGCCAATTTTGCCACTCATCACCTTTTACATACCCAAAAAAAATGTCACCTGTGGATTGAGTAAATTTAATTTTACCTGGAAATGCAGGAATTGAAACCGCAATTGAAAATAGAAGAATAATTATATAATTTTTATTGAACACTAAAATTAACCTTTATTTAAATATAAATAACTTAAAAATATATTATATAATTTATATTGAATTCAATCAATTTATATCTTTTTAATAGTAACATTATTTAACGAATTCAATAAAATAAAAAAGCCCCAATAAATTGAGGCTTTTTATTAATAAGGTTATCAACTTTAATTACCAAACTGTTTCATTTTTTCTTCAAGGATTTGGTCAAACATTTTCTCTAAATGATCTTGTTTTACCTTCCAGGATCCACCAAATTTAACAGCAGGAATTTTTCCTGTCTGGACCAACCGATATACTGTCTGCTCTTTTATGTTAAGATAGTCAGCAACCTGTTTGATTCCAAGTATGCCTTCGCCCATATTTAAATCCTTTCAATTAAGTTAATTTCAAATATAGACGGGAGTAAATCTCCCGTCTATCATAAATAAGTTTAATTATCTAAATAATGATAATACAACTTGCGGTGCAGAATTCGATTGCGTAAATGCTGATATTGATGTCTGTTGTAAAATTTGCAACTTCATCATCGTCATTTGCTCTTTAGCAAAATCAGCATCTTCAATTCGACTTCTTGTCGCTTCTGTATTTGAAATACCTAATGATAAGGATTCTTCTTTAGATGTTAATCGTGCTTGATCATCACCCATTTGCTGGATAGTTTTAGCCATTGATTTAATAGCACTATCTAAAGTTAAAATTCCAGCAGTAGCTTCTGTTTGATCTAATGCTGCCCAATCACCAGAAGCTGCACTTCCAGTATTTGAACCAACTATACTATCAATATCAATACCACCCGTTTCACCTATATCATTTCTACCAGATGAATTAAATGTAACCGCAAATGTGTCTGTATTTTCTTCACCAACTTGGAAAGTCATTGTTCTATCTGAACCACTATCCGTAAACAAAGTATATCCATTATATTTAGTTTGACTTTTAATATCATCAATTTCTGTCAATAATGAATGAATACGGTCACCAATTGCACCTCTTTGCTCAGTACTTAAAGCACCATCGGCCGCCTGTGTTAAACTTTCTTTTATTTGTTGAAGAATACTCATTTGAGATTGATATCCACCCTCTGCAATATTTAAAACATTTTTTGCAGTTGAAACATTATCTAATGCCTGAGTTAAACCATTCACTCTACTTTGAAGATGTTTTGATAAAGCATATCCTGATGTATCATCCTCAGCTGAATTAATCCGCTTACCTGATGATAATCGAGATTGTACTTGACCAATCTCACCATTTACTCTTTTTAAATTAAACAGCGATTCCATTGCATTGAAATTCGCACCTACTCTTGTTATGTCACCAAACATATTGATGTACCTCCGTGTTATTTATGGACATCCTTGTCCTTGTTTAAAAAAAATATTTGCTAAATATAATTAATATTTCTAATTAATTCTTTTAGCAACTGATGACATTATCGGATAAAATTTAATAACCTTTAATAATTTTTTATAATATTTAATATTTTATAATAACAAGCAATAAAATTAACTAATATCTGTAATTATGTTGATGTTAATCATAAATTATTTTATCTTAATAATTCATCTTACTTCTAGCATTTAACTATTTATATATTATGGGGCAATAATTAAACAATATTCTTCTTGGGAGGAGGAAAATTGAAGAAGATTTCATTAATTTTTGCTGTATTTTATTTTTTAAGTGGGATGGGATTGGCTCCAGATTATGGACCAACAGATTACAATGTAATTACTTCAACATCACAGGGATTTATTGTAATTGATGATATTTCTATTTGGGATGAACCAATTGTAAATGGAATTAATAATAATACAGCATTTGGTATTTGCCCATCGCTCGATTGTGATATTATCGCCGTAATGTATGGCGATTCCTGTATTGGTTGGAGTTATGGTAGCACTTCTAACGATCAATTATTTATTACTGTAAACTTTAATGATCAAGTTACAGCGGATATTTCACATTATCCAAATTCGGGTGATTCTGTATCAATTAATATTTTTGATACTTCTGAAGGAATAATGTATTATGGAGTTGATGAAACAGCAATTTTTCCATTAAGCCAAGTTTTAATTGATAGTATAAATGTGATTGGAGATGGAGACTATTTTACGGGTGATGGTGGATGTCCATTTTACAATGATTTATATTTTAATCCATTTTCAAACTATGGCGACTGTTCACTATGCTATGAATCCTACTCCAATTGTGCATGCATAGATCCTGAAGCAATGAATTATACATCAAGTGCAATTGTAAATGATAATACATGCGAATATGGATTTCATTTTACACATAACTTATCATTTGGAAATAATTTAATTGGACTTCCTGGTTATTATGAAAATTCTAATACCATAAATATTATGGATAGTTTAATTTCAATGGGGACGAATGTAAATTTTATATTAGGGCAGGGTGTTGGTCTATTTAACACAATTGATGGTTGGTCAGGAAATTTAAATATAGTCGATCCTTTTTCAGGGTATTGGTTAAATGTAAACCAAAGTTTAGATTGGGATATTTATTTTGAACTTGGAACAATCGATAATTGTAATATTTATGAAACTTCTTATGGAAATAATCTCCTCGCTTTTAAATGGGGTTCAGGAAATGCACTCACAATGGATGCACTTGGGGGTGAAGCATTTGCAACTGAAAATTTCAATTTTATTTTGGGACAAGGTGTAGGTTTATTTAATACAATTGATGGATGGGCAGGAAATTTAAATTTCTTAGAGGAAGGAAAAGGATATTGGGTAAATATTCAAAATTCATCACTTGAATTTAAATGGGGTGTTGATAATTGTGATACTCCACCAGAGTTACAAAGTTTAAATAAATCGAATAGTTTAGTGAATATTCCAAATGAGTTTCAATTTTCACAATCTACGGAACAAGCGTTTTATCTACTAAAAAATATTAATACTATTAATAATGAAATAGAAAATGGTGATTATTTACTCACTTACAATAATAATATTTTAGTTGGATCAGTAATTTATAATAATGATATTTCTGTCTTGCCGGTAATGGGTAGGGATATTTCATCACAGACTATTGGATATTGTGAAACAAATGATAGGCCAACCCTAAAATATTTTGACCATTCAAATGGAAATATTATTGATTTAAATATTAGATTAAAACCATTTGATAATTTACAGATAGTTGAAATTAATTTTGAAAAACAAAATGAAACTACCTATCAATCTCAATTTGAATTATACCCTGCATACCCAAATCCATTTAATCCTGTAACGACAATTCGTTTTGCTGTGCCTGAAACATTGCACGCAATGTCTCTACAAATATATGACATCAATGGTCGTTTAACTAAATCCTTAATAGATAGTCAAATTGAAGCAGGGATTCATACAATTGAATGGGATGCAAAGGGATTACCTTCAGGTACTTATTTTATTCGATTAGATTATAAAATAAAAAATCAATCAAATCATGAAATTCAAAAAATTATCTTATTAAAATAAATTTATACATCTAAAATAGTATTTACCAATAATACGATATCCAAAATATTTAACACATTATCATCATTAATATCACCTATTTGAACTAATTCTTCAGAGGGAATTGGATTACTTAAAGTATAATTCACTAATAATACAATATCTACAATATTTAATTCACCATCAGAATTTAAATCGCCTATTAAAAGATTTTCATGAATAGGAAATATAACAAAATCAATCCAAGCTCTATCTTCTCCACCAACAACACCACTATCTTTTATATATGTCCATGAAAAATTATTCATCCCAGTCATTACTGGGAAGTTTATTAAACCCCAATCATGTTCGCCAGCCCATTTATTTTGTTCAATTCCATTAATTTCAAATTTTAAATAATCATAATAATTACCCGTGGAAGCACCTACATTTTCACAAGACACTTTTCGATAAAAACGAATTTCACTATCTTCAATAACTTCATATTCAATTGAAAGCGTTGTGTGTTGATTATGTCCAATATTCCCAGATTTCGCACTAAATCCTCCTTCAAAAACTATAGATTCATCGATCTCCCAATTTGAATTACCAGAAAATATCCAATTATAACTATTAAATCCTCCTGATTCAAAATCTTCAATTTCGGCATTTACTAATGATTGATCTTGTACTAATTGTACATTTAATTCTGTTCCTGAATTTTGAATATCAAGATTAAATGTTTGAGTTTCAAATCCAAAACTTTGAATTGTAATATCATAATTGCCTGCTGTTAATAACCGATAATAATCACCATTTTCGGTATCGGTAAAAATATTATGATCAATTCCATTAATTATTATTTCTGCATGTAGTGGATTTCCATTTTCATCAGAAACAACACCATAAACTCCTTTAAAAATTTGCTCAATATATGTTAATAACGACTCTTTATTATCTTCCCAAAATTGAGGTAATTCTGATGAATTAGGCCATTTATCTTCGCTTTGTTCTAAAGTAATATCAAAATCTTTTTCCCATATATAATTCCAATCTTGCATACCACCAAAAATAGCATACCATTGTGACCCATTTGTTATTCCATTTGAGAATGAATTACTTTGATACATTTCAGAGTGATTATTAGAATAAGTCGTTGCTAATTCGATAAATAATTCATCGTCAGGTGAAGCGGAATAATTGCCTGAATATGGACCATCAAATGGATAATTTGCAACTAATGCCCCACCATGCATATTTGCAGATAAAATAAAATTATGCTCCCATGTCCATTCCATCAATGCAATTGTTTCTGGTTGCCGTCCTAAAGTGGAATTATTGGGATCATCAAACTGATCTGGAAAATCTCGATTCAAATCTACTCCATTTGCATTGTATCGACTACCCATTTCAAAGCCATCTGGATTCATTGAAGGCATAATAAAAATATCAACATTATTTACTAAATGAGTCGCTCTGGGATCAGTAGAATAATTTTCACATAACCATTCAATTAAATTTAAACTTAATTCTCTCCCCACAACCTCATCACCATGCATATTTGCAACATATTTAAATTCAGGTTCAATTTCATTAATGCCAGGATTATCCGAAATATTCATTACCCAAAGTTCTCGACCTTGAACACTTTGCCCAATTGAAATGAGTTGTGTTATTTCAGGATATTCAATTGCGATATTTTGTAAAATTGCAGTCATTTCAGTATAATTATTATATGACCTTAATGGATTATCTGAATTTCGGGTTTCATTATTTAATTCATTAAAATAAGTGAGAGCTTTATTTTCAATTTTATTTATTTCAATCCCAATTAATTTAATATCATTAAAAATTTCTTCATTTACAAAAGCGTGAACCTGCTTAGCACTCCTTTTATGATCATAATGAATATCTAAATGGTTTAATAAATTAAGTTCTTCAATTTGGTTTATATTAATTTCTACAAGAAATCGTTCTGACGATGCAAAAATTAAACTTTGTGATATAATAATAAATATGATTAACTGTTTCATTTTTATAAACTCTCTTCAATAAATATTCATAAATTTACGATACAGATATAAATAAAATCTATTTATGTGATGTAACAATTAGTGAGAAAAATATGTTAAAATCATTTCAAAAACTAGGATGTTCGGCGGGAATTCCAACTCAAAATAGAGGTACAACTTCTCTTATTATTTCTGAAGAACGATATGATATTATGTTCGATTGTGGAGAAGGTACCTATTTAAATTGGAATTCACACGGCTATAAATGGAAACGATTAAAATATATTTTTATTACTCACATGCACCCTGACCATACCGCTGGTTTAATACCACTTATATTTTACCGAAATATTTTAAGGATTGAACATAAATTAATTATTTATGGTCCTTCAAATTTAAAAGAATTCTTATTAACAAGTTTGAAACATCAAGGAGTTAATTTAAAATTTGAATTAGAAATATTATCGATTGAAGATACGGATAATTTTTTACTCGAAAATGATATTGAAATTAAATCAATTCAATTAGAACATAAAGTACCATGTTGGGGTTATCGCATTCAAGATGAAAATCAATCAATTGTTTTTATTACCGATACATTACCATTAGATGAAATTATTAAGTTTTCAAAAAATACTGACCATTTTATCCATGAAGCAACATTTACAGATAATCATACTGAACTTGCATTGGAAACAAAACATACCACTTTATCTCAAGCAATTAAACTGGGTAAAAAAGCAAACGCAAAACATATTTATTTAACCCATTTTAGTCCAAGAATTGAAGACGACGATTTATTAAAATTAGTAAATGAATTGGGTTTTATAAATTTATTCTCACAGGGAAAGGTTTTGATGTAAATACATTTTAATAACACATAATTTAATGTATTAAAATTGTGTTTCATGTTTCAATAATACATACTATCACTATCTATTTAAGACACATTAAAATGTGTCTCTATAATTGAGATATAATTTATTTACCAAATTCTTTCCTTTTGATTAAACTGAATATATCGATATTGGGGTTAAAAACATTAATTGAATCTTCTCTATTTTCCCATTTTGATTTTTTATTTAAATAAACCAATGGATTAAAGTCAGTATAAAATTTGCCATTTTTAATTGTACAATATTCAATATTTGAATTGAAATTAGGATATTCTAACACCATCACCTGATCATTATAAGATATCTCTTTTTCTTCTTCTATAGGATCAGAATAATAGGATGTAATTAATTGTAATATGATTGGGATAATGTGTCTCAATTAATATTACTCAAATTGATGAGAACAATATCTACATATTTTTGCAGCCTGTTTTATAGTTTCTGCACACATAGTGCAAACTTTTTCTGTGCTATTTTCTTCTTCATTAATATTAATTTCTTTTTTCAATTCAAATTTATGATTTTCATTTACATTATTATTTGACTCTTTATTTTTATAATAAATTGATAATGCCATTTCAATATTGTTCGCAGTAACTTCCATTACACATTCAAAACCTTTAGATATTAAATTGTCTGCTAAAATTTTATTTCCATCTTTTCCTAGAAAAAAGATTCCTATAAAAACATGAGATATACCAACAGAAATAAAATCTATAAAAAACATTATTATTCCATACAAATAAAACCCATGAAAAAATAACCAAAATGGGACAAATAAAGCTGCAGGCCAGGACCAACCAACTTTCACAACTTTAACTTCACCAATAGGATTTTTAAAAACTCTAAATTTTTTCATTTAACTCTACCTCTTTCTTTTTTTAATTATGAATAATAGCGTGCCATTTTAAATTTAGGTGCGAGAGCGGGGAATTGAATCCCGCTTT
Source organism: Fidelibacterota bacterium (assembly GCA_014381925.1). Lineage (GTDB taxonomy): Bacteria > Fidelibacterota > Marinisomatia > SCGC-AAA003-L08. The sequence goes on along the minus strand of JACNKR010000037.1, from coordinate 84,383 downwards.
GTATCTCTTGGCAAGCAAATTATTTTATAATACCGTTTATCTCTTATTTGGATTAGATGCTAACCACCAAGTTCTCGCAGATACATCGCACCATACCAAACACATAAAATGAAAATATTTGAAATATCCATAATGACCTCCTCAATAAGTTTTGTTATCGCTGAACCAATTATTTCTAATCCAAATAAGATACTAGATGTTATTCCATTACTTACCATTTTTACCAAGCCTTACTCTACTAGGAATTATCTCCCATACTTTCAATAAGAATTAAAAACTTCCCATCATAATCTTTAAGTATTTCTCCTTTTGGATCGACAGGATTAATATCGTATTTATCATCAGGTTTAACTTTTATTATTTCTCCATTAGAAAAAGTAGGGTCACCGTGGTATCCGTCTTTTTCTTTAAAATTTGCCTGTGGGTTTAATTTAACAAAATCACCCATTTTGTATTGTTTGATAGCGTTGATACCAGTATTTAAAAAGTCTTCTTTAAATTTTTCATCCTGACTCTTCTTTTTATTTACCATAGTAAAATGTTCTCCATTATTTTTATCAATGATACCTCAATATTACACCATTTTCACCTACCGCCCAGCCATCAGACGCATTAAGCATAAAAATACCAATTAAATCGTTTGATGTAGGACTTGTAACAGAATTCCACCGTTCGCCATCAAAATTAAAAATTAAACCACCATATCCTACTGCCCATATATTGGATGCAGATATTTCTTGAATTCTAGTTACCCTATAAATTGGGTAATCATTATCCTCATACCGGGTCCAACTACTGCCATCATAATGATAAACGAAATTGTAAGCATTACCAGTGTTATTGTAATTATTTATATACCATCCTTCGGAAGAATTCAAAAAGTATAATTCACCATTGCTGACGTAATAATTTTCTACGTTACTATGGAATGCCCAGCCAATGCCATTGTAGTGAAACATTTTACCATACTGATCAACAACCCACCCGTCATTTTCGTTAATAAAATAAATATCTCGAATATAAGATATATCCAAATGAGTTGAAGTCCATTCACTGCCATCCCAATGGTAAATATCATCACTTGCATAAGTCCAGATATTATCGTTAGACAATGGAAATACGGCTTCGATAGAAGAATATGTAGGTGAATTGAATTCCGACCAGGATACACCATTATAATAAAGAAACGTGCCACTGTTACCCACAGCATAACCATTATTTGCATCAATAAAGCGAACATCATATAAATCTAGGGCATCATCATGAACAACTTCTTCTACCCAATTTGAGCCACCCCAATGATAAATTTTAGCATCATAAATGACACTACTTTCTCCAACAGCGTATCCATCATTTTCAGAGTTAAACCAAACAGCACTAAAAGTAACATTTGGGATATTTTCTGTTAATACCCAATTACCTAATATTGCAGATGTTGAAGCAGAAACCACATTTGAACCTGTAGTCATTTGCGCCGTATCCATAACATACACCTTAAAATAATATGTGGTACTGTTGCTTAAGCCAGTAACAGTATAAGAATTTGTATTATTATCAGTAATGGTTGTCGCTAATGATGAATTTTCAGTTACAGCAGGCGATGTACTATAATATAAACGGTATGCAGCAAAATCAGAGTCATAATTTCGAGACCAAGCAAGGGTCATAGAGTTTGTTGTAATATTGCTTGGGTCAGTAAGTACAACAGCAGTAGGTGGTTGTTCTGCAGGAACATTCATATTAATACTTACAGATTGAGAACCATTATTAGAGCTTACAGTCACGGTTCCGCTATAATCACCGGGAGAAAATCCATCTCTAGAAATGGTTACATTTACCGTACCTAAATTAGTACCCGAATTGGGAGTTGTGGTAATCCAATCCTGATTATCTGAAATTGTCCAATTTAAATCATTTACCCCTGAATTACTTACATCAAAAGTCATTGTATTTGTTGTACTTCCAAAATCTAAATTGGATGAAGAAACTGAAATAATAGGTTCATTTGGTATGGTAACATTTACATTTACGGTCTGATTGCCACCATTTGAAGTAAATAATATATTCCCACTATATGTACCCACGGCAAGATTTGTTCTAATTATAGAAATATTTATGTTACTATTACCACTCAATATTGTACCTGAATTTGTTTCAATATCAATCCAGTTTTCAGAAGTAGATGCATTCCATGTTAAAGAACCAACACCCGTATTTGATATTTCAAAGCTCTTTTGTGTAATTTCTGTACCAAAATCAAAACTTGAAGGAGATACTGAAAGTTGTGGACCTGTTGTATCAGCAACAGTCATTATTACACTTACACTCATTGCATTAGAATTAGAAGTAAGAGAAATTACATCTGTATAATTTCCTGGACTATAATCAGAGCGATTTACACTTACATTGACAATATCCGTCTCAGTAATTGTAGTCCCGCTTGTAGGGGAAACAGTCAACCAAGATTGGTTTTTGGATAATGACCAATTCATTGTACCAATGCCTATATTTTGAATATAGAAAGTCAAATTATCTGTTGATGTACCAAAATTTAGCGCCTCTTCAGAAATACTCATTTCTGTACTTAACGGATTTAATTGCAGATCAACAAAAACACTTCTTCCGGCTAACACCTGAACCGTAGTTGATTTAGTTTCATATATTGGATGACTTGCTGAAAGTTCATAAATATCTTCAGGGACATCTATTATTTCAAACTTTCCATCTGCACCAGTTATAATTGAAGAAACAGCTGGTTCAGTTATAATGGTAACACCCTGTATAACTTCCATTGTTTCACTATTATAAATTGTACCTGAAATAATACCAACCGTTTCTGGTGGAGTTGGCTCACTTAAACATGAAATTATAAAAATTGATACAATTAATAATAATACTGTTTTAAACCTTTTACTGTTATTCATTTACTATTCCTTTTCTCTAATTATTTTGCTTCACTTTTAAAATTATACGAAATGCCTAATGATATATATTTCCCCCCAATTTTAATATTTGAATATGGAAGTTCAGATGGTGTTATTCTTTTTGTTACCGCATTTTTCATTCCTTCAATTTCTGTTCCATCATATACTTTTATATTAAAATTATTCATTCTAGCGGGTAAATGATAACCAAAATTTAAAAAGATATTATATTGATTAAACCATTTTTGCAACCCAGCCTCAATTTTTGCTTGTAAATAATAGCTACTTATATTTTTACTTTTAAAACCAAACCCCTTATCATAGTTTTCAGTTAAAAATTCATCCTTATCGTCCCAATCTTGTGAAACTGAACAATAACCTAAGCTTGCACCTATCAATGGGTATAATCCAAAAATGGAATTAATATAATTCTTATAATATCCTATACCACCTTCTTTAAATAAAAGATGATCATTACCTGTTATGTGTTCTGCATAATAAATCATACCTTTTATATTTTCAAAAAATACAGAAAAATAAATATTACCCCCTGATAGCTTTAATGCTTCATCACTATTTTCAAACTTTGAATTTGAACTTGCTTCTATTGGAATACGATTAGGAGCAACAAAACCAAAACCTCCCAAATCATTATAATTCCAATTAGATTTTTTTATAATTTTTAAATCATTTCTAGGTTTTTGCTTTTTTCGATAATAATAGTCCTTAAACTCACCAGGGAAAAGAAATGGATCTAATAAATTCATTATATATATTGTACTAAAAGATAATAAGCTAATACTAAATCGATTTGATTGAATAATGGATTCATCATAAAACCGTAATAAATCATCACTAAGAATTGATGTATTCATTTGATCTATGGCTTTATTATATTTAGAATAAGATGATAAAATCATCCCTGCAGAAGCAATTGAACCTAATAAAAAAAGAGTACCTCTAGCTGGTTTTTCCTGATAATATGACCCTAACCCTGGTACCATTGCGGATTTTTTAATTCCGTTTATTTTCTTACTTATATTAAATTCCCTATTCATCGAAAAAAAGTCAAAATCATTATATCCTTCTTTGGGTATTCTAATTAATGTGTACCCTATATCACCATCATATAATTCTTCCATTAATGTTATGTTATCAATTGATGAAGAAAATTGACGATTAATACCGCTCTCCGTAGTTGATTTTAATTGTCCCGAATTAGTTATTCCTCTCTTATCTATTCTTCTATTTATTCCAGTGGTTGTATTAATTTTCCGAATAGATTCAATATTTACCATGCTTTGTTCAATACCTGCTTTTTCTAAAGCATTAGAAAAAGCATTATTTATTGACTCAGCTTGAGGAAGATTCGGTTCACTTATACCTAAATAATAATGCGCATAAATTGTCTCATAATTACCAATAGTAATCCAAGATTGTCCAAACAAAATTCCTATTGAAAAAAAGTATATAAAATTAATATTTTTCATTTATTTTAAATATAATTTTTCAATTGCATCATAAAACTCAGGGTCTTCATTCATTCTTTCTAATAATGATTGTTCTACTGAATTAACAGAAACCGACCAAATAGTCCAAGATCTATAAATTGTTACACCATCTTTCTCTTTTTCCCAAGTATCGGTTATTTCTTCAATAGGTCTTCTCAAAACTTCCTGAGCAATATTTTCAATTAATTGATTAGAATAATTTGAAGCTTCACGAGAAGAAGTATTTTTATTATTCCTCTTTTTTCTTTCACCACTATTGACTCTTTTAGAATTATTAGAAACACTTTCTAAAATATCTGTTCTCTTACAGTAAGTGCCTATTTGCTGAGCTAAATTTGATATTGCTTTACTTGATGCATTATCCATAGCCTGATTTAGAAATAATTCTTCAGCAAATCCTTTTCCATATATTCGACTATCTGGGTCATAATATTTATATTCTCTATAATTTTTATACCACTCTGGCATATCAGAAATATTTGATCTGCTTAACCCAATTTTCCCAGCACAATTGATAAATAGTAATAAAAATATTAATGTTATTATATTATTTATTGATTTCATTATTTTTTCCCTTTATTGTTTGTGTCATCATTACAGGTTATTAATTTTAAACCGAAAATAATTTTTCCCCATGAGGTAGAGTTAAAAATTAATCTGTAATTCTAACTTTTGTTATATTCTCTCCACACCTCTCACAAAATTTCGAGAATGGATTATTATATTCTAAACCACATTTACGACACTTGTTCTCCATATCATTTCCACATCGCGAGCAATAAATATGTGCCTTGTTTTCGGTTGTGATAAACCGAAAATATTCACAATTTCTGCAAACGAAAAAAATGTCATTATCAAGAGTCGTAAAATTCATAGTTATAATATACAAAAAAAACCTTTCAACATAAATGAATTCGGGGTGAAAATGGGTGATATTTAGTGTTTTTATAAAATTATTTTTAATAAAAGATGATGGTACACTATATTAAAACATCGATTTTAAAATTAATTACAAAAAAGTAAAATTTTTTTATTTTTTTTGTTAATCGGGGTAAAATAAGGGAATAATTGTAATTTTGGATGCTGAAAACCGTAGAACAAAATAGTAATTATGAATTGTGAATTTTGAATTATGAATTGTGAATTAAATCATATACTCAATATTCTATTATTACAGACAAAGTAATATAATTTTAAATTTGATTTTAACCTCGGAGAGGTAACCTATTAATAACACATTAACCTAAAAATAAACATGAACTCCATAGGAGTGACCTAAAAGTCCGCTCCCATAGAGCTAATTATTTATCTTGATTTATTATTACAAATAGATTACTCCTCTGGAGTATAAAAACTTATAATTATGAAATATGAATTTTGAATAAAAAAACAGGAGGTTTATGAGCGATTAATTTATTTTGTAGTGGCGACGCATGCGTCGTTATTACATTTTATATAATTTTTAATATTATTGAACAAGCGATTACTTCATTTATTTGTGGTTTTCATCAAACTTCGGAGAGGTGACCTATTAATAACACATTAACCTAAAAATAAACATGAACTCCATAGGAGTGACCTAAAAGTCCGCTCCCATAGAGCTAATTATTTATCTTGATTTATTATTACAAATAGATTACTCCTCTGGAGTATAAAAACTTATAATTATGAAATATGAATTTTGAATAAAAAAACAGGAGGTTTATGAGCGATTAATTTATTTTGTAGTGGCGACGCATGCGTCACTTCTACTAATATTTAATAACAGCATTAATTTTTTTCTCATCTATATTTTTCTTAATATCAAAGGAGTATAAAAACTTACAATTATGAAATATGAATTTTGAATTATAAAATATGAATTGTGAATTAAATCATATACTCAATATTCTATTATTACAAACAACGTAATATAATTTTAAATTTGATTTTAACCTCGGAGAGGTGCACTATTAATAACACATTAACCTAAAAATAAACATGAACTCCATAGGAGTGACCTAAAAGTCCGCACAAATTGATCTAATTATTTTAATCAAAATACTCTTCTATTTCTTCGTCAGGGAATTTTAATTGTTCAGAATATAATAATTTTTGTTTTTCTTTATCTGATAAATTTTCAGATAATATTATTAAACAATCTAAGTAATAATTATGAAATGTTGCTCTTATTTCATCAATCCATTCAGATTTTAATTTATTGCACAAATATCCACCATATACATTTATTGCATGTTTTAAATATGAAATTCCTTTATCCAATTCTTTATTATTTAATGCATCTTTACCAAGATTATATGATTGATAAAAGTCATCTATATCTAACCGATAATTAGAATAGTCCCAATTAAACCCAATAGAGTTAAGTTTATTTAATATATAGCTATTATCTTTATTATTTAAAGATTTCCTTAATCGTGAAAGTGTAATATTTAATTTTTTGACTTTACTATCAATATCTTCTATATCATCGTCCCATAATTGAGAAGCAATTCGTTCTTTTGATAATTGATTATTAAATCTCCATCCTTTTAATATGAGATAAATAAACAATTCAATTGGTTTATTTACGCCTCTGAGGTCTTTATTTATTAATACTTTTTCTATACTCACATTTGGCTTTCCTAATAATTGGATTGAAATTAATTTTGAATGAGATGCTATATCATCTTCAAATTTGGACAATGATATATCCCACACAATTAAAGTATCCAATAAACAATCTTTTTGACTTTCATTCTGAACAAATCGATTTAAAATTGATTTTTCAAAATCTTTCTCTACATGAATACATCTCTGCCATTCTATTAAAAAGTCTAAAAATTCATCTGATTTATTAACTGATATTTTATTTAATTTTTTATCAACATGTGTTATTGAATTTATAAGCTCTGAAATAACTTTATATCTGTTCGTAAATTTTGGATATGTATTTTCTTTAATTAACCAATCATAAAGATTTTTATATTGAAGAATATTTGCACCTTCAAATCGAGATTCAAATCGTCGTAAGCGATGAAGTGCATTTTGTTTTTCACCTTGGGTTATTTCATTAATAATCATTAATGGTTGATAAAAATCTAATGGGATTTCATTTTCATCTTTTATAATTTCAACCCATTTTTGCAAATGTGATGAGAGATTATTTTCTTGCGAACTATTTATTAATACCCAACCCTTTGCATGAAAGGGTGCATGAAGATAATAAATTGTTTTTAAACGAATTAAATCATTTACAGCTTGATTAAAGTTCTTATCTGCTTGTTTTTCATCTTTACTAAAAATAGTTGGATAAAATACTCCCAATAAAAAAGCTTTAATATTTTCATTATTAATTTTGTCAATTTTAATTATAAGTGCATTATAAATATGTATTGATTTACTATAATTTTGTCTGAGTTGATAATAAATCCCTAAACCAAGTAAAGAATCAAAGTTATCATTTTCCTTTAATAGAACAGATAAATTTGAATGAGTTTTGTCAGATTTTGGTATATGATTTAACATTTCATACACCCCAGCCATTTGAGATATTGGATTTAATGTATTTATTATATTTTCAAAACTTTTATTCATCTCAATTGCAGTTTCTAAATCTTTTATTCCAATACCAGCTTTGCCATTTCGAGCATAAATTTGACCTCGTTCTAATAAAATACTCGCAACTAATCTTAATTCAAAACATGCTTTCGCTAGAGAATATGCTTTTTCTGCATAAAACAATGCATTTTCCACATCATCAGTCAATGCATAATGCCTCATTAAACCTAAATTTAAATTAACTAAATTACTATTTTTATTGTGTTTCTCAGCAAGCTCAATACCTGTTTCCATTATATAAACCACATCAATTTCTACAATTGCATGCTGATGAATATGTGCAATAAGATTATAATATTCTAGCTTTTCGTCAATTGTCGATTTTTCTGTTGGCTGTATTTCATTTAATAATTTGATGACTTCATCTTTTGAACCATTAATGACCAATAATTCAATCATCAAAGATTTTAATTTATAAACTGAAAAATCATCTAAGACATTTTTTAATCCTAAATTTATAATTTTAAATACATCATCAAGCTTATTTTGAAGAAAATATATTCGACCTAAATAATAATAAACCTTATAACTATTATTAAAACGATTATCCGTAATTAAATTTTCAAGTATTTCCTTACTTTGATTATTTTTTCCAATTCGATATAAATTTATTGCAATTTTAAACTGAATATGATTTAATTGTTTTTTTGGATCTATCTTTTCAAATGTTTTTATCGCAGAATAAAAAAGTCCTTCTGACTCAATTTCATCGCCATATTCTTCAAGAATCAACTTATGGTTTTTTGATAATTTATTTAATTTCAAAATGTGCGATGCTTGTTCGTGTAAAGGTAATTCTAACTTTAAAATAAAATTTTCATTTATATTTTGAATATTTTCACAATTTCCAATTACCATTTCTCCAATTAAGGGGTGGTATAATTGATTATTTTCATTAATCCATCCCTCATTTTCAAGATAATTACAATTATTATTAATCTCACCTATTGGAATTGAAATTAACGATGCTAATTCTAAAAATGATAACTGTTTTGTTGAGAATGAAATATATTCAATAATCTCTTTTTGTTTGACAGATAATAGTGAAAGATTATATCTTTGATTTACAGATTGAAGTAAATTCTCGGGCAATTGCCTTGATATAATTTGGTCTAAAGGTTTTTGTGTTTTTTTAGAGAGAGTGCCAATCTTCAGCCCCCATTCTAAAAATAGAATTAAATAAAAAGGCCAAGCATCCGTTAATTTTATAATCCAATCATAAATATCTGTATTTAATTCTACCCATTTTTTATTAAGAAATAATTGGAAAATATGATCAATCTCATTTTTTGAAAAACGACCAATCTCAATACTATTATTATTTAGTTTTTTCTCTCTACCAGATAAAATTAAAAAGTAATTTGAAAATCCACTATACTTATTAAATATAAGTTTTAATTGGTTTATAACCTCCTTAGACAATAGATGAGAATCATCTATTATAAATATTTGAATATCTTTTTGAAAATTTCGTGATTGAAGTAAAAGTTCACTAAGATGTGAAATTATTTCATTTTCATCTAATTTAGGTTTGAAATGATTATTATTTAAAGAAGATAAATATGAAATTAATGAAAATTGCTCATATCCAATTGTTTGATTAATGTGTGGGAAAATAGCATAATAAGAAAAATATTCTTCAATTTGATTAAGAATTGTTGTTTTTCCACAACCCGCATTTCCATATATTTCAATTATTCCAGTATGGTTTGATTTTATACAATCCTTTACTAATTCTAAAAGCGGATTTAATACGGATTCTCGACGGATATTTGGATAATTCATAACTATAATTTAACAAAAGTAAATTACACGGTTAAATATAATATTACAGAAAAAAATTAATTGGGGATAAAGAACTTTTAAAGTAGAAGATTATTAAAAGAAATAATATGTAGCAAATATTAAGCTGTATGAATTTTCAACATATTGGTAGATCCTGAAATCCCAACAGGTACTCCAGCGGTCAATATAAAGGTTTCACCTTCTTTTAAAAATCCCTTTTGTTTTAATATTGCAGAAGATTGAACTAACATATCATCTGTTGAATTAAACTCATTTACATGTACAGGGATTATTCCCCAAATTAGATTCAATTCCCTACAAATATCCCAATGAGGGCAAAGTGCATAAATAGTTGCATCTGGCCTAAAAACAGCCATTTGCTTCGCCGTTTTACCACTTTCAGTCATAATGACTATATGCTTTACTTTCATATCTTTAACTAATGTAAATACTGCATGTGCAATAGGCAAGCGATTATCAATTTTAACATCATTTTTAAATTGAATATTTCGATTAAAATTAGATTGGTCATAATCCTTTTCAACAGATTTAGTAATTGAAGACATCATTTTTACAGTTTCAACGGGATAATTTCCCATTGCTGTTTCACCAGATAACATAACCGCATCTGCTCCATCGTAAATCGCATTCGCAACATCATTTACTTCTGCACGCGTAGGTGATGGATTTTCAATCATTGTTTCTAACATTTGAGTCGCAATTATTACCGGCTTATGCTTTTTTAAACATTCATTTACAATTTTTTTACTTAAAATAGGTAATTCATTTAATGGCATTTCAACTCCTAAATCACCTCGTGCAACTAATATTCCATCGAATAGATTAATCAATTCTGATAAATTTTCAAGTGCTTCAGGTTTTTCAATTTTTGCAATCATTGGAATTGATTTGGAATATTCATCAAATACTTTTTGAATTGGTTTACAATCTTCAACATTCCGAATAAATGAAATTGCGACCCAATCAATATCTAAAGATATAGCAAGTTTTAAATCATTTATATCTTTCTCGGTAACAGCAGGTATATTTAAAGTAATACCAGGGAAATTAACACCTTTACCTGAAGTTATTTCTCCAGAATTTTCTGCACAAATTTCTAATTGAGAATTTTTATGATTAATGACTTTAAATGATAAATTTCCATCATTAATTTTAACCAATGCACCTTCTTCAACATGCTTAAATATAAGATTTACATCAATAGGAATATCTGAATTAGTATAGCCAATTGTGTAGAATTTATCTTTTTCAATAGAAATAGATTTATTTTCTGAAAATCGCTTAACTCTTAACTTTGGTCCTGATAAATCAAAAATAATTGATACAGAACGGTCTAATTGTTTTGCCTCATGTCGAATTATATCAACTAATAATTTAACTGCATTTTCATCCTGTGAATGTGACATATTAATTCTCGCAACATCAATTCCAGCTTTAATCAATTCTTTTATTATTTCAGGATTATTTGATGCAGGTCCTAAAGTGGCAATTATTTTTGTTCTTTTCATTAATTTATTTTCTCAATAAAAATATTATACTTTAAGTTTTTCTTTCTTTTTACGAGATGCTCTTTTATTCGTATCTAATTCCATTTTTCTTAGCCTAATATTTTTAGGTGTAACCTCAATATACTCATCGCTTGAAATAAATTCAATAGATTGGTCCAATGATAATCGTTTAGGTGGTCTTACGGTAACAGTAGCTTCAGAAGTAGAGCTACGCATATTTGTCAACTTTTTCTCTCTAGTAATATTGACTTCTAAATCACCATCTCTATTTCGCTCTCCAATAATCATTCCCTTATAAACTGCAGTTCCAGCTTCAATAAATAATTCACCTCTATCAACCATTCCAAGAATAGCATATCGTGTTACTTTTCCATCTCTATCAGAAATAATAGCACCACTTGCACGATGTGGAATTTCACCAAACCATGGTGCAAATCCATGAAATAAACTGTTCATAATTCCAGCACCTTTTGTGTCGGTTAGAAATTGACTTCTAAATCCAATTAATCCTCTTGAAGGAATAATAAATTCAAGATTTACTCTCCCATGTCCATGATTTTGCATATTGGACATTCGTCCTTTTCTCTTAGATAATTTTTCAGTTATTACTCCAACAAAATCTTCAGGCAGATCAATAAATACTTGCTCCATCGGTTCATGGATTTTACCGTCGACTTCTTTTGTAATTACTTGAGGTTTAGACGCCATCAATTCAAAGCCTTCTCTTCGCATCGTTTCAATTAAAATAGCTAATTGAAGTTCACCTCTACCACATACTTCAAATGTATCTGCGTTTTCTGTCGATTTTACTTTTAAAGATACATTAATCATTGTTTCTTTTTCTAATCGATCTTTTAAATGTCTTGAAGTTAAATAATCTCCTTCTTTCCCTGAAAATGGTCCATTGTTTACACAAAACTGCATTGATACAGTAGGTTCATCTACTTTTATTCGTGGTAATATATCAGGATTTTCTTCTGATGAGATTGTATCACCTATTTTGACATTTGGTACGCCAGCAACTGCAATAATATCCCCTGCCTCTAAGGACTTTACTTTTATTTTATTTAATCCATCATAAGTATAAATGGCTGAAAATTTAATTCCTGTTTTAATACCAGTTTCATGACAAAGACTATAATTTTTGTTCATTTCTAATTTACCATTATTTAATCTTCCAACAGCAATTTGTCCAACATAAGAATCATAATCTAAATTAGTAACTAATAATTGAGGTTCAGCATTATCATCACCAATAGGCCCATTAATTTTATTTAAAATAACCTGAAAAAGGGGATCTAAATCGGTTGAACCATCTGTTAAATCTTTATGTGCAATTCCTTCTTTAGCATTTGTATATAAAATAGGAAAATCAATTTGTTCATCTGTTGCATCTAAATCAATAAATAAATCATAAACTTCATTAATCACCTCTTCAATTCGGGCATCTTTTCGATCAATTTTATTAATAACTAAAATAACAGGGAGTTGTCTATCTAATGCTTTTTTAACAACAAATCGAGTCTGCGGTAGTGGGCCCTCACTTGAATCAACTAATAATAATACACCATCGACTAAATTTAGACTTCTCTCAACTTCACCCCCAAAATCTGCGTGACCTGGAGTATCAACAATATTTATTTTTATTCCTTTATATTGAACAGCTGTATTTTTTGCCGTTATAGTGATTCCTCTTTCTCTTTCCAAATCCATTGAGTCCATTACCCTGTCAACAACTTCTTGATTTTCTCTAAATTGGCCACTATACTTTAACATACCATCAACTAAAGTTGTTTTACCATGGTCAACATGGGCAATTATTGCTATATTTCTAAAATTTTCTTTTCTCAAGTTATCCTTTATTATTTACTTTTTCCGTTTGAATATTTTACTGACGCTGAAATAAAATCTCTAAATAAAGGATGAGCTTTTACAACTCTACTTTTTAATTCAGGATGAAATTGAACTCCAACAAACCATGGATGGTCTTTAATTTCAATTATTTCAACAAGATCTAATTTTTTATTAATTCCACTAAATATTATTCCAGCTTCTTCTAATTGGTCTCTAAATTTATTATTTAACTCAAACCGATGCCTATGTCGTTCATTAATTGATTTTAATTCATACGCATTTGTAGCATTCGTTTTTTGTTTTAATTCACAAGCATACGATCCTAATCGCATAGATGCACCTTTATGCTTTATTCCTTTTTGCGTTTCCATAATATCAATCACAGGAAATGGTGTATTTACATCAAATTCAGTGCTATTTGCATTTTGTAAATTACATATATTTCGTGCAAATTCAATTATTGCACACTGTAAACCTAAACAAATTCCAAAAAATGGAATATGGTGTTCTCGTGCATATTTTACAGAAAGAATTTTACCTTCAATTCCTCTATCACCAAATCCACCCGGTATTAAGATTCCATCTATATTTGAAAATGAATTCTCCACATTTCCATTTACTTCCAACTTTTCAGTATCGACCCATTTAACATTTATTCGAGCTTTATTTTCAACACCAGAATGGATGAATGCTTCTAAAATACTTTTATAAGCGTCATGTAAATCATTATACTTACCACAAATTGCTATTGTAATATTATTTTTTGGATTCTGAAAATCACTCATAAATTGTTCTAAATATTGAACACCTGTATGATTTGAGGTTTTTCTCATTTCTAATTCGGATACAACAGCATCATCAAATCCTTGTTTGTTTAATACAAGTGGGATTTCATAAATACTCTCAACATCAGGAGATTCAAATACATAATCAGGATTAACATTACAAAATAAACTGATTTTATTTTTCATTTCCTGTGTTAAATGATGATTATTCTCAGTTCTACAAATTATCATTTCAGGGTCAAGACCAATTTCTCTCAATCTCATTACACTATGTTGAGTTGGTTTTGTTTTAATTTCTCCAGAAGCACTTAAATATGGTAATAATGTAAGATGAATTACCATTGTATTTTTGCGACCTATTTTCAATCGTAATTGTCTAATTGCTTCATAAAATGGTTGACCCTCAATATCACCAACAGTTCCACCTACTTCTGTAATTATAACATCAAATTCAGCATTTTTATTCACTTCTAAAATTCTATTTTTAATTTCATCCGTTATATGAGGAATAACTTGAATTGTCTCTCCAAGGTAATCACCTTTTCGCTCTCTTTTTAGAACATCCCAATACACTCTACCTGCTGAAGTAGTATTACTTTTGGATAAATTCGTATCAATAAATCGCTCGTAATGCCCTAAATCCAAATCGGTTTCAGAACCATCATCAAGTACAAACACTTCACCATGTTGATATGGATTCATAGTCCCAGGATCTATATTTAAATATGGATCTAATTTTTGAATCGTAACATTAAATCCACGAGATTTTAATAAATATCCTAAAGATGCAGAAACAATTCCTTTCCCTAAACCCGATAAAACACCTCCAAATATAAAAATATATTTAACTTCTTTTTTATTTACCATAATTATAGGTTGTAATTAGGTGCTTCTTTTGTAATTTTCATATCGTGAGGATGACTCTCTTTCATACCTGAAGATGTTATTTGAATAAATTTAGATTTATATCTCATCTCGTCAATTGTTTTATTTCCTGTATAACCCATTGCTGATTTTAAACCACCAATTAATTGATAAATTGTTTGGTAAACTTTCCCTCTAAATGGAACCATTCCTTCAATTCCTTCAGGCACAAGTTTATTTTGTTTTTGACCTTCTTGAAAATATCGATCACCACTACCCTCTTGCATTGCAGATAAGCTACCCATTCCTCTATAAGTCTTAAAACTCCTACCCTCGTACAATACGGTTTCACCTGGTGATTCATCCATTCCCGCAAATAATGAACCAATCATTACGGTATGTGCCCCTGCAGCAATCGATTTAGAAATATCACCTGAAAACCGAATACCCCCATCTGCTATAATCGGAATATTATATTTTTCACCCATCTTAACACAATCCATTATAGCAGATAATTGTGGAACACCAACTCCTGCAACAATACGAGTTGTACAACTTGCACCAGCACCAATACCAACTTTTACCGCAGAAACACCTCTGTCTATTAAATCTTTTACGGCTTGAGGAGTTACAATATTTCCAGCAATTATTTCAATATCATGCTTAGATCTAATCTTTTCAACCATATCTAAGACACCCTGTGAATGCCCATGAGCAGTATCTACAATTAATACATCTACCCCTGCATTTATCAAAGCATTTGCTCTATCTAATGTATCTGATCCGGTCCCAACAGCACTTCCTACAAGCAATCTACCATGTTTATCTTTTATGGCATTTGGATATTGTTTTTTCTTCAAAATATCTTTAACTGTAATTAATCCCGCTAAATCACCATTTTTTTCAACAACTAATAATTTTTCAATACGATTATGTTGAAGAATTATTTCAGCTTCTTCTAAAGTTGTACCTTTTGGAACGGTAACTAATTTTTCTTTAGGAGTCATATAATCACTGATTGGTTTGGAAAAATCAGTTAAAAATCGTAAATCTCTATTCGTCAAAATACCATTTAGTTTTCCTTTGTCAACAATTGGAATTCCACTTACTCTAAATTTTGCCATCAACTTTAGTGCATCTTCAATACATTTATCAGAATTCATTGTAATTGGATCTAAAATCATACCACTTTCAGACCTTTTAACTTGATCAACCATATCAGCCTGTTCATCAATGGTTTGATTTTTATGAATTACACCTAAGCCACCTTCTCGAGCCATTGCTATGGCCATCTTAGTTTCTGTCACAGTATCCATAGCTGCTGAAATTAACGGAATATTAAGATTTAAATTCTTAGTTAATCGAGTTGTTAATATAGCATCTTTGGGTAGTAGCTGGCTTTTTTGAGGTACTAATAAAACATCATCAAATGTTAATGCTTCTTTTAAAATTTTATTTTCATTCATCATTATTACTCCCATTCAATTGTTCCAGGTGGTTTATTACTAATATCATATACCACTCTATTTATACCAGGGACTTCATTTACTATTCGAGTTGAAACTCGTCTTAAAAAATCATGTGGAAACTCAGTCCACTCAGCTGTCATTCCATCTCTTGATGAAACTGCTCGTAAAGCAATTGCTCGCTGATAAGTTCTTTTATCACCCATTACACCAACTGATTTAACAGGTAATAGTACAGCAAATGCTTGCCATGTCGAATTATATAATCCTTGAGATTGTAATTCATCGATAAATATTGCATCTGCATTTTGCAATAATTTTATTTTTTTAGGTGTAATATCACCTAAAATTCGCACAGCTAACCCAGGACCAGGGAAAGGATGACGCATTAAGATATCTTCAGGTACATTTAATGATCGGCCAATTTCACGAACTTCATCTTTAAAAAGTTCTTTCATTGGTTCAATTAATGTTAAATTTAATTTTTTAGGTAACCCACCCACATTATGGTGAGATTTAATAGTTACTGAAGGACCATTCACAGAAACACTTTCAATGATATCTGGGTATAATGTTCCTTGAGCTAAATATTTTAAATTTTTATAATTTTTAGATATTTTTTCAAATACTCTAATAAATTCTCGACCAATTATTTTTCTTTTTCGCTCAGGGTTTGATACACCTTTTAAATTATCCAAAAAAAGTTTTTTACAATTAAATGAATTTAAGGGGATATTCATTCTATTTTTAAACATTGAATTAACAAATTCAAACTCATTTTTTCGTAATAATCCATTATCAATAAATACTGGGATTACATTTTCACCAATCGCTTCATATAATAATTTATACGTAACAGTAGAATCTACTCCACCGCTAACCCCACAAATGACTTTATCATCACCTACTATTTTCTTTATCGAATTAATTTGAGATTCTATAAACTCTTCAGAAGTCCAATCACTTTTGGATTTACAAATCTCGAAAATAAAATTACTAAGAATCGATTTTCCTTCTGAAGTATGTGAAACTTCAGGGTGAAATTGAATTCCATATTTTAATTTATCATTAGATGATATTGCGGCAGGTATTTTATCTATAGAATGTGCAATAATTTCAAATCCATTCGGAGCTTTATTTAAATGATCACCATGGCTCATCCAGACCTGTGTTTTATTACTCACATTTTTAAAAAGACTTGATTTTTTGTTTTGACTAATTTCAGAAATACCATATTCTCTATTATTTGATTTTCCAATTTCACCGTCATAAAAATCAATTAATAATTGCATACCATAACAAATACCAAGGATAGGTATATTACTTTTTAATATTTCTTTAGAAATTTGAGGAGCATTTTTTTCATAAATGCTAGAAGGACCACCAGAAAGAATTATCCCGCAGGGATTTTTATCAAGTATTTTATTAGGACTTTCAGTATACGGAACTATTATTGAATAAACATTAAGCTCGCGAATCCGCCGTGCAATAAGTTGTGTATATTGTGAACCAAAATCAATAATTGTAATGTGGTTACTCAGGATTACTCCGCAGAAAATAATAGTTGAAAGTTGTTGATTCAGGTGTGAATCTAAGCTGATATCTTAATACTTTTTACTCTTTTATACCTAAAAGTATGTAAAATAATCTTTAATTTTTAACAAACATTTTACCTGGTAATTGAACTACAATTCCATTCAATTCTAATGTCAATAATGTTGATAAAATTAATTGGCCATTAATTCCAATTTTCTTAGAAAGTTCGTCAATATGTATTGGGTCGTGAGATAAAAAATCATATACAGACTTTTCATCTTTTGTTAATTCAGGAATTAATTTTAACTGTTCTTTAATCTGATTAACAGAGTTGTATTGATAAGATTCTAATATATCATTTACAGACAAAACGGGTTTTGCACCATTTTTAATTAATTTATTACATCCAATAGAAGCTTTAGAATCAATACGACCTGGAACAGCAAAAACATCCCTATTTTGTTCAAGTGCATTATATGCAGTAATTACTGCACCACTTTTTTCACCTGCCTCAATTACAATTGTACCTAGAGATAACCCACTAATTATTCTATTTCTTTTTGGGAAATACATTGCTTCAGGCTTGTGACCAATTGGGTATTCAGATAAAAAAATATTATTTTGCCACATTTTATTATATAATTTCTTATTCTCTTTAGGGTAACAAAAATTTAATCCACTTGCAAGAACAGCAATCGTTTTCCCATTTAAATTCACTGTTGTATTATGACAAATTGAATCAATTCCTCTTGCAAACCCTGAGACAATTGTAAAACCATTATTAACTAATTCTGTTGTAATTTGAATTGCAATTTTTTTACCATAAGGCGTGATATTTCGCGTACCAACAATTGCAATAGGTTTTTCATAATTTAAATTTCCTCTCACAAAAATACCAACGGGAGGATTATAAATTGAATTTAATAATTTAGGATAGTTAGATTCTTGAAATGTAAAAAAATCACAACCAAATTCTTGGTTTTTTTTAAGAATTTCATCCGCTTTATGAATATCTAAAGAAGATAATTTATCGATAGTTGTTTTTGATAAATTTCCAATATTATATAAATCATTCTTAGAAATATCAAAAATTGATTTTACATTTTTACTAAGTCTACATATCTGATGAATCCGGGAAGGACCAACCCCCTTTATTTGGCTCAGGGCGAATATTTCGTTTTTGGGAATCATTTGTTTTTTCTATTTCTTTTGCTATTTTCTGAACTAATAAATCTACATTATCTCCAGTAATTGATGAAAATGAAATTGAATTATATTTTTTATTAAATTTTCCAACTTCTTCATTTTCAAATATCGAATCACTTTTTGATATAAAAATTAATCGGGGTTTACTTGACATATCAACATCATGATTTAATAATTCTTCTTCAAGTGTTTCATAATCTTGAAATAAATTTTCAGATAATCCGTCAATTAAAAAAACTAAAATTTTTGTTCTTTCAATATGTCTTAAAAATTGTGCACCTAATCCTTTACCATCACTTGCGCCTTTAATTAACCCTGGAATATCAGCCATTACAAATGATTTAAATGTACCATGCTTCACTATTCCTAAATTAGGAACTAGGGTTGTAAATGGATAATCTGCAATTTTAGGTCTAGCAGATGAAACTTTAGATAATAATGTCGATTTTCCTGCATTCGGAAACCCAACAAGACCAACATCTGCCATTATTTTTAATTCTAATTCAATTAATAATTCATCACCAAGCTGTCCATCATTTGCGTTTCGCGGTGCTGTATTTTTCTGAGTTTTAAACCGTGCATTCCCAAAACCACCATTACCACCATTTGCAAGAATTTCGATTTGGCTATCTTCTGTTAAATCACATATAATTTCATCTGTCTCAGAATTAATTGCCATGGTTCCAGGTGGTACTAAAATTGTTATATCTTTCCCTTTTCGACCATGCATTTTTTTTCCTTGACCATGTTGACCTTTTTCGGCTTTATAAACTCGCTTAAAAGATGCATCTTGTAAGGTGGTTAACTGCTGGTTAGCTTTGAGAATAATATTACCACCATTTCCACCATCACCTCCAGAAGGCCCACCTTTCGGTACAAATTTTTCTCGATGGAAGGCAATACAACCATGCCCTCCATCACCCGCTTTTACCTTAATTTCAACATGATCAATAAACTTCAAATATTAACCCATATTCTCAATCATAGCATCGCCAAATTCTGAACATTTCAATAAAGTCGCATCATCCATTTGTCTATGAAAATCATAAGTCACTCGCTTTTGATTGATAGTTGAATCTAAACTATTAATTATTAAATCTGCAGCTTCAGTCCAGCCAATATAACGCAACATCATTTCACCTGATAAAATTACTGAGCCTGGATTTACCTTATCTTGTCCTGCATACTTAGGAGCAGTTCCATGAGTAGCTTCAAAAATTGCTTTCCCTGTTTTATAATTAATATTTGCACCTGGTGCAATTCCAATACCCCCCACCTGTGCAGCAAGTGCATCAGAAATATAATCACCATTTAAATTCATCGTTGCAATTACATCATACTCATTAGGTCGTGTTAAAATTTGCTGTAAAAAATTATCTGCAATTGCATCTTTAATAATTAATTTTCCTGCTTTTTCAGCTTTATCCATTGCATGGTTTGCAGAGTCTTCACCGTGATTTAATTTAATTTCATCCCATTGCTTCCAGGTAAAAACCTTATCACCAAATTCTCTTTCAGCTAATGCATATCCCCAATTTTTAAAAGCACCTTCAGTAAATTTCATAATATTTCCTTTATGAACTAAAGTTAAACTTTTTCGATTATTTTCTAATGCATAATTAATAGCAGAGCGAACTAATCGTTCTGTGCCTTGCCCAGAAATAGGTTTAATTCCAATACCTGCAGTATTAGGGAATCTAATTTTTTTGAATAATTCAGGCATTTCAGTTTTCATGAAATTCATAAAACTTCTATTTATTTCTGTACCTTGTTCAAATTCAATTCCAGAATAGATGTCTTCAGTATTTTCCCTAAAAATAACCATATTAATTTTTGATGGATCCTTTACAGGAGAAGGAACATTCTCAAACCATCTCACAGGTCTTAAACAAACATATAGATCCAATTTTTGTCTTAATGCAACATTTATAGAACGAATTCCTCCTCCTACAGGTGTTGTAAGTGGGCCTTTTATTGAAACAAGATATTCATTAATTCGATCTAAAGTTTCTTCGGGTAGCCATGTATTTGGTCCATAGATATCATTTGCTTTTTCACCTGCAAATACTTCCATCCATTCAATTTTTCGTTTTCCATTATACGCTTTATTTACAGCAGTATCTAAAACTTTTTTAGATGCACTCCAAATATCAGCACCAATTCCATCTCCTTCAATAAAAGGTATAATTGGATTATCAGGTACATTAAGCTTCTTATTTACCATTGTAATTTTTGAACCATTCTTTGGTTTAATTGTCTTATTCATCTTTTCCTTTACTTTTTGGTTTTTCGTCAGTTTTCAATTTTTCTTTATTAAATTCATATTTTTTGTCTTTTCGAGCATAATCAGTTAAATAAAAACCATCGCCTTTAAATATTAGCCCTGTTCCACCACTTATTATTCGTTTTAATTCTCCATTACATTTTTCACATTGAATGAGAGGTGTAGCTGAAATTTTTTGTAATACTACTGTTCTTTCTTCACAGTTTTTACATTTATAATTATATGTTGGCATAATTCATATCCTTTTGAAGAGCAGTAATACTGGTAACATCTATTATATCTTGAACCGAGCATCCTCTTGATAAATCGTGAATCGGTTTTTTTAGTCCCTGCAATAATGGACCCAATGCAGAATACCCAGCAAGCCTTTCAGTAATTTTATATGAGATATTACCTGCATCTAAATTAGGAAAAACAAATACATTTGCATTTCCTTTTAATTTCGAGTGAGATATTTTTCTTTCTGCTACTTGCAAATTAATGGCAGCATCAAATTGAATTTCACCTTCATGTAAAATATCATTGTATTTTTTTGTAAATTGAGTTGTAGCATCTTTCACTTTCTTAACTCTATAATGTTCGCTACTACCATTTGTAGAAAAAGATAAAAATGCAACTTTAGGTATTTCTTCAGTTAATAAGAAATGAAACTCAGATGCATTTTTTGCAATAGATACTAATTGTTCTGCTGTTGGCTCAGGTATTACAGCACAATCTGAAAATGTATACGCTATTTCATTATTAGGATGTACCATTAAAAAAATACTAGATATCCATTTAGATTTTGGTAAAACACCAATTACCCTAATTGCGGTTCTAAGAACATCAGCAGAAGAATTTACTGCTCCTGCAACGACTCCGTCAATCTTTCCCATTGCAAGCAGAACAGCACTTAAATGAAGATTATTATCAAGAAATCCAGTCAACATTTCATAACTCCAATTCTTTGTAAACTTCATATCATTAATAAATTGAATACATTCTTCAGTATAATTTTTAAATTCAGATGGATTTAATATCTCAATTCCTAATTGCTTTAATTCAATAATAGCTTCTTGAATACGGCAATCTTCTATTTCAGGGAGTATTATTTTTGCTTTTTTTTGTAAAGCTCTACTTAAAATATTTCCCCTAATATTATTCATTAATTTTTCGTTTTAATTCTTCTATTACAAACGGAGGTACAAGATTTGATACATTTCCTCCTAAACTTGCGACTTCACGAACTAAGGATGAACTTAAATGTGTATACTTTTGATGAGCAACTAAAAATGTTGTTGTAATTGATTCGTCCAAACTTCTATTCATTAATGCCATATTAAATTCATATTCATAATCCGATAATGCTCTGATTCCTCGTACAATTACTTTCGCATTTTTATTTTTGGCATAATCAACCAATAATCCTGAAAATTTATCAATTTCAATATTTTCAATATTTTTTGTCACTTCTTTAATCATTTTAAGACGCGTATCTTTTGAAAACATTGGGTTCTTTTCAGAATTTACTGCAATTGCAATTATTACTTTTTCAAATAAAGTTGAAGCTCGAGTTATAATATCCAAATGTCCTAAGGTTATAGGATCAAATGAACCTGGATAAATTGCTATTATTTTTTTCCGTTCCATCCAAATACCGCCTGACTATTTCCATAATTTACAATACGAATGTCAGCATCCTCAATTTTAGTTCGTTTCATCTCTAAAAAGTACTTACCATTTTTGTTTAATACACCCTTTACCAGAGCATGTAATTTAAGAATATCTATTCCATAATATGGAGGGTCAGCTAAAATAACATCAAAAGTTTTATTACATGTTTGTAAATATGAAAACACATCATCTTGAACTATATTTATATTTTCTAATGGGCAAATAAATTCAATATTTTTTTTAAGATACTTTAAACTTGAATAATATTTCTCAACAAATGTAACAGATTTTGCTCCTCTACTTAATGCTTCAATTCCTAATGTCCCCAACCCCCCATATAAATCAAGAACATCCAATTCATCAAATGGCTCTAATATTTGCATTGCTGATTTTTTAACTCTACCTTGCGTTGGTCTAATTTTAGGATCTTTGCCTGTAAAAAATTTACGACCTTTATATTTCCCAACAAGTACAGAAGCCATTTATTAAAATGGTTTCAAAGAAATTGTTGAAAATTCATCAGGCCCAGATTGAATTTTAATATTAAAGTTTGTTAGAATATCCGCATCATGTAACCTTAATAAAATTGAAACAATATTTTTATACTCATTCACAATTAAAGAAAATGTATCTGTTTTAAAATCATATGAATTACTTAAAATAAATCGCTCTCCTATTATTTTTTTAATATTAGAAAATTCTTGATTGATAGGATTAGATCTCCCAAACCAAGGGATACGATAAATGTAATTCAATTTTTTATCTTGATATATTTTTGCTCTTATATTTATACCATAAAAATCATTTAATCCTAATTCTTTAATTTTTTGATTAATTGATTTATTGTAAATAATATTTATTTCATCAATATTAAATTCGATTAAATCTATTTTTTGATTTAATTTATTATTCAATAATAAATCGATTAATCCTGATACAATTTCATTTTGAGAAATTTCTAAATTATAATTTGGTTTTTCAATCGATTTAATAGGATTAATAAGTGGAAGTAAATACATTAAACAAATCGCTGTTAATCCTGTAACTATTAATCCAATTATTATTAAACTTTTAATCCTAGATTTTGCAGGTGATTTTTTTTCTACTGGTTTATATTTAGTATCAACTTTTTCTTTTTGCATTTCATCTAAAAAAGAATGGGATGTATTTACAACTTTAGGCTGTATCCCTGGTTTTCCCAATAAATTTACATCAAACATCAAAGCCTTTAAATCCTAACCCTGTTTCTGCAAAAATAAAGGGTTTTTTTGATGATGAATGATTATCTATTTTAATCTTATTAGCGATATTTAAATGTTCTATATCAGCATTATTTTCAGAAATAATATTTTTAATTTCTGATGAATTTTCAACAATTGAATAAATAAATATTTTATCTGATATTTTTAACTTTTCTAAATTAGATTCTGAACACTTTTCCAATTGTTTTAATATTTTATCAGTTGCCTTTGTATCTCCATAATAATTATGTAGTTTACAAATACCTTTAATTCTCTTAAACCTTAAATAACATATTAAGTTACCATCTTTAATATAAAGTATTTCATTAAAGTTAAACTTTCCAATCCGCCATATTAAAAATGACTTATAATTATTTGATTTATATAAAATTTTCGCTGAACTTTCCGCAGAAAAAATCCCTAAAGATAAAAACCTAATTTCATAATGAGATTGTTTAACAGCATTTATAATCGACTGTTTAATTTGAGTTGGTAAATGTATATTTAAACATTTAGATTGATTTACAGCAAAAGGGTAATTAAATGAGTCAAACCGATTTGAAAATTCAGAATCATAAGTAAGAGAATTCAGCCATAAATTATAATTCTCTATATGTGTATTCTCTGGTAAAAAGCATTCAGAAAGATGTACTGAATCCATATCCAACGAAAAATTAATTATTGGAATTTCTATTTTATATTGCTCAACTAATTCGGAAAACAGTGATTTGAAAAATTGTGTTGATGATAAATTTGTCTGCTCATAAGTCTTGACACCAAACCCATCAATAACAGGGCCATTGATCGTTGGTATCCAGTTTATATAATGAAATTTATTCCCAGATTGAGCTATTGCGAGCAAAATATAATCTTAGCTTGATTTCCAACTTTTCATGCCAGCAGTAATCATTCCATGATCACCTGCTTTAAATTTATATAAATGTAAAAATCGAGGTTCAGTATAATTTGCAGGAACGGGGCTTGAAACAGTAAGCGTTGGATCTTCAATATCGGTTTCATCAATTTCAATTTTATACAATTTTTTTGATAATGGGCATTTCAATAAACTAAAATCTAACCGAAATCCTTTTCGCTTAAAATCTGAATAAACTTCAGAGTGGCTTGTTGTATCAATATGATACTCACCAACAAAATGTTCATTTGCTCTTATTTCATCAATATTATTTTTATTCACAAAAATAGTATCAATTACACCCGATTCTGGATTTATTATTCCAACAGAATAAACAATATTCGTTACTTCTTTTTTCAATATAAGTTCATCACTAAAAGTAGTATCTACTATAGTCTGTAAATCTCGAGGAACATTTATAGTTCGAGCAACTCCATCTATATATATTTCTTTATCTCCATAGAATAAACTATCACCCATTAAGGAGTCTCGTGCCTGTTGAACAACTTTAAATAATTCCTCACCATCTAATGTATATTTACCCGTAAGTTCTAAAAATAGCTCTTCTGCAGAGTATATAACTTCCATACGATGTCGGCTCTCATTTTTAAAAAAAGTTTCTTCCTTGTCAATTGATTTTGGTAAATAAATTACTAATCCTAAAATGATAAATGAAACGGTTAAACCCCAGTCTAATAAACCAATTTTGCGTTCTCTCTTATTACTCATTAATTATCCTCTATTGAAATATTATTTAAATTTCTTTCTATTATTTTATCACCAATCCCTTTAACTGATTTTAATTCATCAATTGAATTAAATCTGCCGAGTTCCAGTCTTTTTTTTAATATCCGTTCTGCTAATGAAGGTCCTATTCCTGATAGTTTTACTAATTCTTTTTTATTTGCTGAATTGATATTTACTATAAATTCTTCATTATTTTTTTTATTTATTTCATGTGTTGAATCATTTAAGTTAATATAAAATTCATTTATCTCTTCATCTAACTCAACAAATTCAAGTTTCGAACTATTTGTATCGAATCCGCCTTTATAATATTTAACACCAATCCCACTTAATAAACCAAAAGCGAGAATTAATACGAATGACTTTTCTTGTTTTGTGAATAGCTTCATTAATTAAATTTTTTAAATTCTGAATTTTCTTTAAGCTCATCGCCTAAATCATTAATTATTTTTTTAGCATTTTTAGAAACATGCTTAGGTACATGAACATTTATTCTAACAATCAAATCACCATGTCTATGACTATTTAATCCCGGTAACCCTTTATTTCTTAATCTTAACATTTGTCCCGGTCTAATTCCAGAAGGTATTTTTAATCTGACTTTCCCCGCTAAAGTAGGTACTTCTATTTGTCCACCAAAAACAGCTATTGGATAAGAAACATAAGCATCAATATAAATATCATTATTGTCTCTTGTGAATAACGAATGTTCTATTTCTTCAAAATAAATCATTAAATCGCCTGCAGGAACACCATTTGGTCCTTTATTTCCTTCACCTCGTTGAGTCATATAATTTCCACCTGAAATACCTGGAGGAATTTCAAATGAAACTGATGCAGATATTCGTGTAACTCCATCTCCTCTGCATGATTTACAAGGATTTGATATTACTTTCCCAGTACCTTTACAATTTTGACACGGCTGGACATTCATCACTTGGCCAAACAGTGAGCGTTGCATTCTTCGAATTTCACCACTTCCATTACAACCAGTACATGTAATTGGTTTAGCTCCTTTTTCAGCACCACTTCCTGTGCAACTTTTACAATTTTCTAAGCGTTTAATTTTAATTGATTTTTCAGCTCCAGAATACACATCTTCTAAAGTAACAGGAATACTTAATTTTAAATCTGTCCCTTTTCGCTGTCTTCGAGTGCGACCTCCACCTCCACCAAAAATATCACCAAATCCTGAGGCTTCAAAAATGTCTGAAAAATTACTAAAAATATCATTCATATCTGTAAAACCAGAAGAATTAAATCCGTTACCATTCATACCTGCATGGCCAAATTGATCATATTGAGCTTTTTTCTGATCATCGCTTAAAACCGAATAAGCTTCTGCAGCTTCCTTAAATTTAGTTTCAGCATCTTTATTATCAGGGTTTCTATCTGGATGAAATTTCATTGCAACTTTGCGGTATGCTTTTTTTATTTCATCTTTAGATGAGCCTTTATCAACTCCTAAAATATCATAATAATCGTTCAAATTATGCTTCCTGTTTTGCTTTACTCACAACAACCTTTGCATGTCTCAGTATTTTATCATGATATTTATAGCCTTTTGTAAATTCACTCAATATCACACCATCTTCTTCATCTTCAGTTTCTTGATTCATTAATGCTTCGTGTAGTTCTGGATTAAATAATTCCCCAATTGAATCAAAGGAAAGCACACCATGCTCTTCAAATATTTTATTAATTTTACTTTCAACTAATTTCACACCATCTAATAATGGACTATCATCAATTGTTGACTCAATCGTTCTGGAAAAATCATCCAATACAGTAATTAAATCTTTAATAATAGATTCACCAGCGTATTTTGTTAAATTCTTTCTTTCATTAATTAATCTTTTTTTATAATTCTCAAACTCAGCTAATAAACGAATATTTTTATCTTTAAATTTTTCAACCTCAATTGAAAGATTTTCATTTTTCAAATTTAACTCTTCGACCTGTTTTTTTAATTTATCAGAAACCGTGTTTTTCTTAGATTTTTTTGAAATTTTTGCTTTCACATTTTTACTTTTTACTGCCAAGTATATCCTCCGTTAAAATTTATGGCGGAGAGGGGGAGATTCGAACTCCCGGTAGATTGCTCTACACCCGCGTTCCAGGCGAGTACATTCGACCACTCTGACACCTCTCCAATATCGTAAATTCATGCTAAATATAGACCTGAAATTTATTTTAAAAACCTAATCAATTGGAATACAAAAATCGAGTTAAAAATTATTTAAAAATGAATATTGAATTAGTATCTTAAAATAATATTGAAGATAAAATTTTAAGAATATCAATTATATTCACTAATTCATCAGAATTCACATCGGCATTACATATAAGATCTTCACTGGTTTCATTCCCAAGAATAATATTAACAACTAAAATAATATCATTAATATCAATTAATAAATCATTATTTAAATCTCCACCACCACAGGATGAAAACTGTAAATGATAAATTCCACCTAAAGTATTTCCAACATAAGCATCAATTATTCCATAAGACGACTGTTTTAGTGCTGGTTTTAAATTAGTACCCAAATCGAGAGTATTTTCAATTTCTACAAATAATGGGATATTTATAGAGCCAATATTTTCATAATAATTTAATCCTAAATCACCCGAACCAATCATTAAATCAAAATCGCCATCATTGTCAATATCAAAAAAATCAGGTGATGAATAATTTAAAACATTAATATCTAAATAATTTTCTGAGACTAAGATATATTCAGAATTAAATGAACTTCCAATATTTTCATAAAAAAATAAATTCCCTTCTGAATTTCCTATTATTAAATCAAAATCATTGTCATTATCAATATCTACAAACTCAGGTACAGAATTATACCCAACATCAATTCCATCAAATGCAATTATATTGGAAAATTCAAAATTATATTGATTCCCTATATTTTCAGAAAATAATATCCCACCGTAAGTTTCACCTGAAAAAAAGTCTAAATCTCCATCATTATCAATGTCAATAAAAACAGGAGTTAATTCCTTTCCTATTAAACTCCCTAAAAATGCACTGTCAATAATTTCATATTCAGGGTTCTCTTGACTTCCAATATTTTCTAAATATTTCAATCGTGCATTCCATGGAAATGAAATTGTTTCAAACGAGTTTCCAATAATTAAATCATCATCTCCATCTCCATCTAAATCTGCAAATTCAGGCGAAGTTTTATCTTCGAAATCGAGCATATTTAAATAATTTCGTCCTATTTCAACAAATAATGGGTTATTATTATTTCCGACATTTTCAAAATGATAAAAATTATTTTTATTCTGAATTCCAAAACTTCCACCTAACACGCTTATAAATAAATCTATATCACCATCAGTATCAATATCTACAAAAGAAGCCATATTTTGTCCTGAAGTTTCAATAGAATAGGGTTGAGGTGGAAATTGATTTGTAATATTAATATTATCCATTATTGGATTTTCAACAGTACCAATATTCCAAACAATATATAAACTTTGATTATATGAATCGCCCCAGGCCAAATCTAAATCCATATCTCCATCTAAATCTATAAAATTAATTGCATTTGCACCATGACGATTTTCAGTTTGAGATTGCCCGATTATTAATATATCTTGCCAATCATTTGTTTGAAATTCAAAAAGTGGAATATTATTATTGAATCCAATATTTTCATAGTAACTTACAGTACCCAATACACTACCCGTAAAAAAATCTAAATCACCATCGTTATCAATATCGGTAAAAGTTGGGGTTACAACGGACTCTCCTAATACCAATGCTCCATTTCCATCTAAAATGCCTAATGTTAAAACTTCTAATTCTCCATTATTATTTTCATAATAAGATATTTGCATTGAGTTTTGTGTTGATTGAGCCATTAATTCGAATTCAGAATCATTATCAAAATCTGCAAAGTAAAACCAGTTCTCACAATTTATATGTTGAAAAGATGTTTGATTTAATTCAAACTGAGCATTGTTTTCTGTTCCAATATTTTGAAAATATTTCAGTTTTTTATCTTCATCTAATAGAAATAAATCAATCAAACCATCGCTATTCCAGTCCACCCATTGAACTTTAGGTTTATTCATTCCACCAAAAAAGGGGTTTTCTGAATAAAAATTTTCTCCACTAATGATTACCGAATTATTTATTAATTCAAAATCAAATGCGTTTCCAATTCCCAATAAAACAAAAAATACATATTTCAATAATTTTAAGTCAAATTTCATTTCCATTTTATTATTTTCATATCTTTTTAAGTATATTGAATATTATATGTACTCTGACCACCACCATAATAATTGGTGAAAATATGCTGATAAACCACATCTGTCTTGGTGTGAACTTCTTCATCGGAGTAAGGCTCTTGTGGTAAATTAAGTAATTTGTCATAAATTGACATTTTCACTTGGGCTCTCAACTGTGTGCTTTCTCGCCATTGTTCTACTTTTAACTTTTCAATTTAGAATCCATCAATTTCAAGTTCATTATTTTTTATTTCGACTTCACTAAATTTATTTTTAAATGAAAAAGGAATATATAAAATAATAAAATGAAGTAGACCTGCAAATTGCAATCCGAATATATACCAAGGCCATTCACCAATTACAAATGGATTATTAACAATTGGTTTTTCTGCTAAATACATATAATTTGCTCCAAATAACCAATTTGCTGTTCCCGCAATAATGATTAATATCTGTGCATATAGTATAGTTGTTAACCATGAATATTTTTTTGGTTTATAATTTAGCACAAGTGTAAGATATAACGGAATTAATGCAATTAAGCCATGGTTTAAATAATATTCAAAAAATAAATATCCTTCGTTCCCCATTGTAAATTCAGGAGTTAACAAAGCATGAATTGCACTTGAAATTCCCATATAATACACAAATTCATATAAATATTGCTTTCGGTAAAATACGACAATGCCACAAAAAAGTGATGAAAATGAACACATCTGTAAAGGTAAACTTGACTGGACAGACCAAATTCCAATATCGTATGCATAATATTGAATAAAAACCCATCTAAAAAGTGAAATTCCACCAATAATTTATAAAATTCGTTCCTTAATTACATTATTAGATTTTTTACCTAAAAAGATAATTGCTATAATTACAAATATTGTAGAAAGGTTACCCATCCACCAATATTTCCCAAAAATTTCTATTGTTGTATGTTCTGTCAAAATAATCCTAAAATTTATGAGGTAAAATTAATGATAATAGATTAAATCCACTTAGTGATTTTATTTATGTAAGTATGTAATTTTAACAATCTGCTATGAAGAGAAAATGAAAAATAAATTAAAAATTGGAAATATTGAATTAGATAATCCAATATTTTTAGCTCCAATGGCTGGAGTTACAGACCATCCTTTTCGGGTAATTTGTAGGAAAATGGGTGCAGGAGTAGTTTATACTGAATTTGTAAGCGCTGATGGAATTATTAGAGAATCAATTAAAACTTTAAATATGATAAAATTCCAAGAATTTGAACGACCAATTGGTGTGCAGATATTTGGAAATTCACCAGAGATTGTCGGTAAATCTGCAAAAATCGTATGTGAAAGATTTCAGCCAGATATTTTAGATTTAAATTATGGATGTCCCGTTCCTAAAGTTGTAAAAAAAGGGGCTGGTTCCGGTGCATTAAAAGATTTATGTCTAATGGATGAAATTACCTCTGCTGTTATCGAAAATACACCATCTAATATTCCTGTGACTGTAAAAATGAGAATTGGATTTGATTCTAAACACTTAGTCTCAACAGAGGCATCTACCCGATTAGAAAAAATTGGAGTAAAAGCGATTACACTTCATCCAAGAACAACCAAACAAGCATTTACAGGGAAAGCAGATTGGACTTATATTAAAGAAATGAAGGAAGCAGTAAATATTCCAATTATTGGAAATGGCGATATTACCAATACCGATGATGCAATGAGAATGTTTGATGAAACAGGTTGTGATGCGGTAATGATTGCCCGTGGTTGTTTAGGAAATCCGTGGATTTTTAAAGCGTTACAAAACAGATTAAATGGTATTCAAGAAAATATAGTTACCGTAAAAGACCGAATAGAAATGTGTAAATATCATTTAGAATTATTACGGAAAAATAAAAATGTAAATTTAGCTCTTAATTTAACAAAAAAACACTTTAGTTGGTATTTAAAGGGCTTTAATCATGCTGTTAGCTGGCGAACTAAATTTTTACGAGCTCAAACGCATAATGAAATTGATTTAATTATGAATGATTTTAATGCTTTTGCACAAGAAGAATTAAATTAATTTCATTATTTTTCAGGAAATAAATAAGCCTTTAATACATTATTAGAATTAAAATAAATATTTGCTCCATTAATTATATTTTCATTTGTAACTAATTTATATAATTCTTCTCTTTCTAATATTTGAGAAAGTGGTTCTCCAAAATCATCAAAAGATGAAATTGCACTTAACCAATAAGAATTTTCTTGAAGATTTTTTTCATATTCTACTTTATCAGCTTCAAGAACTTTATCTAAATAAGTTTGATCTATTCCTTCTTTTTTAAGAATTTCAAGTTGATTAAAAACTTCATTTACCATAGGATTTACATTTTCAGGACCACATCCAAAAGCAATTATAGATTGGAATGCTTCAATAGGCTCAAACTCAGGATATCCTCCGACCCAAACTCCATAAGTCCCCCCCATATCTTCTCTTAAAATCTCTCTTAATTTAATCATAAAAGAAGAAGTTAATGTTTTATAAATATATCTATTTTCTCTTTTCCAATCAAAATCTCCTGTAAACCTAATTTGAACAGAACTTTTTTCTTCAATTCCTCTATTTACAATTTTTTCAATATTCCCACTTGGATACCGAATACCAACATCTTTCCAATTTTCATTTCTATTTATTGATGGTAAATTTCCTAAATATGTTTGTGCTAATGGAATAAATGTTTGTGGATTTATAGAGCCGACAAAAATAAAAGTAAAATCACTTGCATCGCTAAATCTATCTTTAAATATATTATAAGCAGTATCCAAGTGTACATCATCTAATAATTGTGTATTTATTGGTTTTGCTCTAAAATGCCTGCTGTTCATAATTACAGATATTGAGTCTCTATACACATTTTCAGGCCTTGCACTTCTATTTTGCACCATTCCCTTCATATTTTCTATATATGCAGTATAGGCATCAATATCTTTTCGAGGAGAGTGAAAATATTGATATATTAACTGAAACATTGTCTCTACATCAGCAACAGAGCTTGAGCCTGAAAATCCTTCTGTTAATTCATTAATATATGGAGAAACCGAAACTTGTTTATCACTTAAAAATTTATCAAGTTCAATTTTAGAAAACTCTGCAATTCCACTTTCAGAGATAATATTTGAAGCATATTTAGCTGAAATATAATCTTTATCAGAAACTAAACTTGTTCCACCAGGGCTAGATGCATTAAAAATGATTTCATCATTCTTAAAATCTGTTGGTTTTAAAATAACTCGTACACCATTTTCTAAAACAAATTCCATTCCTTCAATCTTTTCATGGTTTTTAAAATCAATAATTTCCTTGGGAGTTGGTATTTCTGAAAGCAAAGGCGAATCTATAATTTTATCTTCATAAGGATAGATTTGTTTATTTTTAACCGACAAATCAACTTGTTTCAATTCATCTTTTGTAGGATTAATAATACCTTCTTTTTTTGGGCAATCTGCGGTAATTACTCTGCAATTTGATTCTTTAATTTGTTCAATATATTTATTCAAATCAGAAACGTTTAGTTTAGGTATAATTTGTTGAGCTAATTCATATTCCTTTTCAATCCCAACAATAATTTTATTTTCAAAAAATAAGTCTAAAAATTCCCATCTTAATCTGTCTGAATCTTGTTTATCTTTTTCATTAAACTGTGTATCAATTGATTTTAAAAATGATTTTTTTTGTCTTTCAAATTCAGTTTCTGTAAATCCAAATTGTTTAATTCTTTCTAATTCAGTCAATATTTCATTCAGCCCATTTAAAACCATTCCTGGTTTTACACCTGCTCCAACATTAAATCCATCAATCGTTCTCACCCAACTTCCCCTATAATTATATCCATAAATAAGAGAAGATTTAGGGTTTTGTGTTAATTCAGAAAGTCTATTATTAAACATTTCAGTCATCATATTAATTAATACAGATTTTTTAAAACCATCTTCAGTGTTTTCTAACTTAGATTTTGGGGATTTGTACGATATTCCGACAGAACTACTCGTTGCTTCGGGATCCTCAGTAACTAAATAGCTTGTATAATTATGAAGTGGTACTGAGAACTCTTTTCTTTCTTTTGGGTTTTCTACTTTTGGAATATTAGAAAATTGAGCTTTTATTTGCTTAACAACTTCATCTCCTTTAAAATCACCTATTGCAACTATAGCCATTAAATCAGGTCGATACCAATCTTTATAAAAATCTTTGGCAGAAGAATAATCAAATGTTTTTAATATCTCCTCTTTCCCAATTGGAAGACGGTTTGCATATTTAGAATCTTTCAAATAAACAGGAAGTTTTTTATTTAACATTCGCTCTCTTGCACCTTTACCAATACGAAGTTCTTCTAAAACAACACCTCTTTCTTTGTCAATTTCTTCATTATCCATTGATAAATTATGTGCCCAATCTTCTAAAATCATTAAGCCTGTATCAAATTTATCTTTTTCATCTGAAGGAACTTGAAGCATATAAACGGTCATATCAAAACTTGTAAATGCATTTAAATCAGGTCCGAATTTTAAACCAATTGACTCAAGATAATTAACTAATTCTTGTTTAGGAAAACGTTTTGTCCCATTAAATGCCATGTGTTCTGTGAAATGAGCAATTCCCTGTTGATGATCTTCTTCTAAAATTGAACCCACATTTACAAGAAGCATCAATTCAGCTCTATTTTCAGGTCGAGCATTTTCCATAACATAATATGTTAATCCATTTTCTAATTTGCCTGTTTTTATTTTTGGATTTAATTTTAAATCTTTTTGAACATTTGTATTATTAATTACCGCACAAGAAGTACTAAACAAAAATAATAAAATGAATATAATTAATTTTCTAAACATCGTTTTCCTTTTTTTAATTAATTGAATAATTTTTAGTTTCTTTGCCTATTAAATTTAATATGACAGTTAAAATTATACATGATATTATCAAACATAACCACCACGGTGCACCAAACCCGATTGGAATAAGTCCAAAAATGATACTTACTCCACCTACAACTAATGCGTATGGTATTTGAGATTTCACATGATTTATATGGTCACACCCTGAAGCAATTGAAGATAATATAGTTGTGTCTGATATCGGTGAACAATGATCTCCCCATACAGAACCACATAAAACAGCAGACACAGACGCATATAAAATATGAATATTTATCTCTGAAATTCCACCATCTAAATATAAAATTGACCCAACAAGTGGAATTGTCAACGGCATCAAAATACCCATTGTTCCCCAACTTGTTCCCGTAGAAAATGAAGTTGCAGATGAAATAATAAAAATTATTACCGGTAAAAATCCAGGATGAATTTTATCACCTAACAATGAAACAAAATAATCGGCAGTCCTCAACACTTCAGTTGTATTTGACAATGCCCATGCCAATAGTAAAATAATCATTGTATAGAGCATAGACCTAACACCTGAATACCATGCATCCATGGATTCATTTAGAGATAAAATTCGTTGAAAAATTGAAAGTAATATAGCTGAAAGTACACCAACTAATGACGCCCATAATAGAGCCGAATAAGAATCAGCAGAGCCAATAATATCTTGAAAAGTTTCTCCTTCACCCGTAATAAATAAGCCATAAATAGTTGTTAAAATAACTAAAATAATTGGGATAAATGCATTTAAAGCTTTTGCGTTTACATTATTCTTTGGTAACATATTTTTTTCATCTGAATCAAGTTCAATTTCATTATCGTTACTTTTTTCTAATTTCCGTGCGTTTTGTTCAAATTCCCACATTGGACCAAAATCTTTTCGAGTAATAGAAATTAAATAAACAAAAAATAATGCTAAAATTGGATAAAAACTATATTTTATAGAATGAAGAAAGATTCCATAAGGTGATTGATTCTCTAAGTTTAACTGCGGTAAAGATTCTCCAATTAATCCAACTTCGTAACCAATCCAAGTTGAGATTAGTGCAATACAGGCTACAGGTGCTGCGGTAGAATCAACAATATAAGCTAATTTTTCTCTTGAAATTCTTAATTTATCAGTTAATGGTTTTATGGTATTTCCTACAATTAATGTATTTGCATAATCATCAATAAAAAAAACAGTACCAAAAATCGAGGCTGATAACTGACCTCGGCTTGAATTATTAGACCATTTTGTTATTAAATTAACAATTCCCATTGCACCGCCATTTTTAGTAATTATGCCTATCATACCCCCTAACATCATAGAAAACATAATAATTGAAGCATGCCCACTTCCTCCATCAGGAGGTACTAATGATTGAATTATATAGGTATCAAAAGTTCTAAATAATCCAATAAAAATATTTTTTATGGTAAAACCATTAATAGACCAAGCCCCAATCCAAATTCCTAAAAATAATGATGGAATTACTTGTTTTGTTAATAATGCCATTAATATTGCAATTAAAGGGGGTAAAATTGATATTAGTCCAGGAATAACGATCAATTTTTTTATAATCATATTTGATTCTTTTTTTTCTAATTTAATAGAATGTTTTCCTGATTTTTCAAATATATGATTTATTTTCTTATTTATTTTTTTTATATGATATTGTTGATTTTCAATGTGTAAAAAAAAGGGTAAAATTGTCGAATCATTAACATTTATTTGAATTTCATTACTAATCCCTGTTAATAAAACGGATGGTATATTTATTTCAATTTTATTACCAAAAAGATTTGAGATAATAAATATAAGTATAGAATATTTAAATATTTTATTCATTATTTTGCAGCACCAAATGTAAAAACACCAATAATTGGATTAGATCTTTCTTTAATTATTCGAGCACATTCATTTGATGTTGAACCTGTAGTAAGTACATCATCTATAATTAATACCCCCGTTACTCTTGGAATTTCATTTAATTGGAAAGCATTTTTTATATTCTGCTTGCGTTGATTGATTGATAATGTTGTTTGTGTCGTAGTCCAGTTTTTTCTAATTATGGGTTGTATAATAGGGGTTTTTGTGATATCTGAAATTACTTTTGCAATAATCTCTGCTTGATTAAATCCTCTTTCTCTGTATTTAACCGAATGTAATGGAACTGGGATTAATGCATCAATTGAATTGCTCTTAATTAATTGAATGATATGGTTTTTCAATGGGGAAAGTAAATACTTAATAACTTTTGTAAATCGCTGATATTTTAATAAATGTAAACAATGCTGTATCTCTTCATCAAACCAATATCCTGAATAAGCAAAATCCAAATTTGTTGATGATTTAAGATTTTCTATTCTATTATTTGCAATGATAATATTTAAACTATTGAGACAATCAATACAAATTAATAATTCTGTTTTAATTAACTTTTCATGACATTGATAGCAAAATTGGGGAAATAATAATTCATCTGCAAAATTAAAAAAAGATCTAATTCCAGTATTTATAATAACTGAATTAAGAAAATTGGAAATCGTTATTTTCCTTAAATTTCACAGAAACAATTTTAGAGACACCTTCTTCTTCCTGTGTTACTCCATATAAATAATCTGCGGATTCCATCGTCAATTTATTATGAGTAATAACAATGAATTGAGTTTTTTCTGCAAACTCTCGTAATACTTTTGTATACTTTTTTATATTTCGGTCATCCAATGGCGCATCAACTTCATCTAAAATACAAAATGGACTTGGCTTTACTAAATAAATTGCAAATAAAAGTGAAATTGCCGTTAACGCTTTTTCACCCGCAGATAGCATTTTTAATGATTGTGTCCTTTTTCCTGGAGGTTTAGCGATAATATCAATACCTGCTTCCAATGGATCTACATCTTTTTCTAATTTAATTTCAGCTTCTCCACCATCAAAAAATCGTTTAAATGTAGATTGGAAATTTACAGAAACTTCATTAAAAGTATCTAAAAACTTATCTCTCGCTTCCTTATCTATTTTCTGAATGGCTTCCACCAATGTTTTCTCAGCTTCAACTAAATCTGTAACTTGATCTTGTAAAAAAGTTAATCGTTCACTTTCTTTTTCATATTCATCTTGAATTGCCATATTTATTGGGCCTATTCGTTCAAGTGATTTTTCTAACGATAAAATTTCTTCTAATAAATTTTCATTATTTATTTCAGAAACATCAATTGTTTCAAGTTCTTCAATTGTAACTCCAAATTTTTCATAAATTTTATCCGTAACAATTAATTGTTCATTTTTTAAATTTGAAATTTTTAATTCCATTTCTTGAATTTCAAAAATTCGATCTTCTTTTAATTTATGATGGCTTCTCATATTTTGTTGTAGTTCTTTTAATTCCTGATAAGCATCATTATATTCTTTATCGGTTTTACCTTTTTGAGCTCCTAATTTTTCTTGTTCTTCTAATAACTCTCTTTTTAACTCATTTTCAAGACTTAGTTTTTTATCTAAATCATCATTCGTTTTTCTTAATTGAATATTAATACTTTTTATACGGTCAATCCTTCGCTGGTTTTCTGCAATCCGATCCTCAATTGAATTTAATCTAAACTCAATTGTGTTTTTTTCTTTCTCTGACTCTAATAAAAATAATTGTTTCTGCTGTGTTAATTCTTGTTGGTTTACAGTTTTTTGTCGATAACTTTCTGTTTGTTTAGTAATTTTTTCAATTTTTTCTTTTAATAGTACTTTTTCCTCAATTAATTTTTTCACCTCATCTTTGCATTTTTCAATCTTTAATTTTAATGTTTCTATTTGAATTATTGATTTATCAATTTCTTTTTTATTTTCATTTTTAATTTCTTGTAAATGAATTTGTCCCGCCACTTTACCTGAAAGTTCAATTTCTAATTTTTGTTTATCAGAAACTATGATTTCAAAAGATTTTTCTAATGAAGAAACTTTTATATTAAAATCATTTAATTGAGATTCTAAATCTTGTCTTTTACTTTCTTGGCTTTTAAGATGACTTAAATTTAGATTAATCTTCCCTTTCATTTCACTTATCTCTTTTTTCTTACCGAGCACAGAGACTTTATTTTTCAATGAAGAACTTTTAATCTCATATCCATTTTTTAAGAAATCACCATCTTTTGTTACAATTAATGGGGATTTTTTATTTATTTCCGAAATTGATTCAACGATCAAAACATCATTAAATAAGTGATTTACTAAATCATTCAATTTCTTTTGTGATTTAATTTGTTTTACGAGATCACTTTTTATTTTAGATTTAATAATTGGTATTTTATCAAGTGAAATTAATGTGAGTGCACCACCGTCATTTTTTTTCAATTCATCAATAATTAATTTTGCAATTTCGAAATTCTCTACAATTACTGCATTTTTTAAATCACCTAATATTACCTCTGAAGCTTTATGATATTCTTCAGGAATTTCGATTAAATCTGACAATACACCTAATAATCCATTAAATTTTTCTTTATTTTTTTCAATGAAATTTAATCCCGAAGCACTATCTCCTCTTGATTTCAAAATACTTTCAAATAAATTAACCTTAGAATTTAATCGTTCATTTTCTAAATTAATTTCAGAAATTGAATCAATAACAGAAATTAAATCAGAATCTATTTTTAATTGAGTATTTTTTAAATTTTCAATTTCAATTAATTGATTATTTGCAGACTCTTCTTTTTTACTAATCAATTTCTTTAGATCTGAAATACTTTCTAAACTATTCATTTCTCGTGATTTCATTTCAGTTCTTCTAGTCTGAAGTGTTTTAACTAATTCTTCATGAGATTCCAATGAATTTTCATTTAATTTAAATGTTGTTTCTTCTTGAAAAATCATATTTAAATGTGCATCAAACTCGGATTGCTTGATTTTATATTTTTTTATTTGTTGTTCAGACTCCGTTTTTAATTCTTCATATACTTGTACTTCATTTTCATATGATTTTTTTCGATTAAGAATTTCAGGTTCTATTTCTTTTAAGGAATTATTTAAATCTTTAATTTGCTCATTTAAAATATTTTGTTGGTTTTCCATTTGTACAGAATCATCTAAGTTTTGTTGTATTCTCCCTTCATTTGATTTATTATTTTCAGTCCAAATAATAATATTTCTATTTTTTTCTGTTATTTTTTTAACTGTATCAGCCAAGTTTAATTCTAAAGTTTCCATTTCAGACCGAGCATCATCATATCTCTTTTGAGTATTTTTTTCTAATTCTTCATCCATATTCATTTGACTAGATAATTTTGAATATGTATTTTTCTTAAAATCCATTTCTTCACTAACAGGGCTTATTTGTGAGTTTAATAAGTTATAATTATATCCAGCCATAAGTATGGATTTATTTTTAAATTGTTCAGTTAGTTTTGCATGTCGTTCAAACCGCTTTAATTGTAATGCTAACCCTTTAACATTTTTTTCTAATTCAATTAAAATATCATTAACGCGTTCTAAATCAGATTTTGTAGCACTTAATTTTCTAAATGTTTGTTGGCGTTGCTGTTTATATTGATTTATTCCAGCAGCTTCTTCAATTAAATGCTTTCGTTCAGCGGTATTTTGAGATAATATTGACTCAATCATTTTTAACTCAATTACAGAGTAAGCCCCTGTACCCATCCCTGTATCCATAAATAAATTATTAATATCTTTTAATCTACATGGAACTTTATTCATCAAATATTCACTTTCACCACTTCTAAATAATCGACGGGTAATCTCAATATCTGTATATTCTACAGGCAAACGCCCTTCATTATGTAACATTATTGATGCTTCGCAGAAACTAACAGGTTTTCTTTTCCGGGTTCCGTTAAATATCACATCTTCCATTTTATTAGATCGCAAAATAGATGATTTCTGTTCACCTAATATCCAGCGAATAGAATCTACAATATTGGTTTTTCCACATCCATTCGGCCCAACAACACATGTTATTCCATGCCCAAATTGTAAATCCGTTTTATTTAGAAATGATTTAAACCCTTGTAAGTGTACTTTTGATATATACATTAATATTTTATCCTGGTGGCCATTTTAATTTTCTTCCGCCTATAATATGCAAATGTAAATGGCTTACAGTTTGTCCTCCATCCATTCCTGAATTAATTACAAATCTATACCCATTTTCTTTAACCCCTTCTGTATTAATTATTTCTTGAGCAGACAAAGTAAGTTTGGACATAATATCAATATTCTCAATTTTTAAATCATTTAATCCATTTACATGGATTTTAGGAATTACAAGAATATGTGTTGATGCAACAGGGTTAATATCTCTAAATGCATATGTAAATTTGTCTTCATAAACTTTATCAGAAGGAATTTTACCATTAATTATTTTACAAAATAAACAATCAGTCATTATTATCAGACTTTCTTAAAAAGTGAATTCGGATTAAAAAGATACCACTAATTTCATTATTTGTTTGAAAACAAATATCATACCTTTTTATAAACTTACCACTTGGGATTTCTAGAGATAAACCTGTTAATAAACGATTATTTTCATTATTTAGTTCTCCTGAAATTAATGAGCTAAATTTATTTCCAATTCCTAATTCTCCTAATAAATGAATACTCATATTATTATAAAAATAATTTTGAATTAATGGAATTCGAGCACCAAATGAAATTGTTCCAATAGTTTTCTTAAACCCTGGATTTTGAGTATTAAAATATGGATTAACTTCCAAAGTATTTGACCTTTCGAAATGAAATCCAAATTTTGAATAAATATCAACTTTCCCCATTAATTCAGGTTCATAATAAATTCCTGCACCATTTTGAGTTAATTCAATTCCAGCACCATGATAAAAAGCTAATTTTTCATACGAAAAAATAAAATTAATTAATATGAGCAATGATAAATATTTTTTCATTAATTAAACTCTAAAACTACTTTACCAATATGTAATCGTTCTTCTATTTTTTTATGAGCAATCCATACATCTTCAATAGAATAAATTGAATCAATACACGGTTTAAAGACCCCTGAAGAAATTTTTTCCATTACAGTATAAAAATTATTAAAATTACTCATCGTTGAACCTAAAATAGACTGCTGTTTAAAAAATAAATGCCTTAAATCAATTTCAACCTTATAACCCGTTGTTGCACCACATGTTACAACTCTTCCACCCTTATTCAATAAATTCATTGAATTTTTCCAAGTTGCTGAACCGATATGTTCAAATATAACATCAAATTTATTTTGAATTAATTTTATTTCATCTTGCCAATAATCATTTGAATGATTAATTACAAAATCAGCACCATAAGAAATAACTTTATCAATTTTATTATCATTCCCCACAGTAGAAATAATATTTGCACCTAAATATTTTGCAATTTGAATTGCAGAAGCACCAACTCCAGAAGTACCTCCATAAATTAAAACCCATTCATTTTTTTTCAAATTTGCTCTCTCGACTAACATTTGCCAAGATGTCATAAACACTAATGGCATTGAAGCAGATTCTGAAAAATTTAAATGAGTTGGTTTTTCAACAATTTGACTGGGGTTTAAGCAAATAAATTCTTGCTGTACTCCATTTATAGATTCACCTAATATACCATATTTATAACAAAAATTTTCTTGTTGATTTTGGCATTTTGTACACTTTCCACATGAATAACCAGGGTGGATAACAATTTCATCTCCAATATTCCAATTTTTTACTTCATTACCAATTTCAACTATAATCCCGCTACCATCAGAACCTAAAACCCATGGAAATTTAATCCAAGGTAAACCCTGTCTCACCCAAATATCTAAATGATTTATTCCACACGCTTTCATTTGAATTTTAACTTGATTTGCCATACAGACTGGTTCATCAATTTGATCAACTTTAAGAACATTATAATCGCCAAATTCATGAATTCTAACTGCTTTCATCTATTTCCTCAAATTCAGCATCTTGTACATCCATATTTCGTTGTTTAAATTCTTCTTTTCTATGATTGTCAAAATTAGGTTGGCGATTGGGGTTAGCTTGATTACC
Source organism: Fidelibacterota bacterium (assembly GCA_014381925.1). GTDB lineage: Bacteria > Fidelibacterota > Marinisomatia > SCGC-AAA003-L08. The sequence continues at coordinate 41,299 of JACNKR010000037.1, read as the reverse complement.
TAAATAAGTTAACACTTTTTTAATAATCCACCAAAAAATCCAAATAATAAATATAGTTTTAAATAATGCCATTTAAATGCTTTTAATAGGATTAAAAAACTTAGTTCCTTTAACAGGAGTTCTAATAAATTTAATTATTTCTTCCAAATCATCTTGATTATTTACAAAGTCAATATCATTCGTATTAATTATTAAAAGAGGGCTTTTATCATATTTAAAAAAGTATTCTGTATAAATTTGATTTAAAGCATCAATATAACCAATGTCAATTTTTTCTTCAAATGCTCTACCCCTTTTTCTGATATTTTCAATTAATCTATTTGTATCTGACTGTAAAAAAATAACCATATCAGGAAATGATAAGTTTTTTTCTAAAATATTTGCAACAGTGTTATATAAATCTAGCTCTTTATCACTTAAATTTAATGTTGCGAATAACCTATCTTTAGCAAACATATAATCAGCAATTATATTTTTTGCGAACAAATCAATTTGCTGTAAACCAACTTGTTGTTTATAACGAGATAGTAAAAAAAATATTTGTGTTTGAAAGGCAAAACTTTTAGGATCATTATAAAAATCTTCTAAGAATGGATTTTGTTCAAATTCTTCTAATACTAACCGAGCATTTAATCGTTCTGATAATACACGAGCTAAACTCGTTTTTCCAACTCCAATTGTTCCTTCAATAGCAATATAAAATGAAGATCTCAATTTACTACCTCAAATTCATTTATTCGTTTTAATTTCACAGTGTCTATTAATTTTTCATACATGGTATTAACTGTTAATTCAATTTTTGGAATAATAAAATTTGGTGAAATTTCATTCCATGGTTCTAATACAAATCTTCTCTCATGAAGTAATGGGTGTGGAATTTGAAGTTGAGCATCCTCATATTCTAAATGTTCAATTGCCAAAATATCAATATCTATAATTCGTTGAGAATTTTTTGGAGCAAATAAATTACGCCCCATATTTACTTCAATTTTTTTAATTTTCTTCAATAAATTTAATGGATTATCCTTAATATCAACTTTTAAAACTTGATTATAAAAATTAGGCTGATTTTCATTATACATTGGTGTTGATTCATAAATAGAACTTGAATTAATTATAAATATATCACAACTGATTAACTCTTTTTTTGCTTTTACTAAAGAAGAATCCCTATCGTCAATATTTGTTCCTAATCCTAAATATGCAATCAATATTTTTTTCTTTCAATTTCAATTTCAACAGAATCAAATGTCCCTTTAATTGGTGCATTTGGTTTTCGAATTTTAATAATCATCGATTGAATCAATTCATTACTTAATATTTTTTCTGAAATTTTTTCTGCAACTGTTTCTAATAATTTATATTTTGTATTACAAAACTCTTTTTCAATTAATTTATAAATAAAACTATAGTCAACTGTTTTAGTTAAATCATCAGATTTTCCAGCAATAGATAAATCTAAAAATAACTCAACATCAATTTCAAAATTTTGCCCTAAAATTTGCTCTTCATCTGCAACCCCATGATACGCAAATATTTGAATATTATTTATACGAATTTTATCCATTTTTACTCATAAAAACCAATACTTCATTTCCTGCTCTTTTAGGAATTGAATTTATTGATTGATTGATTTCTAAAATATTAAATTTATCTTTAAACATTTCTAATGTTTTAGCTAAATCTACACCAAATGGTGGCCCATCATCAATTTCTGGTTTTAAAATTGGAAAAAATAAGGAAATAAACTTACCCTTTTTATTTAAAATTCGATAAACTAAATCTCTATACTTTTCTCTATATTTTGGATCAATTGCACAATAACAAGTATATTCAAAAACATAATCAAATTGATTATTGAAGTTATTTGAAACTTCAAAAATATCAGAATGAATTAAATGAATTTTATTTTCAATAAAATCTGGATTAGTCTTTATATTTAATAATGGAGCTTCTACAAAATCAACAGCATATACTTCTGCTCCTTTTTTTGCTAATTCAATTACATCATGCCCGTTACCACAACCAGGAACAAACACTTTTTTATTAAGCAAATCTAAATTATTAAAAATTTCTACAAATGGTTTTGTGGGGCCAGATAAATCCCAACCAATATCTCCTATGTCGTATAGATTTTCCCAAAAAGCTGAATGTGTATGATTCATATTTTTAATAAAAAAAAAGCCCCACAAATTGTAGGGCTATTTATTATATATTTAAAAAAATTAAGCATGAGATACATTTTCAGCAGAAGGTCCTTTTTGACCTTCAAAGACATCAAATTTAACACGATCACCCACTTTCACCTTTTGCCCTTGTCTAATATTGTTTGCATTTAAAAAATAATCTTCGCCGTCATCTCCAGAAATAAATCCCCAACCGTTTGAAGGATTCCAAACTTTTACGACACCAATGTTCACTTTTTTTCTTCCTTATCTAACTTCAGCTTTTGTTTAATAATTGGCATTAATTCAGTTACTTCTTTCATTTCATCTTGAAGACTACTAATATCATGTTGAATTTCTCTTACATCTCTTTTAGATGATCTTTTAAAACTATCGAAACTATCAGATAAATTTCTAACATCATCAGATACACGATTAATTTTCTTTGTAAACCTTGATTCTAAATCTTCAATTAAATATTTAACTTCTTCAAATACTAAGTTCATAGAATCCATTTTTTCTGAATATGCTTTTCGATGAGCATCTAAGGTCGTTTGCATTGATTGTAAATGCTTACCATGTCCAATAAGTCTTAAATCAAAATCATGGTATCTACTAACCGTGGAATTATAATCTTCTTTTAACTCTACATCTTTTTTACCGAGATCATCCATTTTAACAACTCGTTGAGAATCAATTGTAAAATAATAATATAGTCCTGCAGTAACTATTAAAAATATAGTAATCCAAATATAAATTGTTTTCATTTTTCGTTCCTGTTTAATATAGTTTAAAATTAAGGAAAAACTGAATAATCATTCTTATTCAGAGCATTAAATTTCATCTGATTTCCTCATTAAAACCAAAGAGAAAATTAATGAGTTATTCTGTTTCTTGATTTTTATTTTCATTGAACCTAGAAAGAAAGAATATTAGAAAAAATACAAGTACAATTCCATGTAAAATATTCCCTACTCCTACAAACCAGCCAATAATTAATGCAAATATTTCTCTTGTACCAATTCTACTATCAATTTCATTTAAAATTGATTTTGTAATAAATAGAGATGCTATTATCATAAATCCAATTAGTATTGAATTATTATCTCCACCTGTAGAAAGTGCAAAAGAAGTTGAAATTGTGCCAATAATCCCAACTACAGCACCTGTAAACATTGATGTTGTATTTTGGTCGGTTTCATTTTGATTATAATTACAAATACCACCTAACAAACCACCAAAAATTAATTTTATTATAAATCCAATAAATTCTAGCATTACTTTATATATTCAAATCTCAAAAAATCGTTAAAATTAAGTCTAAAAACACCTGGTAAATTAAATACATTTATGATAGAAACTAAAGGAGTTCCCAAAATTTGATAATCTGGAACAAACCCCCAAAACCGAGAATCGTAACTATTATCCCTATTATCACCCATGAAAAAATAATAATCATGTTTAATTTCATAATCTTTTAAATCTTTAACAAACTCACCATTTACTTTTAAATTATTATAAATATCTTGAGGATGGTTTTTATAAACATCCCTAAAGTCCCAAGGATTATAAATTCCATTTTTTCGATTTACCGATATTAAATTTTGAATATGACTTATTCTATCTTCGTTTTGAAGACGGCGAACTTTTGCCTTATCCATAAACACACCCATTAACATGTATTTTAAAAACCCTCGGGTTCGCCCTATTTCTTGGGGATCAATCACTGTAAAAGATTTATCTGAAATCGTAACTTCATTTCCATCTTGTACTAATAATGTAATCACCGAATTCCAATCTTCAACATCATTAAATGCAATTTCCATTCCTTTATAAGGCACAGTGAAGGGTGATATATTATCTTTATTCCCATCAAATTTAGAAAAAACTCCTGTTCCTTTTTCTGTAGGTTGCTGTCGGAATTCATGTAAATATTTTGCTTCTACTGGGAATGGAAAATTTACTTGATTTACATAGATATCACCGTTCTCAATACCAATTAAATCTCCTGGAGTACCAATGCACCTTTTTACATATTTTTGAAATGGATCTCTTGGAAATTCAAATATTGTAACATCACCAGATTGAACTTCTTTATATTTAGGAAAACGAATCCATGGCACTTCAAAACCTATTCGAGAATATGGTAATCCAATCCAAGGTGGAGTTCTCATACCATAAACAAATTTATTCCCTACTAACATATCACCTGTCATAATTGTATTTTCCATTGAACCTGTTGGAACAATATATATTTCAATTAATGTTGATTTAATTGTAAATGCGATAATAATTAAGGTTAATAATACTCTTAATTCATACCAACCTTTATTTGTTATTCCTAAAAATTTTTTATTCATAAAATGTTAATATGCTTTTGCCGATGCACCACGGCGACTATCTGAACTAGCTTGAATTAACCCATCTTCTAATTTCATTATACAATTTGCCTCACCAATAGATCTTCTAAATTTATGTTGATGCCCCATTATTGACAATGCATTTAAGGTTTCTATTGAAAACCCACTTGACTCAAATTGAATTATATCAGGTAACCATTGATGATGAAATCGTGGAGAATTAACCGCATCTTCAATTTCCATTCCAAAATCAATTACATTCATAATGATTTGGGCAACGGTCGTAATAATTGTTGAACCACCCGGTGAACCAACAACTAAAAATAATTCTCCATTTGGATTTTCTACAATCGTTGGAGTCATTGAACTTAACATTCTTTTCCCAGATTGAATTGAATTTGCTTCAGCTCCCACTAAACCATACGCATTTGGAACTCCTGGTTTTGCTGAGAAATCATCCATTTCATTATTTAATAAAAATCCTGCACCATCTACTGTAATTCCATTGCCAAACCAACCATTTACCGTTGTTGTAACACTTACGGCATTACCATCTTTATCAACTACCGAATAATGAGTTGTTTCTTCACTTTCATTTATATCAAACGGAATATTGCTATATGAAATTTCATTACTTATTGATGCAAAATTGCTATCAACTGAGCTCCATCTACTATTTGAATAATCTTGAGAAATAAGTGTATCAATTGGAACATTAATAAAATCCATATCACCTAAAAAATGTGAACGATCAGCGTAAACTCTTCTTTCAGCTTCAGAAACTAAATGAATGTGCTCTGCACTATGGTAATTAATTTCACTTAATTTAACATTTTCAAGTTGATTTAAAATACCTGCAACTGCAATTCCACCAGAGGATGCAGGAGGCATAGAATGAATTTTATAATCTCTATAATCAAATGAAATTGGCTTTCGTTCGATGGGGGAATATTTTTTTAAATCCTCCATAGTAATAAGCCCGTCAGTTCGATTCATACAGGCAACAATTAATTCAGCAGTTTTGCCCGTATAAAATTCCTGAGGTCCTTTACATGCAATGCGTGATAATGTTTTGCCTAAATCCTTTTGAATAAATTTATCACCTACTTTAAATCCATTTTTTCGAGTAAAAATTTCTTTGGTAATCGGGTCTGCACTTAAATAATTTTTATAATAATCTGAATTAAAATAACTCATATTTAAATAATCTAAATCAAACCCTTTTTTTGCAAGCTTTACAGATGGTTTAACAATTTTTTTCCACGATAAAGAACCGAATTTCTCATGTGCCATACCAAAACCTGCGACACTTCCAGGAACACCTGTTGCCCAAGAAGTTGACCAAGATTTGCCAAGTATTACATTTCCTTCTTCATCCAAGAACATATCTCGATTAGCCTTTATTGGAGCAGTTTCTCTAAAGTCGATAGTTGTAACTTCTCCATCAGCAGTTCGAATAACCATAAAACCACCACCACCAATATTTCCAGCACCTGGATGAACAACTGCCAATGCAAAGCCAACTCCAATTGCAGCATCTATTGCATTTCCGCCCTTTTCTAAAATATCAATGCCCACTTGTGTTGCATATTCATTTGAACTTGATACCGCACCGTTATAACCAACAGCACTTGGAAATCGAGCAAATAATATTTGAACAATTGATAAGTTAAATATTAATATTGAAATAACTAAATTTTTCAAAGTGAAATTCCATTTTTAATTCTTGAAATATGTGGATTGTTGCCAAAAAAACGCACCGAAATTACATCAAATCGTATATCTCCACCGAACTCTTTCTCATCTAAATACATTCGAGATACAGCCATTAATTTCTCTGCTTTTTTTTGTGTTATTCGAGAAGCAGGATTATCAAACTCTGATGGATTATAAATTGTTTTTACTTCGGAAAAAACTAACTCATCATTTTCCATGTGAATAATATCTATTTCACCAATTTTAGGAACTAAATAATTCATTTCTATTATTTTATAACCCAATTTAATAATACTCACTCCCGCACATTTTTCACCTAAAATTCCTAAATCACGATTATTTAACTTTCCAACAGAAATTAAATATTGGTTTACAGGTTTGAATGATTTTCGATGAATTGACAAACTTCCAATTTTCTTTATCGCTTCCAAATGCTTTTTTGTTCCGTATCCTTTATGATTTCTAAAACCATAGTCAGGAAAAACTAAATCAAATTGAGACATAATTCTATCTCGTGTTACTTTTGCAATTATTGATGCGGATGCAATCGATAATGACTTTGAATCCCCTTTTTTTATATATTGAATATCATAATGGTTAATGGGTACGGGATTCCCATCAATTAAAATAATTTCTGGTTTAGGATATACTTTACCAATAATTCGTTTAAAACATTCAATCGTTGCACCTAAAATATTTAATTTATCAATTTCATCTTCCCATGAAATTTCAATAATAATTTTTAAGGCATTTTTTTGAATAACCTCAAATAGTTCATTTCTTTTAGTTTCATTCAGTTTTTTAGAATCTTTAATGTCTGAGTGGTTCCAATTGGGAGGTAAAATTACACCAACAGCTACAACTGGCCCTGCAAGCGGACCTCGCCCAGCTTCATCAATCCCTAATAAAGTGTGTTTATTTTCTCTATATTTTGAATCAAACTGAAAATAATGGTTAGTCATAATTTAAATTCATTTTTTTATCTGATGGAGCTAATTTAAAGTTAGTTAATTTTTGTAATTAAAACCCATATCAATGGTGTTTTACTATTATCATCCTTAATTGTTTTTGTATTTTCCTTTTTATTCCACGACTTAAAGCCCATCATTTTAACAAGGAGAACCGTATCTCATAATATCATCTGGTGGGATACATCATACACTATGAATTACAACACATTACGGTTATACAATTATTGTTCTATTTTATTCATTTAAAATCAGCTCCACTAAAAGTACAATATCAACAACATTTATTTCACCATCACCATTTAAATCAGATGCAAGAAAATTTAATTCAGTTGTTTCATCCATTATATATCCTACCAGCAAAACAATATCTACAACATTTATTGTACCATCTGAGTTAGAATCTCCTGGAAGCACTTCTAAATCTGCATAAATACATTCAATAGTTGTAGATTCAGATTCACCATACGGATATAAAACGGTTACCGAATAACAATTCTCACCATATTGTGGTGAAAAATCAATATAATTATTTTCACTTGTTTCTGCAATGTTATTTCCATTGCGTATAATTTGATAAGCAATTTCTTCTCTTAATACATTATTTCGTTCTAAAATTAAATCATTAAATTTAGATGTTAAATAATGAGGTAATTTATTCATCACAAATTGAATATTATTATTATCCAGAGGTAATAATTCCGGTTCACCAGAACAATCTCCACCGTCATAACCAAATGCAGAACAGTCATAGTCCTCTTCAAAATCAAACGGATCCCAATTAACGATACCATCTTCATCACACCATCCATCGCCAATTACATCATACGGCCAACAATCACCATTACAATCTTGTACTTCATTTAAATCACTACAAGAACCACAGTCGCCACCATCCCAACTACCTGCATCACAATATAAAAATGCACCCCATTGCCCCACATCACAATAACCATCACCAATCCATGAATAGGGAGCACAAATACCATTACAATCCATTATATAATCTTCAGGACAATTTTCTCCATTACAATCGCCAGTTTCTTCAGGGAAGTCATCACATTCAAATAAAATAGAAATACAATCTTCTGAAGGTAATGCTAATGGGTCTGTTCCACAATATCCATAAGTAACACTATAAAAATATGTACCATCATCACACCCACCATCGCCAATCCACGATTCAGGCCCACAATTCCCATTACAATCTAAAATTTCACTTTCATTAGGACATGGACCCGTTGGACCAGTAACAGGTTCAATCCAACTTAAAGAAACAGATTCATCTTCATTAAATATTGCAGAAAATTCTGTTGCAGGATTATAAATACATTCACCATCATTTACGGTTGCATCCGAATTAAAATTCAATGCAAGTTGATCAATACATCCTAAACAGGAATCATCACCTTCACAGATACCACATTCATCAGCTATTGCATCCCCTCCACAATTCCCTGTGCAATCAAGCGTATTTTCATTGCAATCACAATATCCATCACTAATTCCAGACCCTCCACAAATATTACATTCATCCATGACATGCCCCTCACAATCACAATATCCAACAGGAATGCCATTTCCTCCACAGACACCACATTCATCAAAACTGGCATCGCCACCACAAACACCAAAACAATCTGGTGTCGTTCCTTCAGGATACCCTGGGCAATTACAATCATTTAAACCACCACATATTCCGCAATCATCAATAGCTGAAACTCCTCCACAAACTCCAAAACAATCAATTTCAGAAATACAATTCCCTAAGCAATCAAAATTTATTTCAGAATATTCACAACAAGAAAAACCACCATTTTCACATCCAGAGGCACCCTCAATAAAGTTACATGCATCAATATCATTACAACCTGAAAATGAGATGAAATCATATAATAACAATTCTTGGTCATCAGCATCAGAATCATTAAATCTAACTTTCAAATAATATTCTCCAGGGATTAAAGCATTAATGTCTAAAATTGCACTATAATTAACTCCAAATGAATATTCATGATTATTTGGAATGAGTTCAATTTCTAAATTACAGTTATTATTTTCATCACAAATTGATACAGAATGTTTCCACGGTAAATTATTATCAGGATCTAAATAATCTACCGATACCTGTGATGTTGTTTCGTCAAATAATAAATTTGATAATCCAGGTGTTATATTTCCATCTTGAGTTTGTGTCGATAATATAAATAGCCCTGGGTCTGATTGATCAATAATTGTTACATTGCTACTAATATCTGCTGAAACAGTCATTCCAACTAAAATCACACTATTCATGGAATTTGGCCATGGCCCCCAATCTGGATCATTTGTAATATAATCCATTAGTAATGAAGTATGTAATTGATTACCCATTTGTGTCCAATCAATATAAGTGGTAATATAATCAAACCCTGAAATTTCACCTGTTGAGATATCTCCCGATAATTTTAACAAACCTGGAGTAAGCTCTCCAAAACCACCATTTCCATAACCAACTGCATAGGCAACAGGTGTCTCAGCATCAGGGTTAACAATTCCAACTCCATATAAAAACCAAGGACCAAATGTACTCCCATCATCACAACACCCTCCTGAAAGATTCATTCCTAAATATAACTTTTCAGTATTACCTTCAGGGACTTCGAATGACCCTTTATATGATGCAAAAATTGATGTAATATCTTGCCCTGAAGAAGCATCTCCTGATGCATCTGTACTTAAAGTTGCGTAAAAATTATTAGATGGAGGCCATTGTCCATTAAAATTATTTGGAGATTGAGATACTATAATTTCACCTTGATCTTGCCCTACAGCTGCAGAGTTAACAAGTGCAGAAATAAACCAATGTACAGCATTAGAACCTGAATTTTGAATCGTGCTATGCCATGTATTCTCAAAGCCAGATGAGCCAATTAATCCTAAGTTATTCGTATTAATCCATGATTGTTGCCCATTTGTTGAAAGCTTTATTGATGAGGATAAAATACTATTCCCAAATTCTTCAGTTAAATCTGCATTAATTATAAATTCAGTTCGAGGGGCCGTTGAAGTTAAATTTGTAAGTACTTCCTCTCTATTTCTAAAATCTAAATTATTTACTTTTAATTTTGCATCCATAATTGTTCTAAATAATACTCGTGACAATTCTGATTGTAATTTCACCCTACTGTCTAAATCAAATTCATGCTCATTATTTTCACTAAACAAAAACGAAAATATCGTAATTTGTAAAATAATTAATTTAATTAATATTTTTTTCATAATCAATTTTTCCTATTAAACATGTTAAATTTTTTATTTTTATCCGTCGATAATTTACAATTTCTAATTAATTTAAATTGTGTTTATTTAGACAACGAACTTTACAATTTTAAATAAATTAAAATATGAGTTATTTATTATACAATTTTTCAAATCTTTGTAGCAGTAAAAAAAAACACTTAAATTATTAATAGGTTATTTCTAATTAATTATAATTTTAGATGAAAATATTTAATAAACACAGAAAATTAATAATTTTAAATGAAGATTCTGCCGAAATGCAAGAAGTTCATCTTTCTGCGTCTAAAACTATATTATTAGTAATAACAGGAATTATGCTTTTATTAACACCTGTGTTTTCATTTATTTGGTTTTATTTTACAAATCCTTCCTTAAAAGAAGTTAGAACAATTCGATTAGATAATCAAAAATTAGTTAAACAAATTGAAGAAAACCAAAAGAACTTAAATATATTATATGACCATCTTAACAAAGTCCAAGACCATGATCAGCGACTTCGAAAAATGGTAAATCTCCCCCCTATACCTAATGATATTAGGAAAATGGGAACTGGTGGTAGTATCAAAAAAGATCAATCCTCATTAAATTATTTATTACCTATTGATAATTTTGATTTAAAAATATATACAAAAAAAATTGAACATGCAAGGCGATGGGCAAATCTTGAAGAATTAAGTTATGTTGAAATAATCAATAAAGCTAATAATAACCTAAATAGATATAAAGCTTTACCAGCAATTATTCCTTTAGATAAAGATATATGTGAATTTACTTCAGGTTATGGGATGAGAAGAGATCCCGTTACAGGCAGAAGAAAAAGACATGATGGACATGATTTTTCTGCTAAACGAGGAACACCCGTTATTGCAACAGCAAATGGTGTAATTAAGACTTCAAAATATTTTGGTTCTTATGGAAATTATATTGAAATTGACCATGGGTATGGATATAAAACCGTTTATGCTCACATGAATAAACGGAAAGTAAAAAGAGGTCAAACAGTTTCACGAGGTGATATTATTGGAACGGTTGGAAATACAGGAAAATCTACCGCCCCCCATTTACATTATGAAATTAAAAGAAATAACAAAAGAGTTAACCCTAAGAATTATTATTTCACATCATCACATATTTAGGTGGTATTAGGTTTATTATGAAAATGATCAAAATGCTTTAAATGCAATGAAATATATTTTAATTAAGACCAAGTAATAAAATTAGCCGGTTAATTAAAAATAATATTAATTATACTCTTAATTATTGCTTAGAACCCAATAGTTTGAGTTACGACTTTTAGCCTACACACAATCAACTTTTTAAATACCTACAATTCTATAACCACGTTATACTATTCCCTGACGAAGTAATCTAATAAATAAATATTTTTATTAAAATCATATTAAATTACAAGAGCATTTTTTAATTAAAAATAACATATTTATGAACTCAATATATTTAGTACTTTTTGGTCTAACTTCATTTTATTTAGGATATCGATTTTACAGCAAATATATAGCAAAAAATATATTTGACTTAGATGAAAATATAATTACTCCCGCCCATGAATTTAATGATGGAGTTGATTTTGTCCCCACCACTAAACATATATTATTTGGACATCATTTTACTTCAATTGCTGGAGCCGCACCCATTATTGGTCCGTGTATTGCTTCTTACTGGGGATGGTTACCTGCAATTATTTGGGTGGTGATTGGAACTATATTTATTGGTGCAGTACATGACTTCGGGGCTCTTGTAATCAGTTTAAAAGAAAAAGGGAATTCAATAGCTGACATTACCGGGAAATTTATAAATAAAGAAATTAGAATTATCTTTTTGATATTTGTAATGCTATTAACTTGGCTTGTACTTGCTGTATTTGCGATGGCAATTTCAGGATTATTTGTTTCTATTCCAACTTCTGTTATACCCATAAACATTGAAATAATTATTGCACTTTTTATTGGGATTATTATTTACAAAAAAAAATTAAATGCAACAATTCCATCAATTATTGCCCTCATTCTCCTATATTTTTTTATATGGGTTGGTACACAATTCCCAATTGATTTTCAAACTTTACTTAATATAGATAAATCACAGGCAATAAATATCTGGATATTGTTATTATTTGGATATTCTGCTATCGCTAGTCTATTACCTGTATGGTCATTATTACAACCAAGAGATTATATAAATAGTCATCAATTATTTGTGGGCTTAGCACTGTTATTTGCAGGAATTTTCTATGCCGCTCCAATTGTTGATGCACCAATGATAAGAACTCAAATTGAAGATGGTTCACCTCCTATTTTCCCAATGCTATTTGTTACAATTGCATGTGGTGCAATTAGTGGATTCCATGGTTTAGTTTCATCGGGAACGACCTCAAAACAAGTTGACAAACTTAAACATGCACGGATGATTGGTTATGGAGGAATGTTAGGCGAAGGAACATTAGCATTAGCTTCTACCCTTTGTGCCGTTTCGGGAATTGCACTTGTGAATAATTGTACAATACCATCAGTAGGTATTGTTGAAAATTTAAACTGGGCAGTTTATTATGATTCATGGGCACATGCAACTACAAATAAAGCCGTTGCATTTGTATTGGGAGGAGGTGCGCTATTAGAGCAAATTGGAATTTCAGCAGAAATTGCAAAAACAATAATGGCCGTACTTGTTATTTCATTCGCAGCCACTACACTTGATACCGCAACTCGTATTCAACGATTTATAATAAATGAATTATCATCATCCTTAAAAATTAAATTATTTCAAAATCGTTATATTTCTACAATTCTTGCAATTATTCCAGCAATAATATTGGCGATGTGGAAAATACAAATACCTGGTTCTGAATCATTCAAACAGGCAGGCTGGATTTTATGGCCAATATTTGGTGCAACAAACCAAATGTTAGCAGGACTAATTTTAATGATATTAACATTATATTTTTGGAAAAAAGGAAAAAAAGTTATTCTACTTTTTATACCAATGATATTTATAATGTCAATCGCATTTATTTCCTTGTATACAAAAACAATTCAATTTAAAACTTCTAATAATAATTTATTATTTGGACTTGGTATTATTTTAATTCTTCTTTTTATTAAAATGATTTACGAAGGAATAAAATATTACTTCAAAAATAAATTAACTATTTCCGTTAATAAATAATTAAAATGAGCAAACAAACGGCAGGTATATATGTACATATTCCATTTTGTAAAGTAAAATGTATTTATTGTGATTTTTATTCAATTACTGAACAGGAACATCAACGAGAACATTTTACAAACATGCTATGTAAAGAAATTGAGCTTTATTCAAAACAACATCAATTTGATTTTAACATTGATACTATTTTTATTGGCGGTGGAACTCCATCCATATTAACTCCTTTCCAATTAAACAAAATTCTTGAAACTTTAAATAAAGTTTATAAACTAGAATCAAATTGTGAAATAACATTGGAAGCAAATCCTGGAGAAGCACCATTAATTAAATTGAAAAGTTTTAAATCGTCTGGTATAAATAGACTTTCATTGGGATTTCAATCATTACAACCTGAATTACTCAAATTTCTTACACGGATTCACACCAGAGATCAGGCAATTGAAACTTATAATAATGCACGAAATATTGGCTTTGAAAATATAAATATTGATATGATTTTCTCAATTCCTAATCAAACACAAAAAATGCTTGAAAGTGATTTACAAACGATTATTAAATTAGCCCCTAATCATATTTCGGCATATTCCCTTACCGTTGAATCTGGAACTAAATTAAATAGAATGGTCAAGAAAAATATTACAATAATGCCAAAAGATGATGACGACCTAAACATGCTTTTATTTGTAAGAAAATTTTTATCTACACATAATTTTACTCCTTATGAAATATCTAATTTCGCAGCAGCAGGAAATGAATGTAAACATAATATTCATTATTGGAAATCTGACCCATATTTAGCATTTGGTCCATCAGCTCATGGATTTAATGGAAATCAACGATGGTGGAATGTTAGATCTTTAGATGAATATTTAAAACGATTAGAAAAAAATAAAAGCCCAATAAATCAATCTGAACTAACATCAAACTCTATGAGGTTTAATGAAATTTTATTAAATGGTCTTCGATTGAAAAATGGAATTTCAGTCAATAAATTAAAATCTATAAATTCTAAATATAAATTAGAATTAAATCATGGATTAACTAAATGGAGAGATAAAATCATATTAAATGAAAAATCCCTCTATCTCACTGATAAAGGGATTCCATTTTTAGATTCTATATTACTTGATTTATTTATTGATTAATGAAAAATGATGCGATAAGGTAAAACCATTTGATTTTTATCATTATGAAAGTCAGGAATACTTCGTAATGTTTCTTGTATTTCTTTTAATGTACCTTTGAAATAAATTGAATTTGTTAGGCTTGTCTCATCACCACCAATTGAAAAACTTCGATGATCATTTCTTTTTGGATATTCATCGATTTCATATTCATCATCTTTTAATTCAGCCATATTAGCAACTAATTGAATAGCATCATTTAAATTTCCAATTTCATCAATAAGGTTTAATGATTTTGCTCTAACTCCTGACCATACTTTTCCAATGGCAACTTCATGTACCGCAAGTGAGTCCAATGCATCTCTACCATCCGCAACTCTTTTTAGAAATTTCCCATACACATGTAAAATACCATCTCTTAAAATACCTCGTTCATCTTTATTCCATAAATCACTATCAGAATAATAATCTGCATGTTTACCAAATTTCATCCCATCCGTGCTAATTCCTAATTTCTTTTTTAATCCACTTAAATTAGGTCGCCCAGAAATAACACCAATTGAACCCGTAACCGTTGCTGGAGATGCCATAATTTTATCCGTTTGACATGCTATATAATACCCACCAGATGCGGCGACATTTGACATTGATGCAATAATTGGTTTAACATTTAATGAGTCTAAAACAGTTGTTTTATAAATTTCTCTCCACATTAAATCTGATGCTAAAGCTGAGCCTCCACCAGAATCAATTCTTAATACAATCCCTTTTACATCTTTATCTAATCTTGCTCTTTCAATTGCACGAGATATTGTTTCATTTCCCATAACAGAAGATGGACCTTTTATTCCGCGTTGACTTTTACCAAGATTAATTCCACCAACTGCATATATAATTGCGATTTTATCATTCTCTTCAACCCATTCATTAACAAATAATTCGGGTTTAGAGATTGAATTAAATGATATTTTTTTTACATTTTTACCATCAATTTTTGAAATATATTTATCGAATTCATCAGGATACATTGTACCATTTATTAAATTTGATACGATTGCCTGAACTTCTCGGTATGGTCCATTATCAATTATTTCTCTTGTTTTTTCATTTGTCCAACCTCTTCCTTCAGAAATTGAAGATACAAATTCTTCATAAACATCTTCAAAAAGCATGCTTAAATTTTCTCTCATCTCTTTTGACATAGAATTTCTAATCATTGGATCTAATGCCGATTTATATGGACTAATTTGTTCAACTTCAAAAACAATTCCAAGTGTATCTAATAAATTTTTATAGAATGCAACTTCAATACTTAACCCTCTTAAATCTACACCAGATAATTCAGGAATATAAATTTCATCTGCAACACTTGCCAGCAAATAAGATGAATTTGAAATATAATTTGCATAAACAATTATTTTCTTTCCTTTATTTTTAAAATCTTGTAACGCATTTCTTACATCAATTAATTTTGTTATTCCACCTCCAACAGATTCTAATTTTAGAATCATACCATCAATTTTATCGTCATTTGTAATTTGATTCATTCTATTTAAAAAATCCCTCAATTGATAATATCTTGCATTATTACTTCCAAACAATAAAGACATTGGGTCTAAATTGAAATTATCAAAATTAAACCCTTTCTTCTTTCTTGCAGGCTCTTCAATAAATATTCCATCCAAGGTTAATTCAATATAATTTAAATTGTCTCTCTTTTTAGGTTTAAGTGGTATTTTAAATCCATTAGATTTTTGATTATTATACCTAAATGAAATATTTGCATGTTTGTTATTATCAGAATTTGATAATCCAAAAATATTAAAATTTGAAGTGTTAAATGATATACCAGCTTGTATTATTTCTTTTGAATTATTATAACCAGCCAATAAATGAACACCATTAGTTGCTAATACGTCTATAAAACCAGTGAATTCGATTTCATTATCATCCGCAATATCATTTTTGAATAAATCAACACCAAAAGTAAATCTGTTTCCAATTGGTCTAAAAGCGGTGGCTAAATTAATCCCATTGATTTTTTTATCTATATTGTATTGATGTGCAAATCCGATTGAATATAAAGTTGATGGTCTATATAAAAATCCAGATTTAAATATTTTTTCAGAAGAATAAGAAAACCCAGTGTACAAATTTGCATCAGATGAATATGATCCTGTACCAATTATATAATCATAATCTCCATCTTTATTTACAGTACCAAAAATTCCAAGTGAACCACCTCTAAGCCCAATGGCTAATTTAGATGTGTCAGAAATTTGCGAATTAAATGCAAATCCTAACTGGAATCCTCTATCTACTCCTAACCCTGCAGGGTTATACGAAATTGCATCTAAATTATCAGAAGTTGCATAAGATAATCCGCCAAAATAATTCAGTTCATTTGTAAATGAAATAGTGAATAGCAAAATTAGTATTAATATTTTTCTCATTTATTTTCCTTTATAAAATTAATTAAACTTTAAATATATCAAAAATTAGTATATTTTATATATCTAATTAATGTAAAAAATAAAAAAGGGGTTTTATTCAAAACCCCTTTTTGCATTTATTATTTAAATAACATTTATTTCATTAACATAAGTTTATCAATAAATATTTCATTATTTGCTTCCATCTTTACAAAGTAAAGACCGGATGATAAACCATTTGCATTCCATTGAATAGAATGTTCACCACTATTTTTCATTTCATTCACTAAAGACGCAACTTGATTACCTAACAAATCATAAATATTAAGATTAATAAAAGTTGCTTCTGCAATGTCATAACTAATTGTAGTTACAGGATTAAATGGATTTGGGAATGCAGAGGTTAAGCCAAATGATTTAGGTGTATTTGTAATTTCTACATTAACACCATTCCCTGAAGCATCTGACAATAATATGATTCCTTCAATCTCAATAGTAGAAAAATTAATTTGTACTTCATTGGACAATTCAGGATTTAATGTATATCCAATTGCGATTCCATTATCAGCCGTTAATTTCCAATTTGGGTTAATATTTACATTAGAAAAATCACCCTTATATGAAAATTGAAATCCAGCAATACCAGAATCAACAGTTAAAATCAATCTATCATTAATTATTTGAGCTTTACCCGTTGGTGAGGTATCATTTAATTGAAGTCCACCATTTAAAATGATATTTACAATTCCTACAATATCAAGCACATTTAATGCACCATCAGAATTAATATCACCTACTGCCCATTGATAATCAGTTGGATTTTCTAAAGAACCAATAATAATATTTATTTCTAAAATAATATCAGTTACATTGACATTTCCATCCATATTCAAATCACCCATCAATAATTCGGCTTCTAATAAAGCACAATCTGAATTTGATAAATTTGAAATTCCCTCATCATAAACTGCAAGTACATCATAACAATATTCAATTCCACCAACTACATCAGAGTCAGTATATTGATTTTCAGTTGTATAGGTAATAAATAATCCATCACGGTATAAATTATAACCTAAAAATTCTCTTGTAGAATTACTTGTTGTTAAATTAATATTTTCCCTTTCACCATCTGGAGTGTGATAATATTCATACAATTTACCATTTACAATTGTAGAATCACCGCCACAGAAATCATAGAAATCAGGGCAACAGTCTCCTAAACTCTCACACTGATCATCACACCAGCAAGAATTTGCATTTCCGCCACAATTTCCTTCACAAGAATCGGTAATTGGTGCATCACAATCATCGGGGCAAGAACTATAGTCTTCATCTGCATCGCAATTGCCGTCACCACAGAATGTTTCAGTTCCACCACCGTCGCAACCTGTACAATCTCCTTCATCACAATTAAATGCGTCACAATCAAAATATACACCCCATGTACCATCATCACATAATCCATCACCTAACCAAGAATCTAAATATGAATTATCTTGGCATAATCCAGCACAATCCGAGAATTGACCTTCAGGGCAACTTGTTGGTTCATCCCAAGAAATAGTAATTGAAAAATCTCCTACATTTGCAGTTAAATTCAATGGTTCATTTAATGCATCATTAAATTCCAAACCAATTGTTGTATTAAAAGAAAGTTCACCTGAAAGAGGACAATTTTCAGGATTATCAAAACATCCATTTGTAATTGATGGTCCAAAAACAACATTAAATTGAGCAACTGTTCCCAATGGAGTATCTTCTGAAGCAATTGCATAAAACTGATATGGACCTGATTGATTTGCATCAATACCATAAAAAGTTTCACTATTATAGTCAATAGAAACATATTCATTATTTGTTGAAATAGTTAATCCTGGATAATTCCAAAACCCTACATTTCCTGAATTCCCATAATTAACTTCAATGTTTGCATATTCACCTGCCTCCCATACACCATCACCATTTTCATCAAAAATAATTGCATTTGTAACTTCAAATACAGGTGAATTCACAACTATAGAAAATTCACCACTCCAACTATCATTCCCATTACTTAAACTATAATTAAAATTAATTAAATGTCCATTTGGTGTATTAATTGCAGTAGTAAAAGTAAAAGTAGATTCACTTGTTCCAGTTGTTCCTGATGATATTGCTCCAAAATAAATATCACTACCATACATAGAAACATATTCATCACTTGTTCCAATTGTACCCGTAACGCTTTCAGAATTTTCAACACCTACATTTTCTAATAATAAAGAAATTGCAACCTCTTCACCAAAATCAACCAAACCATTATTGTTTGGATCAGTTACTAATTGATAATTATTATAAACTAAAAATGCACCTTCAGGTGAAATTACACTTACCGTTGTTTCATACGGATATTTATTATAAGAAGAAATTACTAAATCTAAATCTCCTGGTGTTGTTGTTGCATTTGAAATATCTAAATTTATATTTCCAGATGTATTTGTGTATCCAGAAACTAATAATTCTCCATTTTGTGATAATGCAACTAAATCACCATCATTTCCTGTTGAAACTGAAAAATTTGATTGGCCTATTAAGATAGTACCATCATAAGTTGCAGATAAATCAGTTGGTGGTAATGTTCTAATATTTACAGAAGGGTCACCAAAATATGTCCAATAATTTGTTTCATTTATTCCCGAACCACCTTGCATATCATTCATATACATACAGCCATTCGTCGCAATTCCACCTATAGTTCGTGTCTTATGTTCATCTAATGATTCAGTTAAAATTAAATTCATTCCATATTGACCATGCATTGGGGGTTCCCAACTTTGGCTTATTGTTGAGCCCATATGAGCAATTCCTCCAGATGGATTTCCATTATGTGTTGCTCTTAACCAAGCTTCTGCAAATGACTCATCGTATGCATCAAATTCTCCAACATTACATCCTACTGTAATTACGAATGGTAACATTCCTGAATTTGTTAAACCATGTACATCATTTATTCCTAAAGGAGCACCATTACCCCAACCAAGTTGATATCCATGACCTGTATAATTAATAATACTTCTTCCTTCATTAATCGCATTAACTCCCTGTGAAAGAGTTCCACTTGGGTCTGCAATCACTGGGCATTCATCATAATTATAATCTAATAATAATGGACAAAGCGCATCTTGATTAAATACATCATCAGTCATACCACCCCAACCAGGACCTTGATTAGATGCTATTCCAACAGACTGAGAGTACCAACTGCCATCATTCGGATATCGTTCGTAATCAATTGACCTTGTAACTTGAGTTTCAATTTGAGATGGAGTAGATCCAGAAAAACGCCCTACAATAACTTCAGCATAGCTATCACCACCATCAATAAAGCCATAACTTGGATCAGATAATGAACCACTAATACTCGGTGATGGAACTTGAGCCACATCTCCAACTAATAATAAAAATGTTAATCCATTATTGTGATAATAATCTGCAACAAATTGTTTAATATTGGTTGAATTCCCACCTGCTTCTGTAACAGAAACCATTTCAACAGAAATTCCCTTTAAATTTTTCCAATCAATTAATGGATTCATTGTTGCCATAAATGCTTCATTAGAAATAATTAACATATTTCCATGATCAACTAAATAATCAAATCTTAAATCATTAGCTATATTTTCAAAATGAGATTTATAAATACTTTCAAATTCCATTGGTCTATTTTCTGGTAATAAATCTCTATTTAACACATTTACTATTCCACTGCCATTTGAGAAAACTTCAATTGTAATTTCAGAATAAACTCGAAGGGTATGTGTAATTGGATTATATTGAATTGGATAAGTAGCAACTGCTAATCCTCTCACATCTCGTAAAATATACGGGTCTCTTAATTCTACAATTTGATTTGGATAAAATGTATTTTCAGAATAAACTTCACCATATTCATAAGGAACCGTTTCAGGATTTATTAATCGAGATAAATTACCTTTTGAGGGTAAAATTTCATAATTTTGATAATCAGTATATGATGAATTAATAATTCGATAATCCATAGCACTATCATCCGGAATTATAATTGAAGCAGATAGCTGAGGTAAATCTGGTGCACCCTGTTCTAAAATTTGAGCACCTTTTGGATGTCTAATAATTGTACCCGATTCTCCATCTACATTATTAATTGAAAATCCATCTAATTTAAAAGTTAGAGTTGTAGATGAAATATCAGAATTAATAATTCTCACCTTTTCAGAATTTTCTGCATTTTCATTTATACTTACCCATTGTGAATTTGAAAACCCAACATTTAACATTAAAACACACATAAAAACACTATAAAGATATTTCATTATTTCTCCTTTTTGAAATTAATTAACTCAATAAAAACTTGAATTATAACTTATAACAAATTTTAGCTAAAAAGTTAGACCAGTTATTTTTCAAATTGTATCATTATTTTAAAACTTAATTTGATTATTTTATAATTCCATATATGCGCTTTCAATTAATTTATAATATATAATTTTAAGATAAATATGAAATATAAAGCAAAATTTGATATTCAAAATGGTGCAAAACTAAAACTTATAAAAGAAAAGTTTACATCCTATGGATTATTAAAAATAGATGAAATTGTAATTTTAGAAGAAATAACCCATTTTCCATCTCGATTTAAAGTTAAAGATAATAATGGGAAAAATTGGATTTTATTCTCCTATGATTTTGAAGTTTTAAATGAATAAAAAGATTTTTCTTTTTATTATCTATATAACCATTGGATTTACCAATAATCTTGATAATTGCTTAGAATCAAATTTTAATCAAATCCTAAACGATATTCAAAAATATGGCAGTAAACTACAGATAGTCGTTGAGAATGATACAATATTTGCTCAAAGCATCATCGATTTCAATTCAAATGAAATTACTATTGAATTATTAAATGAAAAATGGTCGAATTTAACAATTGATCAATATTACAATGAAGACTATTCACACGGAGCATCTTCACCTTACACAATAAATATTGACCAAATTGATTGCATTATTGAAGTAAATCGACCGGATTATTTAAAAGAATACTCTTTTATTGCTTTTGCAGGATTAGCTTTTTGGGGGATTTTATATATCTTTCAATTAATTTAAATTTTCATTCGGGTAAGGAAATAAATCACTCGCTGATTTACTTCTACCATATTGATCCTTATAAATAATATGCTCACGAGAAAATTGAGTAGGTGAAATTATTCCTGCGGCAGCAGATAATGAATTCAGTCCTGTTCTTAGAGTCACAATATAATTCATCACTCTAAATTTCTTTTCTTCTACAACTAATGCATTTTGTAATTTTTCATCAGTTGTTGCAACGCCCACAGGACATTCATTCGTGTGGCATTTCTGAGCTTGAATACATCCAACAGAAATCATCATACCTCTAGCAATATTTACACAATCTGCACCTAAACCAAGAGCAATAGCCACTTGATCTGGAGTAATTAATTTCCCTGAACTAAAAATTTTAATTTTATCTCTGATTCCATATTTTCGAAGAGTATTATCAACAATAACAATACCAGACTTGATGGGTAATCCCATACTATCGGCCATTTCTTGATAGGTTGCACCAGAACCCCCTTCACCGCCATCAACTGTAATAAAATTTGGCCCTTTACCTGTTTTTGCCATATACTTAATTAACTCATCAGGTGTATTATCATCACCCATTACTAATTTCACACCAATCGGTTTACCACCTAATTTTTTCATTTTTTCTATTAATTCAACTAATTCCTCAGGATTTGAAAATTGTTTAAATCGATTTGGACTATTTATATTTTTCCAAGGCTCAACACCTCTAATTTCTGCAATTTCAGGATTTACTTTTGCACCTTCAACATGTCCGCCCCTTATTTTTGCTCCTTGATGAATTTTCAATTCAAATGCTTTAATCTCTTTTACTTGAGATTTCTCCTTGAATTTATCCCAATCAATCTCACCGTCCACTGTTCTAATACCAAATAAACCTGGACCTATTTGCATTACAATATCACCACCACCTACTAAATGATGAGGGGAAAGTCCACCTTCGCCTGTATTAATCCATGAACCTGTAGCCAAGCTTAACCCTTTTGACAATGCTTTTATTGCACTTTTCCCCAATGCACCATAACTCATTGCACTCATCCCAACTAAACCTTTTACAATCCATGGTTTTTCAATATCTCCCTCACCTATTTTTATCCAATGATTTTCATCCAATAACCATGGGCTTACCTCAATTTTCTCAGTGAATTCTTTTCGAGAAAATAACCCTTCTTCTTTAAGTGAATACCTCTGAGTAGAAATTTTTGGCTCTGTAATTACATCCATTTCTTCGTTTAATTTTGGGAATGCAGCATTTCGAATATACCATCCTGGCTGTTCAAAGTCTCTTTTTGAACCAAAAGAAATAATTGTTTTTAAATATTTCCCTGCGATTACAATATTTTGATAATCTTTTCGAGAAAATGGTTTACCACCTGTATCTGAATCAAAAAAGTATTGACGCATTTCAGGTCCAATTTGCTCAAAAATATATCGAACTCTACCTAAAATAGGATAATTTCTTAAAATTGAATGCTGTTGCTGACTTCTATCAAATATATAAAAATACAAAAATATTGCAGGTGGTACCAAAAATGCCATACATAAAATTGCAAATGATAATATAATTAATATTGAACTAATTGTTGAAAGTGTCATGAATATTTCCTAATTCTAATTTATTTATTTTAGTGTTTTATTAATTGCTTTTCTCCATCCAGAAATTAATAATTCTCGTTTTTTATTTGCTATATTTGGATGATACACTTTGTCAACTTTTCTTGCAGATATTAAATCAGAAGATGATTTCCAAAATCCTGTGGCTAAACCAGCAAGATAACCAGCTCCTGTAGCAGTTGTTTCAATATTAACAGGTTTATTTATTTTTATATCTAAAATATCTGATTGAAATTGCATTAAAAAATCATTCTGCGTTGCGCCTCCATCCACTTTTAATTCTGTCAATGGTTCAGCTAAATTCGATTGAATTCCATCAATTAAATCTTTAACTTGGTAAGCAATACTTTCTAATCCTGCTCTGACTAAATGACTTTTATTTGTTCCTCTTGTAATTCCACAAATTAATCCTCTTGCATCCATATCCCAATAAGGAGAACCTAATCCAGTAAACGCAGGTACCATATAAACTCCACCTGTATTTTCAATTGACATCGCCACGTCCTCAGATTCACTTGCATTTTTAATAAATCCAAGCTCATCTCTTATCCATTGCATAACGGCACCACCAATAAATACAGAACCTTCAAGTGCATATACAGGGTTTCCATATTCATCACATGCCAATGTATTTAACATTCCAGTCGTAGAATTAATTCTTTTTTGGCCAGTATTTACTAAGAGAAAACAACCTGTGCCATAGGTATTTTTAATACTATTTGGAGTAAATCCATTTTGTCCAAATAATGCTGATTGTTGATCACCGGCAATTCCTGCAATTGGTATTTCTTCATCAAATAATTTTTTATCAGTATAACCATATATTGAAGATGATGAAAATACTTGAGGCAGAATTTGCTTTGGAATATTTAGAATTGATAGTAATTTATCATCCCAACATTTATCATCAATATTATATATTAATGTTCGGCTTGCATTTGTATAATCAGTTGCATGAATTTTACTATTTGTCAAATTCCAAAGTAACCAAGTATCAATTGTACCAAATAAAATATCACCATTTTCTGCTAACCTTTGAGCATTTTCAACATGGTTTAATATCCAGTTAATTTTTGTACCTGAAAAGTAGCTATCAATTAAAAGTCCAGTCTTCGATTCAAAAACAGTTGATAACCCTTCATTTTTTAGTTGAGTGCAAATTTCTGATGTTCGTTTACATTGCCATACGATAGCATTATAAATTGGTTTACCTGAATTTTTATTCCATAAAACTGTCGTTTCTCTTTGGTTTGTTATTCCGATGCTATCAATTTCTGAAGAATTGTACTTTTTTAATGTGTGCTTAATGAGCAACAAAGTCAATTCCCAAATTTCATTTGGGCAATGCTCAACCCAACTTGGTTTAGGATAAATTTGAGTAAACTCAGAATATTCTTTATTAATTACATCACCAAATTTATTTAATAAAATTACTGTAATTCCAGTGGTTCCTGCATCTATTGATAAAATATATTTTTTCATTTTTCTTCTAATAAAATTTCATATTCTTGTAGTAAATCAGAAACAATTTTATTAATTGGGTTTATTTCATTCACAAATTCGCAGGAAGGACCTGCACACCACATATTTTTATATGATGCATTAAGAGAAGAATTCCTTAACATTTTAAATCCCTTATATGCTGTTAACATTTTTGCATATTTTTTTAACTTTTTATTTTTATTTAAAACTGACTCAAACCAAGATTGTTGAGTACCTATTTGTTGAACAAATGGAGTATTTATCACAGTACACGGTGAACCAGATAATTTTGTCGTCATCACAATATCTTTTGCACCACTATCAATAATTGCCTGTTTATATTCTTGTGTTATATCAGCTTCTTTGCAGGCAATAAAAATAGTCCCCATTGAAAGTCCACATGCCCCTAAATCTAACATATCTTTTATACCTTTTCCATTACCAATTCCACCCGCAGAAATTACAGGAATATCACATATTTCTAATAATTTAGGGATTAATATTTCTGGAGTTGTTGGTCCAGCATGTCCACCTGCATTTGAATTAACAGCAATTATTGCATCAGCACCTAATTTTTCAACTTTTAGGGCATATTTTTCATCTACTACATCACAAAATACTTTAATTCCTTTTGGCTTACACGCTTCAATTACTTTTTGTGGAGAACCAAGTGAAGTCAATATAAAATCTACATTATAATCCAGACAGACTTTTAACTGTTCTTTAAATTTAATGTTCGATTTATTTACAATTAAATTAATTCCAAACGGTTTACAATTTGCATCTTTAAGCTCTTTTAAAGCTATTTCAAATTCTGATATTGTTCTATAGTTTAATGCAGGAATTGCTCCCGTTATACCCGACTTCACAGCTTCAATTATCATTTTAGTATTGGATACTAAAAACATAGGAGCCATAATTATTGGATATTTAATTTTTAACATTTTTGTTAATTCAGTTTCAATTGGTTTAATCAAAATCTATCCTTTAAATAAATTATTAAAAATTTTAAATGCACCAACATAAGTTCCAATTGCTGACCCTAAACTTGTTAAAATGAAAATAAGAAATACTTTTAATAACTTATTACTCCACCATTTTTTAGGTGATGAAAAATCATCGGTTACAGAAGTAAAATTTTTAACAAGTGGAGGTGCAAAATTAATTTGAACAAAAGCAGACACATAACCCGCACCAATCACTGGAGTTAAACTTGTTAAGGGTGCACCAAAAAATGCGGAAAGAATTGTCATTGGATGTGCAAATGAAATTAAAGCACCAATCATTGCAGGTATCCCATTTGCTAAACTCCAGATCAATATATTTTCTCCAGCCTTACCTAAACCTTGATTAATTCCAATATAAATAATTGAACCGATTATCAAAACCGGAATAGACCAACCAAATATTTTCCAGCCAAAAGATACAGGAGGGATTTTTTCTATCTTGGATAAGTCAATTTTTTTATCTGTTTCAAGGTATTCTATTATACCTGACATATGTCCGGCACCTACAACTGCAACAACCTTATTTCCTTTTGATAAACGAATTTTTTCTGCAAGGTAATAATCTCTCTCATCTATTAAAACTCTTTTTAAAGACGGTACCGATTCACCTAAACTTTTTATCATTTTGGAAATAACATCTGTTTTCCTTAATTCAGCAAGTAAATCCTCATCAATTTCTTTTTCAATATCACCACTATCATCGCCTGAAAATATTAATTTTAATTTTTCCAATAAAGATAAACTTTTCCATGTTCGTCTTAATGTAATTCGAATATCTCGATCACATAATTCTATTGGAATATTTAATTCTTCGGCAGTATTGGTAGCAATTAAAAATTCATTTCCGGGTTGGATATCTAACTTTTTAGCCAGTTTTTTTTGGTATGAAGCTAATGCAACATTTAATAATAAAGTACTTAATTGCTGATTCTTAATTACTTCTTTAAGGTTTAAATTTTCCCATTTTTTAGCATTTTTTAATGACGAAAATCTTTTTTCATCCAATTCTAAACATACACAATCAGGAGACTCATTTCGTATCACTTCATCAACAAGGTTTGCAGACACTTTTGAAATATGTGCAGTTCCAATGAGAATAATTTCTCTATTATTAATATTTAATATTTTAACATCATCTGAATAATTTTGATTAGAATTCAAGATTTATATTCCTTTAATAAATTTTTCTTTTAAAAACTCACGGACTTGTTTTTCTTCATTTTTTCTTATTTTACAGACATTTTCTCTATGCTTAAAAATTCCAATAAATGATACTAAAGTAGCAATAAATAGAACAAAAAGGTCAGCACCAAGAAAATATAAACAAAATGGGCTAATTACATATAAAAATATACCAGTTAAACCAATATAATTAAATAATATTGTAAAAACCATAAGTGTAAAAAGAATCAAAGAACCGAATTGAAAATTAATTACAAAAAATATTCCTATTAATGATGCAACTCCCTTTCCTCCTTTAAAATTTAAATAAAAAGGAAATATATGTCCGAGTACAGCAAATAACCCTGAATATATTTCAAGATTTTGACTAATTTGAAACATATATGAAACAATATTCATCGCGATGATTACTTTTAACATATCTAATATAAAAGTGAGAAATCCAAATTTCACCCCCATTACCATTGTGACATTAGATGCTCCTGCATTTGTAGTACCATGATCTCGAATATCTATTTTATTTATTGTTTTTCCCAAAATATATGCACTTTGAAAAGAACCACATAAATACCCTATTAAACTTGAAATGATTATTGCTAGCATTTGTAGAACTCTATTAATATCCTAATTCATTTTGAAGAGATTGATAAAATTTATTATAAAATTGTGCATCATGGATTGGACCTGCATTTGTAATTTCGCCATCTTTAATTTGTTCTCCTTGTGCTGAGATACGAAGCTTCGTTTCATCAATACCATATTCAGACGCATTTATTGTTACTCTATATCTATATATTATTTCACTATTTCCATCGTAATGGTTAGATAAAATTGGGTTATGACTATGGGAAGAATGTTGAGAATTACCATTATCATTACTTCCTCCAGAAATTAAATACATAATACCACTAACAATTGAAATAATAAAAACACCTACTAGGATTTTTTTCCAAACGGGAACTGCTTCGACAACTGATCTTTCTTGTCTAATTTCAGCTTGCTTTCCTTCAGATACTTTGGTGGCAATAAGAATACCCATATCAGAATCAACTTCTTCAATAGAGTAATACATATCTTGCAAAACATTCATCGATGCTTTTATTATTTGGCGTGATTCTCCAAAAACAATTCGAGACTCCATTTCTCTTGCCTCTGAAACTGAGATTGGAGGTTTTGCTCCACAGCTAATAATAAAAAAAGTTAAATAATAAACAATTAATTGTTTTACAGTTTTCATTTTTTCTTCCCTTTTATAAATGATTTTAAATTATGTCCTTTTTTCTTTAAGTAATTTTTTAACTTTTGGTTTAATTGTTTTGCCCACACAAATTCAGTCGCCAAAATTCCTAAACCAAATATTATTGTTAAAATTCCCTGCCCTGGCGTAAACAGCATAATTACCCCCAAAATTGTAATTATTGTTCCAACAATAAAAATAACGGTTTTCCAAAAATTTCTAATAAAAAATGACACTAATTAATATCTGCTATTAAAAGAATTAATTAACATATTGAGATACAATCCACCATCCAATAAATATTCCAAAAATCCCAAGAATACCTGCAAATTGATCGGGTGCTGGTGGTTTTAATTTAAAAATGGCAAATATTGCACCTACAATACCACCTAATATTAGTGATTTTAAAAGCGTTACTAAATTTAATTTTAATAATAATTCGTTCATAGTTTCCTTTTTATTTTTTTGAAGGACAATATTCAGCAAGAATACAATCCTGACATTTTGGTCTATTGGCAATACATGTTGCTCTTCCATGGTCGATTAATAAATGAGAAAATAATGTCCAATCTTCATGTGGGACTATTTTTTCTAATTCTCGTTCAATTTTTACTGCATTTATTGTTTTAACGAATTTTAATAAATTCGTAATTCGTGTAACATGTGTATCAACAACCATTCCTGGGATATTAAATGCATTTCCTAAAACAACATTTGCAGTTTTACGCCCTGTCCCCGGTAACTCATGAAGTTCATCCATTGTTTTAGGAATTTCACCATTATATTTAGATATTAATATTTCACATAGCTTTTTAATTGATTTAGATTTATTATTATAAAACCCTGTTGAATATATTAATTTACCAATTTCCTTCTGTGATAATTCATTTAATTTAAAAACAGTTGGATAATTTTTAAACATGTTAAATGTAACTTTATTCACTCGTTCATCTGTACATTGAGCAGATAAAATAGTTGCAACTAATAATTGAAATGGAGAATTATAATTTAATGAACATTTTGAATTTGGATATTCATTTTTCAATTTATCTAAAACATACCTCATTCTAATTTTTTTATTATTCAATGATTCAAGTGGCATAATTAATTTGTTTTAATTTTATTGAATAATCCCAATTAAAGTCATTTACTTCTTTTATATTTTCTACGCATAATTTAGCTTTATTAATTATTATTATCAGTTCATTGATATTTGAAATTCTATTATTAGACAATATAAACTTTTCTAATTTTGGTAAGCATTTAGTAAACAATCCTTTTGCACCATTTAAATTTAAATTTGTAATATGAAAATACCCAACAGATACTTGTATTAACCCTTGAATTAATAATCTATCTTTAAAATAATATTTAGTCCATAATTCTTCCCAATATTCATGCGCATCATAAAAATTTTTATTATTAAAAGCAACAATACCTTTGTCAAATAGTAAATCCATTTCTTCTTGTTTAGTCATTTTTACTTTCAATAAAAGAAGATGCATAATTCAATAAGTTATCATTTTCGTTAGAATTTCTGTATCTTAAAATTATACGAATTGAATCTAAAATTAATATATTTTCTTTTTTAGTTAATATTTTTTCATTTTCATTGATAATATCTAATAATACTCCCCTACCTTTTTCTATTAACTTTTTAGTAAATTCAGATTTAATTTTTATTAGATTTAATTCATGAAAAATTGAAAAATCAATCAAATTTAATTTATTAATGATCTCTTCATTTCGAATAAATTCTGTGTTTTTAATTTCAATAATGCTTGTAAAAATATCAATTAATTGAGTTTTCGATAAGTCTTTAATTGAAATTTCATTTGATTTTAATAATTCAAGCGCTAATAATATTGCATTTTTTACATCAATTCCATTGCAAAATTTTACGGACCTATATATTGAAAGTATTGTTGGTAGTTGAACTAAATCTTTAATTGAATGTATTATTAATATTTCAAGAATTGGTTCACCTGTAGACACTTGTAATAATCTTAAAATTTCGTCTTTAGATTTATCAAATTTCTTTTCATTTAATAAAATTTCTAAATTTATCATGCTTGCAAAATATTCAACATTTGAAATTTCGGGTTCTAAATTTGGTTTCACTTTAAATTGATTAATATAATTAGCATTCCAATTAATCAAAATTTCATTTGTTTCCAAAGGATTAATTCCTATTAATGATTTTGAAGCTTGAATAAATCTAATTGGGTGATATATAGAATTTTCATTATTTTCTAAAGAATAACATTCAATAAGTTGTTTTTCTATTTTTTGTTTTATTGACATTATTTTAATTAAATATTCTTTTTTTCCTGTGTGGTTAATATGATGTTATTTTCCTAAATTTATATGTGAAAATTTACTGCCACATCACACCACTGACCAATTCATTCAATTTAATTTTTTTTCAAAAAAAGGAAAATAATTAATGGCTCACGCTGGAGCACATGCGATAATTGGGATGTACACTGGAAAACTTCCATTTATTAAAAAGAATTTAATTGTTCCAATAATTATTGGTTCTCTTATCCCCGATTTAGATATTTTTGCAGTTGCATTTGGAAAACTTTTTTTAAATATATTAGATCCAATCCATTTTTTCCACCGTAAAGCCACACATAGTTTTTTATTTATTATTTTTATTTATTTATTTTTTCAAATATTATCAGAATTGCTAAATAAACCAAAATTAAGATATTGGGGAAAGGGATTATCAATTGGTGTTCTATCTCATATTCTTGTGGATTCATTTTTTTTCTTAAATGGAATTCATCTTTTATGGCCAATGGAAATGGAGTTGAACCTTTGGAATAAATATCAACCACCCGTAATTATTTCAAATCTATTATTAGCATTTGAATTTTTATTTTTTAGAATTCTTGCGTGGATTATTTTAGAATTATCAATTAATACCCCAAATTTAAATAATCCTGGATTTTTACATCTTATATCAAAATGGAAAACTATTGAATTTTATTTATTTATATTTTTTATATTTTTGGCAATAATTAATATTCCTGGTTTTGAAATTATATTTGGATTAGGATATTTACCTTCATTACTCATGAGTATAATTTCAGTCTGGGTAATGCAAGACTGCTTTATAGACAATAATCAAAATGGAGAAATTAATGGATCATAGTCAATTAGGAAATTTAGTTTTATCAATTGGAATTATTATTTTTGTAGCACATATTTTTACTGCAATGTTTAAAAAAACTAAAATCCCCGATGTATTACTTTTAATATTAATTGGAATTCTTATTGGACCTAGTTTTTTAAATATATTAAAACCTCAAGATTTCGGATTTGCAGGACCTATTTTAAGTTCAATTGCATTAATTTTAATGTTATTTGAAGGTGGAAATCATTTATCAATTAATAATTTAAAAGAATCTCTTAAAGATAGTATCCCTATTGCGTTAATTACTTTTATTATCACTTTTACCATAACGACTATTTTGGTATTTATATTTATTACACAAGATATTTTCACTTCAATTTATGCAGGTGCTGTACTTGGAAGCATTTCACCAGCAGTCGTAGTGCCATTCATTAACCTTTTAGAAATTTCCCAAAAAACAAAATCACTTTTATTTGTAGAATCAGCTATCACAGATGTTTTAAGTATTGTATTAGCACTAACATTTTTAGATGCATTTATTAGTGGACATTTAACTGTTTTAGGATTTGTAGGTGAATTGCTTACCGCATTAGTAATGGCAACATTATTGGGCTTAGGGGGAGCAATTTTATGGTCTATTGTGCTAGAAAAAATTCGTCAATTTCCAAATACAATGTTTACTACACTTGCATTTTTATTTATCATTTATGGATTAGCTGATAGTATGGGTTACAGTGGTCCAATAACAGTATTAGTTTTTGGTATTCTTTTAGCAAATGCGAAAAAAATCCCAATTGCAATAGTTAAAAAGTTCAGTTCAAATGAATTAGCAGAATTTAGTGCATTTGAAAAAGAATTTTTCTCTGAAATTATCTTTTTAGTTAAAACATTTTTCTTTATCTATTTAGGATTATCAATACAATTTGGTAATTTTTTCATACTAGTTGGTGGAATAATAATTACACTCGGTATATATGCATTTAGATTTTTAATTGTTAAATTTATTTTACCAAAAACTGAATCAGTTAGAGAAGCAGTGCTAATTTCTTCCATTATACCTAAAGGGCTTGCTGCTGCCGTACTTGCCGAATTACCACTATTTAAATTTATTGAAGGTGATTTGCTTTATGATGGGTTTATAAAAGTGAGAGCTGTAGCATATAGCGTAATTTTCTTTAGTATTATATTAACTGCAATTATGGTCTATTTGACAGAAAAAGATTTACTTTCTCTACCAATTCGTAAGTTTTTTGGAAAGTTTAAATAGAAATAATATAATGAAATAATTTTTCAATTATTCTGTTTTTTAAAAACAAAATGATGTAATTTTTATTACTTCATTTAAATCTGTTAAAATCTAGTTGCCAATGGAATGAACGCTATTATAAAATTGGCTGGTGTATTAATATGAAATAATTATATAAGAAGACATTGCTATTTCAGGGCAATAACCATCTCCTTGACAGACTGGCGGTGTAACACAGGTATTCCCACTCACTCTACACGCATCATAATCAATTATATTACTTGCACCAATATATACATGATTTGTTAAATCGGTAATAAATGGTTCTACATCTAAACCAGGGCACCATCCTGCTCTTCCATATCCCCATGTTCCATATTGATTTGGAATTGTTCCCTGAGAAATCATTTCGATAGACATACAATGATTATTTGCAGATGCTTCGGGGTGATCCTTGCTAAATTCATACTCACCTCCATTTATTGAAAATATATGGTTTGAATTACAAAATTCTGAACAATTAAAACATCCATTACTTCCCCAACCATGTCCCGTAATATAGGTAACAAATTCAACCTTGGTTGCATTTTCAGGAACTTCAAACTGAGTTGCAGGTCGATTATCTCCGTAATTTGGATTAAATTGAACAGTACCATTCCATATAGGAATAAATGATTGAGGAGTACTTTCGGCTTCTTCAGAATATAATCTTAGTTTGAGTGTGAGTAAACTATTTGGCCACCCTGATTCTTGAAACTTTATCATTTTAACTCCTCCAGGTCTAATATTAGCTAAAAAAGGAGTAATATCAGTTAAGTGATGAGGTTGACGATCGAATGGTGTTATCCACCTAGCAATTTCATAACATTCTGAATTATAATTCCATTCATAATTAAGTTCTTCACATGATATTTGCGATTCATTTTCAAAATACTGTGTTGATATACAGGTTTCATTTATCCAGCTAAAACCACTTTGTTCACATAGATCCTGCTCGACGATCCACGAGTATTCAATTTCATCATAGCATATTCCATCACATAAATAAAGATGCGCAATACGATCATAATCATCACAACCTTGATCACTATAATTTCCATTTGAATCAGGACATCCTCTTAATAAATCAACAGATAACCCAGAGTAATTATTTAATTCCTCATTAGTAGGAAACTCAACTAATTGCGTAATTGTTGAAGCCCATCCACCTGTATAAATTTCTCTATCAAAAATGGTAATTTCATCATATTCACGATTTGGTTCATAAATATTTTCAAATTCATAATTAAAATAATGAGCTTCATGTGCAATATAACTTAAATGTGTTCCTGTGAAATTTGATGGGTTTCCTAA
This sequence comes from Fidelibacterota bacterium, assembly GCA_014381925.1. Classification (GTDB taxonomy): domain Bacteria; phylum Fidelibacterota; class Marinisomatia; order SCGC-AAA003-L08. The sequence continues at coordinate 6,679 of JACNKR010000037.1, read as the reverse complement.
ATAGCCAATTTGCCTTATTTGTTGGAATCTATCAATTGCAAATGCAACTTTTCCAGGTAGAATTTCAGAAACCCAATTATTAATTGTAGATGCTCTTTGAGGAATAAAATGAAGATGAGAATTCCAATGTTCCTGATCTTCTTCTGTTAAGTTTAGGAGAACTTCATCAAAATCAGCTTTCATATCAATTGCCATTTGCTCTGGATTATTTCCTTCTGATAAGAAAAAATAATGTACATTATCAGGTGAATTATTAATAAAATCTATTTTTGTATTTGAATTCCATAAAGCTGAAGAATTTGCAACACCTGTATGATAATGAATAAAGATATACGAATTATTTCCATCCCAATTATTTCTAAAATCAAATTCTGCACCAATATCATTTGTTATATTAAATACAATTTGTGTGACATCCATAATATTTACACTTCCATCTGCATTAACATCAGCATATAAAACCTGTTCGTCATTAAAAATAATAATACTTAGGATGTGGTTTATGTATAAAATAATATCTTGTATATTTAATGTCTCATCTTGGTTTACATCTCCATATAACTTTGCATTTAAATCTGGTAATTTAAACTGACCAGCGAAATCAAAATAATGTTGTCCATAAGGCCCAGGGTTAAAATCAATTGCATTTAATCCTTGAAATAAAATTAAAAATGTAAGTATGTTTCGTTTAATTTTTTTCATTGAATTATATTCCTCGTTTAGGTTTATATAAATTTACTTTAATATGTTACTCACTAATTACTAATAATTTTCATTAACAAATATTAATATTATTTTAAAGAAAAAAAATTAAAAAATAAAGCTAATAATACTAATCGAATATTCCACATAATTTTTCTAGCCTTTTTAAATTTTCAAGATAGCCCATTGCAATTAGCATATCACCCGATTGAATTTTTGTTCTTCCTCTTGGATTAAATTTCATCTCACCATTTTTTCGTTGAATTGCAGCAATAATAATATCTAACTCTTCTCTGTTGTAACATTCGCGAATTTCTTTTCCAGCAATTTCGGCGTTTAACTGTACTTGAATTTCATCCATTTCCCAATCAACTTCAGTTCCTTCTCGTATAATTTCTAAAAAATCAACAACGGCTGGGCGAGTAACCATATTTGCTAAACTATGCCCAGCAATTTCATACGGATTTAATACCTTATTTGCACCTGCTGTTAAAAATTTCTTACGATTAAATTCATAACTGTTTTTTGCAATGATAAATAATTCTGAACTTGCTCCTCGTGCAGATAAGGTAACAAATAAATTATCCTCCTCCTTACCCAATACAGACACAAGACCTTTTGCATTTTTCAAATTAGTTTTACCGAGTATTTCATCATCCAAGCAGTTGCCCTCTAAAACAATATATCCCGCTTTAGTTGCCATTTCGACTTTTTCTCTACTATTATCAATGACAACAAATTTTTCTTTATTTTTAAATAATTGTTGACAAATAATATTACCCATTCGTCCAAAACCACATACAACAAAATGATTTTTTAATCCATTAATTCGTTTTTCCATTTTTCGACTCCTAATAATTGGATTTTGAAATATAAACTCGGCTGTAAAAGATAATGCAAATGCACCCACCCCCACACCAAACATAATTAATAATACTGTGAATAATCTTCCAAATTCAGATAATTCATTTATTCCCGCACCAAATCCAACAGTGCTTAAAATAATAGCTGTCATATAAAATGAATCTATCCAATTGAATTTTTCAATATAATGATAGCCCGTCGTTCCAAGAATAATAAAAAGTAATAATAATCCTAGAATTTTTAAAAGTTGATTTTGTTTTGTATCTTGCATGCTAATTAAAATAACCTAATATTAAAGAAATATTATTATTAACCGAATATATAAATGAAGTTTTCACAATCCTCCAAGACTGGTAATCTTCACTGGGGCACATCAGTGCCCCTTTTTTTTAATTCTGATACAATTTCATGAGAATCAACAATAATTTTACCTTTATCATCTTGCCAAATAGGAACAGCAGATTGGTTACTTAATTCAAATACGGATTTTCTTAATTTTTTTCGTACAGGCGTCCATACTATTTCATAGTCTATTTTATTTTTATCAAATGCAGATTTTGCTCTGATACATGGATGAATATGTTTAAAGAATGAAGGCAAATATTGAGTCAATTTTGCGAATGGACATAAAAATAATTTATGCATAATTGAACACTTTCTTAAAATTTATAATTTTAATATTATCATTTCCTTTCCATTGTGGATATTTTGTCATAACTGAATTAAATATATCTGATTTGATTATTGAAATAAGCCATTTATTGAGATTTGGATATGTACTCAAAAAATAGTTTTTATTAATATTGCAAAATTGTCTAATAAATGGAAAAATTGCCATATCACAAAGAGAAATGGAATTATCAACTAAATATTTATTTTCAATTAATAATTTCTCATAATTAATTAAAATTTCATCACATTTATGTTGACATTCTGAAATTGAATAATCATCATATCTCTCATTATATTTATATCTATCTAACCAAGATTTAAATATAGTATCATTCTGCACTATTAATTTATGTTGCAATTCAATCTCTAATTTATAAAGATATAAATCTTTTGATTCTTCAATTGCCCATTTCATAATATCAATACTTTCCTCTATTACAATACCATTAGGTAAAATTAAAACAGGTACCGTACCTTTAGGAGATACTTCAAATAATTGGCTTGGTTTTTCTCTTAATAAAACTTCTCTAATCTCAACTGAAATATCACTATACGAAAGTGCCATCCTAGCACGAATTGCATAGGGTCATCTCCTAAAAGAATATAATATAGGATATTTCAACTTTTCATATTTACAAAATTTAACGGGATATCTAAACTTGCATTATTTAATTCTGAAATCACAGATTGTAAATCATCAATTTTTTTTGCTGTTACCCTCAACTGTTCCCCTTGTATTTGAGATTGAACTTTCATTTTTAAGGATTTAATCAATTTATTAATTTTAGTCGCATTTTCTTTATTAATTCCTTCTTTCAATTTGACTAATTGACGAACGGTCATTCCAGTCGCTTGTTCTTCTTCTTGATAATCAAATGTTTTTAAAGATATTTTCCGACTCACAGATCTATTTTCTAACATATCTCTAATAGCCATTAAATGCATATCATTATCAGCATTTATGGTAATTGATTTATCTGTTTTATTTAATTCAATTTTTGCTTCTGTTCCTTTTAAGTCATAACGAGTTACAATATCTCTTTTTACTGTATTTACAGCGTTATCAACTTCTTGCATATCAAATGTACTTACTATATCAAAAGATGGCATATTCTTCCTTAATTAATTTCAATAATTTATTGGGATTTTTAGATTGATTCTGAGTAAAAAATAATCTATTTATTCGATATTTTAATTTGTAATTGTTTTACTGATTGGTGTTGAGGATTTATTTTAAAAGCAATCTCTGTATATTTTTTTGCATTCTCGACATCACCAATTTCAAAATAAGCATCTGCTAAATATATAAAATACTTACCAATATTATTTGGATAAACGCTTGTTGAGTATTGTAAATATTTAATCGTTGAATGATAATTCTTTTTTTGATACGCATTGATACCTTCTTTAATAGAATATTTTACACTTACTGCCCAACAAATTAATATAAATGTAATACTTGCAATAATTCTTCTAACTTGTTTATTTACATGTACATTTAATAAATTAAATGAAATGATTAATGCAATACCAAAACTTAAAAAATGACCCATTCCAAATAGCCCATCAATCGCAAACCCGATGATGAATGAAAGTAATCCAAGCCAAATATCGTTCACTCTAAAGTTTATAAAAAATTGTTTAATAACTGAGCTTTTATACGTTTTATCCCCAATAAAAAAATCTGATAATTGATAATCTTCTTTTAACGGATTTGTAAATGCATATTTTATTGCTGAAGTTGGACATCCATCCGTGCATAACATACAATTAGTGCAATTCGTATTAACGACTTTGTTAAAATTATTAATTTCAAAACTTACATCAATTCCAATTGGACAATTTTGGGTGCATGTACCGCATTGAGAGCAATTCCCTACCTTTCTAATTTTATAGACAGCTAATGCTGATGGTAGTTTCAAAAATGCACCCCATGGACATAGAAATCTGCAAAATCCTTTTCTGCCAAGAAAGTATACAATCAAAAATCCATCTACAAAGAATGTAAGTAATCCAATAGTAAAACCAGGTAAAAATGCCCAAATATCAGGTGTATTAGTTACAATTGAAATTTTCCAATTATGATTAAGTGCATAATCTAAATTGGGAATAATATAAAAATGTAGTAAGATAAAAAGAGGAAATAATACAACTAATCGAGAATTTACAGTTCTCGGGGTGATATTTAATTTTTGAAGAATAACCCAACTCAGTTCTTGAATAGCTCCAAAATGACATGCCCATCCACAAAAAAACCTGCCAAAAATTAATGTGGTAAAAAATGCAATAAAAACCATTATCACACCTGCATTAATTGTACCTATTCTTAAAAAAGAATGAAATAATTCCTGAAAATCAAGACTACCTATTAATTCTTGACCAAACCCAGCAATATGTAAAAAAATAAGAAGATGGATTATTACAAAAGATAGAACTCTATATTTTTGCACAGATTACATATTTAAAATGAAAGTCACTAATCGAACAATATCTACAATATTTAATTGATTATTATAGTCCATATTCATGTGCCAAAACTCATAATCATCAACTTCAATTTCATCTAAAATTATAGATACAAATAAAGTTAAATCTAAAATATTGACTTGATTATCTAAATTACAATCACCCTTATACCCAACCATTCCAAAATCTTCTACAATTGTAATTAAGGTATCTACAGAAATATTCTCATAGACTGACGTTTTTAAAGCAGTTAAATCATTATTAAATGAAGGCCATTTAATTACTATTTCATCAATAATTGGTACATTTCCTACACCAAAATGAAGTGTTAAATCATCCATACTTCCATGCCCTTTTCCCGCAATTATTTCACGCATAAAAGTATTTCCACCGGCAATAACTTTAACCCTTGCACCAATAGCAGATTTATTTGATTTTGTAGTTGGGCTTGCCTGTTCACCATAATTATTTGAACCTTCAAGAATTATTTTCACCCAATGATTATCGGTATAAAATTCATCTCGTGTTTGATTATTATATAATAAACTTACAAATTTGGGACCTTCTGGCGTATTAGTGCTTCCCATATTTAAGCCAGGTACGAAAACATCTAACCAACCATCTAAGTCATAATCAGTTGTAATTGCATCTTGTCCAGAACTTAAGAATTGAGCAGAATAATCATTTGTAATACCTCCAGGTGTAGATGTAAATAAATCATCTGGATTTCGCATATTAGTAGTCCAGATATCATTTATTCCATCATTATCAAAATCTCCCCAAGTAACACCATTCCCAAGCGTATCCGATTCAACTCCTTCTTCGATAGCAATATTTTCAAATTGTCCATTATTATTTATAAATAAACGATTCAAATCCCAATTAACTAAATATAAATCAAAATCTTCATCATTATCAAAATCTCCCCACGATGCACCATATCCTTGACTTCCGTTTTCAGAAATATCAGAATCTGTTAAATTGATTTCGGACGCAACATTTATAAACGGAGAAAGTAAATCTGGATTATACTGAATACTTTCTCCCACTCCTGTAATGGTTTCATTTCGCATTAACCAATTTTCGCTCCATTTGCGAACAACAAAAACATCTTGATCACCATCGTTATCATAATCTACGATTGCTAGACAACGAGACGAACTTGTATCATCGCTTCCGAATTCAAATTCAATTACAAATTGTGGAACCCCATTTTCATCTAATCCGATATTTTTTAATAAATGGAATTGGTTTTCACCCCACGCTGAAACAGATACAATATCTAAGTCACCATCTAAATCATAATCTAAAAGTCCATTACTATGCATATCTTCAAATTCGCCACTATCAATATATTGATATGAGTCAAAATAATGTCCACCTCTATTCAACATCATTTCATGAATTCCAGCAATATTATATCGCCATTTTATAATATCTGGATATCCATTATTATCAATATCACCTGCAACTAACCCATAAGCACCTGCTACACTTACAGTTTCATAATTTAAATTTTCCCTATATGTCCCACCTGAATTAATAAAATATCTACTTATATCCCAACCATAATATAAATCTGGATCTTTATCTAAATCGAAATCAATCATTAATGCACATTTTGCTTTTATTTTACGGTGATCCGTATTTTCTTGATGAACATAGGAGCTATATAGCCCACTATTCATATTTTGAGATTCACCTTCAGGATAAAAATCAGGCCGATTACTATTTGTAACTACAAAAAATATTTCGCCTGCAAGGATTATAAACCCAAAACAAAATATGAGTAAAAGTAAAACTCTTATGTATTTCATCCATGGATTTAAATGATTTTTAATAAATGCCATACTTATAATTTAGAAAGACTATTAGCAATTATAATTTATCAATTTGTTTCGATTTAGGGCTGTGAAAAAAATAAGCCACTGATAAACACAGATTAAATTGATGAAGAAATGATGAATATTGAATT
>JACNKR010000026.1 GCA_014381925.1 Fidelibacterota bacterium | reverse complement strand
ATTACAGATGGGCTGTATGACTTCTTTAGGTGTCCGTTTTTTTGTAGGAAGATCAGGTCACCCTATTTCATCCAAAAAGAATGAATGGTTAAACAATGAAAATATTATCATTAAAATATATATTTATTATTAGCTTTGGGTTTGCTCAAACATGGAATGTGAACCCTGCAGAGTTTGAGCTATCAATGACTTTTACAGGTATTCTAAATATTAATAATGAATCAGTAAATCATGGTGATTTTATCGTTGGTGCATTTGTCGAAGGTGAGTGTAGAGGTTATGCTTCCCCAATTTATGCAATAAATAATTATGTATATTTCCTTACGGTTTACGCTAATGGATCAGGTGAGGAATTAGAATTTAAAGTATTTACAGATGGTGAAAATAGCCTTACTAATACTGAAGAATTTATACCCAATGGTAGCGTTGGACAACCAGATGATCCCTATAGTTTTAATGGATATATTGGATATGATTTTCCTCCTACTATTTATTCTATATATTCACAGGATATTGAAATTGGTGCAAGTTTTACCAATTTCAATTTAGATGATTTTATTTTTTTACAGGACGAAAATGAATTTACTATTTCAGTAAGTGGAAATGAGAATCTTTCTGTAATAATAACAGAGGATAATATTGTGAGTATTAACCCAATTAATTCTGATTGGATTGGAACTGAAAATATTACTTTTACTATTACCGATAATACAGATTTAGCATTATCAAATTCAACAACGGCAACCTTTACAATTTGGGGAATAAATAATGAGCCATTATTGACTGATATTCCTGACCAAACTATTGGTGCTGGGGGTACATTTTCAAATATTAATTTAAATGATTTTTTAGTTGAAGAAGATGGTGATGTCATCAATTGGCAATATACGATATTACCTCAAATAGAAAATGAAGCATATCCGTTATGGGAAGTAAATGCATCTGATTATGAATTTTCAATGACTTTTACAGCCATTGTAAATAGTAATGGTGTGGAAGCAACAGGAGACAATCATTTGCTAAGTGCATTTTCAAATGGAGAGTGTAGAGGAGTAGCGTCACCGCTATATGTTTTAGGCCATGATGTTTATTTTTTAACGGTATATGCTAATTCAAATAATGATGAGATAAATTTTAAGTTTTATAACGGAGATGATCAATTTACACATCCAAGTGTAGAGACAGTTTCATTTGAAGCAAATTCTACTTTTGGTGACCCTGAAAATCCGTTTGAATTAAATGCAGCACGACTTTTGATTAATATTGAAAATGATATTGCATCTATTAGTATAGTTGATAAGGATTGGACAGGTAGTGAAACGGTATTTTTTAGAGCTGTTGAACCATATACAATTAATAATTATGAAGTATCAGACCCTGTTATTTTTACAGTTCTTCCGGACCATAATCCGGTCGTAAGTGATATACCAAACCAAACAATTGAAGGTGATGATAGTTTTACAAGTATTCAATTGAATAATTACTTAACTGAATTAGATGGGGATGATATTCAATGGACCGTTTCTGGAAATACAGATTTAGATATTACCATTACAAATGGATTAGCTACAATCAGCTTTAATAATTTTATTGGTTCTGAAACTGTAACCTTTAACGCTACTGATCAAACGGAAAATCAATTTTCCAGCTCAAATGATGTTACATTTACAGTACTTATTCTAGATAATCCTCCAGAAGTAACTACAATGAATAATCAATTGATAGGATTTTTTGGTGCGTTTGATGATATAGATTTAAATTCTCATTTAACTGAAGTTGATGGACATGAGGTTGAATGGAGCTATGCGTTTGAATCTCAAGAGAATACTGAAGGTATTCCAAATTGGAATATAAATGCATCTGCATTTGAATTATCAATGACGATTACTGCTACGGTAGAATCATTAGGGAAGATTAAGGAAGGATATAATCATTCTTTAGCAGCGTTTTCTAATGGTGAGCTTCGAGGAGTTACAACAGCTATTCCAGTACTAGGACAATGGATGTATTTTTTAACTATATATTCCAATAGTAATAATGATGAAATAAATTTGCAATTTTATGATAGTGAAGCGATTAGAGAATTACCGGTTAATTATGAATTTACATTTGTAGCCAATACTGCACAGGGGGAGCCCGAAAACCCTATTGATTTAAGAGCGGGTGCAATTTTAGTAGATATCAATGAAAATGACGTGGCAGGCTTTACAATTGTAAATCCAGCGTGGCATGGTCAGGAGAGTATAACTTTTACAGCAACAGATGTAGGAACACTTAATAATTATTCAACAAGTAATAATGTTACACTTATGATTTTACCAGACCACATGCCAGTTGTTGAAGGCATTGAAAATCAAATTACCGAGCAAGGGGTCGGATTTACACCTATAAACTTAAATGATTTTTTACTTGAAGTGGATGGCGACCCTATTAATTGGTCATATAGTGGAAACACAAATCTTGATATTAATTTAACAGGTGGTGTTGTAACCATTACACCATTAAATAATGAATGGATGGGAGATGAAATAATTTTCTTTACCGCAACAGATCAATCTGAATTATCATTTTCAGGATCTCAAGAAGTTTTATTTACTATTTTACCTTTAGATAATGCGCCTTCTATAGAAAATTTCCCCGATCAAGAGATTGAATTAGGTCAAAGCTTTGAGCAAATTTATTTAAATGATAATATTATTGAATTAGATGGTGACCAAATTAATTGGGAATATGAATTCCCTGCTCTTGAATCACCATTATCTGCTCCAACATGGAATATTAATCCAGCAGATTTTGAATTTTCAATGACGATAACCGCATCGGTAAAATCTGGTGGTGATCTTACCTTAGGAAACAGTCATATTTTAGGTGCATTTAGTGATGGTGAACTTAGAGGAATTGCTACTGCAATTGACTTTGCAGGTAATTAGATATATTTTATGACAATTTACTCTAATACAAATGGACAAGAAATTAAATTTAAATTCTTTGATAATTTAAAGGGAAATATATATCCAACCAGTATGAATTTAACTTTTTCTTCCAACACAAGTATTGGAGTACTAGATAATCCCCTTTTAATTTATGCTGGATTTTTCCTTGTTGATTTTTCTGATCAAGTCAATGGATTTATTACTGTTGTAGATCCAACATGGACAGGTAGTTCAGTCTTGAAAATCATTGCAACCGATGTGGGTTCCTTGCATGAATATTCTGCAACTACTGAAATTATTCTTTCGGTAAATAATGATACTCCTATTATAACTGCAATACCAAGTATAATTATCGAAGAAGACAGTGATGTATTTTCATTTGATCTAGGAGATTATATATCTGACTTTGGTACTGAAATTACAAATATGGAATTTACTGTTTCTGGAAATAGTGGATCGGTTATTTCGTTTTTAAATGGAATGATGAATTTTAACTTAAATCAGGACTATTTTGGTACAGAAACAATATCATTAACTGCAATAGATGACGATGTGAATAATCAAAAAAACAGTACAACCGAATTTACACTAATTGTAACTCCTATAAATGATGAACCTCAATTTATTTTAAGTGCAACAAGCATTGAACAATCTGAAGATTTTACTGAAACGATTAATATAAGTACTCAATTAAATCATCCTGTAAATGAGTCTGATCAATACATTTATTTTTCAACATCTGAATCATATTTAGTAGATATTACATTTGACGACAATGGTAATATTATAATTACTTCTTTAGAAAATGCAAATGGTGAGGATATTATTACAATCACGGCAAATGATGGACAGGAAGATAATAATTTATATTCCATGGTGTTATCTGTATCCATTTCTGCTATAAATGATGCCCCCGTATTATTATCAACACCTGAATTAGAAGCAAATTTAAATGAAAATTATAGTTATGGAATTTATGCTACTGATGTCGATGGTGATGATATTATTTACTCAATTTTATATGGTCCTGAAGGTATGGTGATTATAGGAGATACAATATTTTGGACACCTGCATTTGAAAATTTAGATTCTACATTTACGGTATCTTATTCAATAAGTGATAGTCAAATAGAAATTATTAATGAATATGAATTGACGGTTATACTTGAGGTGTCTGGCGGTGTGGAAACAGTCATTTTTCAGAACGGAAATAATTTAGTGAGTTTCCCTGGTGAATTAGAAGAAAATGGTAGTATTAATTTTATTGAAAATGTATTACTTGAAGACGCTGAAGTTAATTTTATTATAGGTCAAGGAATAGGTTTATTTAATACTATTGATGGGTGGAGTGGTAATTTAACAGAGATTAATCCATATTCAGGATATTGGGTAAATTATGAAACGGATGGTTTCCATATAAGAGAAATTTCATTTACTCAGTTAATAAGTAATTGTGAAGAATATAATTTATCTGATGGTAATAATTTGGTATCCTTTAAATGGGGTGATGGTAATATTTCTACATTAGATGCACTTGGTGGAGAAGTATATGCTACAGAAAATTTTAACTTCATTTTAGGTCAAGGGCTTGGTTTATTTAACACTATAGATGGATGGGCAGGTAATTTAACCACATTACAAAATAGCAAAGGTTATTGGATTAGTGGGATTGGAGAGCATCCACAGTTTGCATGGGGAAATGATGAATGTGAAAGTCCCCAAAGTGGTGGTCTTGGAATGGATATAGATAGTCAACTACCAGTAGAATATCAATTTGTACAATCAACAGAGCAAGCATTTTATTTAATTGAAGAAATAGATGATGCTCAAAATAATGATATAATCCTAGCCTATTGTAATGATGTGCATGTGGGATCGGGTATATGGAACGGTAAACATTCAGTTGTCCCGGTAATGGGGAAAGATGTAACTGAAGATACAAATGGATTCTGTGAAATAGGAGATATTCCTGAATTTACTTTAATTAAAAATAATGGTAATGAAATAAAATTATCAGAAGATAGATTTTCAAATTTAATAAAACCATGGACAACATTGGGAGTAACATCTGTTGAAAATTTAATAGATATTCAAGATGTTATCCCAGAAGAATGGGAGTTATCAAATGCATACCCTAATCCCTTTAATCCAGTAACGACGATTCGATTTAGTGTACCTGAAATAGTAGAGACATTACCTGTTATGACTCTACAGATATTCGACCTCAATGGTCGATTAATTGAAACACTTATTGATGGACATTTTGAATCTGGTTTTCATTCGGTTAAATGGAATGCTATTAATCAACCAAGTGGAGTATATATCATTAATTTTAATAATAAATTATTTCAATCTTCACAGAAAATAGTATTAATGAAATAAGAAATTACTTTTTAATTAAATATGGTTCATGACTATATAGAGCATGACTAGTTGAGCTGAATTTTGTTTAAATTTAACATGAATTAATAAATAATTTCATTTCAATATTTGAATTTTAATTCATATTAAATTAATTGTAAATAAAGGGATTATTTACTCATATCTCCAAACTTAGAAACCCGTGTTTTTGAATATCCCTTTAAACATTCAATTTCAGAAATAACTTTCATTTAGAAAATTTTCTTTACATGGTACACTCTAAAGTGTTTTTTTATAAAATATATCCTCTAATACTTTACACCATCTCCATCCATCTGAATTGATAATTTAATTATTTATACTTTTAGATTTAATAATGAAAAACCCCCTTTTATCATTTTCTACCAAAAATAAAGTAAAATCCTCCACCTTGTTTTATAAGAAACCAGCAAGTAATTAACCCAATAGAGAAAAAATATTTTAATCCACATTTTTTAATGGGATATACCCTAAAAAAATAATTGTGTTTTGTAAATTTTAGATAGGGTATTTGTAGCCATAAATATTTTTTTTCATACTTAATTTTAATTTACTGTTACACATATCACTATATTAATATATCAAAAAATAGTTAAATTATTATAGGATAAAAAGATAGGTATATCAGTATTATGGCTAAGTTAAAAGGACATGTATTATTCAATATTGAAAACTGTAAGGGATGTGAATTGTGTATTAAAGAATGCCCTCAAAATTCATTAGAAATGTCATCTAATATTAATAATAATGGTTACCATTATGCTTTTTTAAAAGAAGATTCATGTACCGGTTGTACAAATTGTGCTTTAATTTGCCCCGAAGCAATTATAACTGTATTTAGAGAATCAAAAAAGAAAAAAATTGCTGTACCGTCATTAAATAATACTGATAATTTTTTATTTGAGGTAAGTTAAATTATGTCTAAAAAATTATTAATGAAAGGAAATGAGGCATTAGCAGAAGCCTCAATTCGTGCCGGTTTAAAAGGTTATTATGGTTACCCAATCACTCCGCAATCTGAGTTACTTGAATATTTAGGTCAACATCTACCAAGTAGAGGTGGTGCATTTGTTCAAGCAGAAAGTGAGGTTGCTGCTATTAATATGGTATATGGTGCTTCTGGAGCTGGAGTTAGAACGATGACGAGTACAAGTGGTCCAGGGTATAGTTTAATGCAGGAAGGTATATCCTATATTGCCTGTGCTGAATTGCCATGTTTGTTAGTGAATGTAATGCGTGGTGGACCTGGTTTAGGTACAATACAACCATCTCAAGGTGATTATTTTCAAGCTGTTAAAGGAGGCGGACATGGTGATTATAAATGCATTGTATTAGCGCCTAATTCTGTTCAAGAGATGGCAGATTTTACATATTTAGGTTTTGATTTAGCTGATACATATAGAATACCTGTCGTTATTTTGACTGATGGTGCTTTAGGACAAATGATGGAAACAGTTGTATTTCCTGATTATGATATTGAAGCAAACAAGACAGATCATTCAAGTTGGGCGACTACTGGCCGGAAAAATATGCGAAAAAAACATGTAGTTACTTCTTTATACTTAAAAGCAGAAGAAATGGAAAATATGAATTTAATTCTTCAAAAAAAATATAGAGAAATAGAAAAAAATGAAGTAAGATTTGAATCAATATTTACTGAAGATGCAGACATAATTATAGTTGCTTTTGGAATGTCTGCTAGAGTTTCGTTTAAAGCAGTTGAACTCGCTAGAAAAAAAGGAATTAAAGCAGGTTTATTTAGACCAAAAACATTATTTCCATTTCCAATTAATGAATTACAACATCTTTCTAACCAAGCAGATAAAATGTTAGTTGTAGAAATGAACGCTGGTCAGATGGTTGAAGATGTTAGACTGGCAGTGAATGGAAATATCTCCGTTGAGTTTTATGGTAGAATGGGCGGAGTAATTCCATCACCTAATGAAATATTAAATAATATAATAAATTTATCTGAATTAAAGGAATAATTATGTCTGAGTTAATATCTGAAGGGGTTCAATGTAAATTATTAAATTCTATGGATAAGGTATGGGATAGACCTGATTCTTTAATTGATGTTCCATTACATTATTGTCCTGGATGTGGTCATTCTGTTGTGCATAGAGTGTTAATGGAAGTACTTGAAGAACTTGAATTAATTGAAAATACAATTGGTATAGCACCCGTTGGTTGTTCAGTATTAGCTTATTTTTATTTAGATATTGATATGCAGGAAGCTGCCCACGGTAGAGCAACAGCGGTTGCAACTGGAATTAAACGCGTAATGCCTAATAAGACAATTTTTACATATCAAGGTGATGGTGATTTGGCAGCAATAGGAACTGCTGAAACCATTCATACTATAAATAGAGGTGAAAATATTGTAATGATTTTTATTAATAATGGAATTTACGGAATGACTGGTGGTCAAATGGCTCCAACAACTTTACCCGGAGTTAGGACTTCAACATCTGTAGATGGTCGTGATGTGGAATCGCAAGGACATCCATTAAAAATTGCAGACATGATTTCTATTTTACCTGGAGCATATTATGTGACACGACAAGCAGTAACTACAGCTAAAGCGGTAAGAAAATTAAAAAAAGCACTAAAAAAAGCATTTATTTATCAAATGAATGGTGAAGGAGGGACGAGTTTTATTGAAGTCGTTTCAAATTGTCCATCAGGTTGGAAAATGACTCCATTAGAATCTAATGAATGGCTTGAAAATGATATTTTTGATTTTTATGAATTAGGAGATATAAAAGTACCAAAGAAAGGAATAAAGTGACAGAAGAAATTTTAATTGCTGGTTTTGGAGGTCAAGGTGTTTTATCTATGGGAATGACACTTGCATACGCAGGAATGATTGAAAATAAACATGTTGTTTGGATGCCAAGTTATGGCCCTGAAATGCGAGGGGGGACAGCCAATTGTACCGTTGTAATATCTGATAAAAAGGTAAGCTCTCCGATTATCAGTAATTTTGATTCACTAATAATCTTAAATCAACCTTCTATGGAGAAATTTGAATCTTATGCCAAGCCGGAAGGGAAAATAATATATGAATCAAATAATATTATCCACCCACCAACTCGAAAAGATGTAGATGTTTATAATATCCCAGCACTTTCAGAATCAGTAAAATTAAAAAATAAAAAAATTATGAATATGATTATTTTAGGATCATACTTAGCTACAAATTCAATTATAAAAATTAAATCGATTCTAGAAGCATTAAAAAAAGTTTTACCAGAAAGGCATCACCACATGATACCTTTGAATAAATTAGCTTTAATTCATGGTGGTGAATTAATATTATAAATTATTTATTAATTAAGGAGAATACGATGACACATACACATATACCCGAATTTAGTTCAATAGAAGAAATACTTCAATTTGCAATAAATGAAGAAAATGACGCTTATAATTATTATTTGGAAGCATCTGAAAGGATTACAGATCCTAAATTAAAACAATTTTTAATAGATTTAGCTGCAATGGAAATTGAACATTCCAATATGTTAAAAGAAAAATTAAAAGAATATAAAGCAAATATATTCTGTACAGACGCAATTATTTCTTCATTTACGGAAGAAATACAGAGTTAGTTTTCTTTATACTATCAATAAATCCAGGATCGACGACGACTGAATTTGGGTATTATATAAATAATAATCAGATTTGGAAAGAAGAGATTGAGCATTATAACAACAATTTGCATAAAATAGTAAGTGAGCAGGTAGATTGTAGGTATTCTTTAATTACTCCATTTTTATCAAAAATACCGCAATTAGATGCTGTTGTTGGTAGAGGAGGCCCCTTAAAACCTCTAAAATCTGGAATTTATAAAATTAATGATGAAATGCTATCTGATTACATTAATCAAACTTATTCAAATCATGCTTCAAATTTAGGTGCAATTTTAGCCTATAAAATTTCAAAATTATATTCATGTCCTTCTTATATTATTGACCCCGTAACCAGTGATGATTTTATTCCAGAAGCAAGAATTTCTGGAATACCTGGTATTGAAAGAAAAAGTCGTAGTCATACTTTAAATATTAAATACTGTGTATATAAAGCAGAGCAAAAATTAAATCTTCCAAATAAATCAGGTAATTTTGTAGTTTCACATTTAGGTAGTGGGTTTTCAATTGCATCAGTAAAAAATGGTAAAATTATAGATGTAAATGATGCACTTTTAGGTATGGGACCTTTTTCAATTGAGCGCGCTGGAGCAATACCCTTACAAGGACTTTTAGATTTAGTATTTAATGAAAAATTAACTAAATCTCAATTAATTGAATTATTTTCAAAAAAGAGTGGATTAATGGGGTATTTAAACACGAATGATTTACGAGAAGTTGAAAAAAATATTAATTTAAATCCTCAAGTAAAATTAATTTATAACGCAATGATATTTCAAATTTGCAAAGAAATTGGAAGTGCTTTTGC
This sequence comes from Fidelibacterota bacterium, assembly GCA_014381925.1. Classification (GTDB taxonomy): domain Bacteria; phylum Fidelibacterota; class Marinisomatia; order SCGC-AAA003-L08. Next base: position 27,373 of record JACNKR010000026.1, on the reverse strand, counting down.
TACACTTAATGGTGAAGTAAATGGCCTAATATTAACGGGTGGTCTTTGTAAATCAAAATTATTCACAGATTATATAAAAAATAAGAGTAAATATTTTAAAAATATAATTGTATATCCAGGTTCATTTGAACTTGAAGCTCTCGCAAGTGGTGGATTAAATGCACTCAACAATCCAAGAAAAGTAAAAATATACCATTCATGATATACTCATATTCTGATATTTATAAAACATTAAATAATCAAAAACCAAATAGGTTAGGGGTTATAAACCCGCAAAGCGATTATTTATTAGAAGCAATTTCGAAGGCTGTAGAATTTGGTTGGATTGAACCTATTTCATTTTTTTCCTCAGAAAATGAAAGTGCATCTTATAAAGCAATTAAATCCGTGAATAATGGTGATTGCCAATTACTTATGAAGGGAGATATTAATACTTCAACATTATTAAAGGCAGTATTAGACTCTGAATTTGGTATTAAAACAGAAAAAATATTATCCCATATAGCAGTTATTGAATCTCCTAAATACCATAAATTATTATTAATTAGTGATGGGGGTGTTAATATAAAATTAGATGAACCAATTATAGATTCAATTATACATAACAGTGTTATATTTTCTAAATGTCTAGAAATAGCTAAACCCAAAATTGGCTTATTAACACTCGTTGAACAAATAAATCCAATGCTTCCCGAAACTCAGATTGCTTATAATATTTTCCAAAAAAATAAAGAAAATACAAAAATTATTATAGAGGGTCCGATTTCCTTAGATGTGGCAATTTCTAAAGAATCTGCAAATAAAAAAAATATTTTATCTCGTATTTCAGGTCAAACAGATATAATTATTGGACCTTCAATTTCTACTTCAAATATGATTGTAAAAGCGTTGATGTCCCTGAGTAATGCAAAGGGTGGCGGAATTATTTTGGGAGCAAAATGCCCCATAGTACTTTTGTCTAGATCAGATTCTATTAATACTAAATTAAATTCAATTGCATTAAGTTTATTAATGTTAAAAAGAGGTGATTATGGATATTAGAAATAAGAAAATTTTGATATTAGGTGGCTGGGGTTTAGTAGGAATGGCAATTCTAAGAAAATTAGTTATTCATAAACCCAAAGAAATTATTATTCTTTCTTTACAAGAAAGAGAAGCGAAAGATGCATGTAATGAATTGCAAAAAGAAGGTAAAAACATAAAATTAACTCCAGAATGGGGGAATATTTTTGTAAGAGATAGTTTAAAAGATTTGTCTCGTTCTGAAATTATGGAAAGTCAAAATTATAGACAAACACTTTTACAGGATGCGATGGAAGCATTTGATGAAAAAGTTATTGCTTCATCGTTTTTAAACCAAGTAATTTCAAAACATAAACCCAATATAATTATAGATTCTGTTAATTCGGCTACCGGTCTTGCATATCAGGATATTTACAATGGATATTATAACTTAAAAAAAGAATTAAGCGAAGCTCAAAAGAAAAATAATTTAACAAAAAATTTGACATCAGAAATTGAAAAGATGCTTACCACTTTATATATTCCTCAGCTTATTAGGCATATTCAAATTTTACATGCGAGCATGGTAGAAAATAAAACAGGTGTATATTTAAAAATTGGTACAACAGGTACAGGTGGGATGGGATTAAATATTCCATATACCCATAGTGAAGAGCGACCATCCAGAGTATTATTAAGCAAAACTTCGCTTGCAGGTGCTCATACATTGCTACTTTTTTTAATGGGGCGAACTCCTGAGGGTCCCATTGTAAAAGAAATTAAACCTGCAGCAGCTATTGCATGGAAAAAAATTGGTTATGGTGAAATAAAAAAAAATGGCAAGCCTATAAAATTATATGACTGTAAAATAGAAAATGCTGAAAAATTATTTAATCGTTTTAATTTTAAAGGTAATGGAAATTGGAATAATACAAAAAAAATATTAAAATCAGTATTTATTGATACGGGTGAAAACGGAACTTTCTCACTTGGTGAATTTGAAACTATTACATCTACAGGTCAAATGGAATTTGTAACTCCAGAAGAAATAGCTACAAATGTAATTATGGAAATTCAGGGCGACAACACAGGAAGAGATATTATTAATGCATTAGATAATGCAATTATGGGACCAACTTATAGAGCAGGATATATGAGACATCAAGCGATTGATGAAATGAAAAAACTTCAAGAAAATTTTAATATTGAATCAATTGCATTTGAAATATTAGGTCCACCTCGGTTATCAAAAATATTATATGAGGCACATTTAATTAAATTAGTTTGTAGTGATATGAAAGAAATTCTTAATTATTCATCATTTGAATTAACTGAAAAACTTAATCTTGAAATTTCAAAAAATAAAAATATAAGATCACAAATTATTTCAATTGGACTTCCTATCTTATTAGCTAATGGTAATGAAATATTACGAGGGCCAATTGTTAAAATTCCAACTCAATTAGGTCGTGCATCAATTAATTTAAACGAAATTGAAATGGAGAAATGGACTTATGCTGGCTGGATTGATTTACGAGAAAAAAATATTAAATTATGGCAAACAAGAATTAAACTTATTTTAGAAGAAATAAATTCATTCCCAGTAAATGATTCAAGCTCTCGTTACCATCATGGTATTCAATATTGGGATGTAGGAAATTCATTCGATATAGGTAAAATTGCTGCATGGATATTTATCAATGAAGATAAAGGTCTGCGAATAAAAAGATAAATTGATAATAATTTTGTCTTCTAGTTGAAGTATATATAATTTTTATTATTTTTAAATAGTAAATTTGATTTTGTATAAATTTTTTTGATAAATATTTATAATTCAATATTATTAGTAGTTATAAGTGGCTCATAATTAATTTTGAGTCAAGGCATGCCTTTACAATTTCGCTTTAATTTCTAATTGTTAATTGCTTTTTTATTTTCGTTTTTCTTATTTATTAAAACTAATATTTTTTCACAAATTTTTATTGGAATTTTAGTTTTATTTTTGATTTCTTCAGCAGATAATTCTTTTACATCATTAAATGATTTAAATGTATTCCAAAATGAAACCACACGGTATTTACCCATTCCTGGAATTGTTAATAAAATTGATTTATTTTGTGCTTTATTTCGTTTTTGTCTGTGAAAAGAAATTGCATACCGGTGAACTTCATCTCTAATTCGTCTCAATAATAATAAACCTGAAGAATGTTTTGAAATATTTTGAGGTTCTGAAAAATGGGGGAGGAATACTTCTTCTAATTTTTTAGCTAATCCAATTACAGTAATATAGCTTAAGCCTAAATGATCTAACGCTGATTTTGCAACCGATAGTTGTCCTTTTCCACCATCAATTAATATTAAATCTGGCAATGGTAGTTTTTCTTTAATTACACGAGAATATCTTCTTGAAACAACTTCATACATTGATTTAAAATCATCAGGTCCATCAACAGATTTAATATTAAATTTACGATATTCTTTTTTTACTGGTTTCCCATCTATAAAGCATACCATTCCAGCTACTGGGAAAGCACCTTGAATGTTGGAATTATCAAAACCTTCAATTCGTCTGGGAGGTGCTGACATATTTAAATCTTCTTTTAATCGCTCAACTGAATTTGGTATTAATTCTTTTCTTTTTTCTTTTTTATTTAATATTTCTTTTAATTGTAATTCACAATTTTTTCTACAAATTTCGACTAATCGTTTTTTTTCTCCAATTTTAGGAATTATTATTGAAATTTTTCTATTTGAAATTTTAGTAAGCCAAGAAATATGATCATTTATATCTGTGATAGTATGTTCAACTAATATTTCTTTTGGTATATCCATTGTTGAAGAATAATATTGTTTGAAAAATTCGGTAATTATTTTTTCATTATTAGACTGAAGTGAAATGGATAGATTAAATTTCTCTTTCCCAATAAAAAAACCATTTCTAACTTTTAGAATAACACCTATTCCAATTTTATTCTTAGCTGTTGCGACTAAAATATCTCTATCTATTCCATCCTGCGTTACTTTTTTTTGTTTTTTTGAAAAGTTCGATATAGAATTATATTGATCTCTAAACCTAACTGCATCTTCAAAACGAAGTTCATCACTTGCATTATCCATTTCAGTTTTTAAATAAATTTTTATTTTTTGATCTCGTCCTCTTAAAAATTGAATAATTAGCTTAATCATTTCATTATATGTTTTTTGAGAAACAAATCCTTCACATGGACCATCACATCTTTTTATATGGTAATCCAAACATATTTGATATTTGTTATCGATTATACTTTGATCATTAATATTGAAATTACAAGTTCTTAATGGAAATATTTTATGTATAACCTTCAGTGACTCTCTAAGTTGGCGAGTATCTGTATATGGCCCAAAAAAAAGAGAGCCATCATTTGGTAGTTTTTTTAATCTGACTAAAATAACTTGCGGAAATGATTCTTTTGTAATTTGAATATATGGAAATGATTTATCGTCTTTTAATAATATATTATATTTAGGTCGATATTCTTTTATTAAATTTGCTTCTGTCAGAATTGCTTCAACTTCATCTCTTACGACTAACCATTCAATAGAATTAATATTTTTGACAAGAATATCTGTTTTTGAGCCACCATGCCCAGAAGAGATAAAATAGGAACGAACACGGTTTTTTAGAATTTTTGCTTTCCCGATATATATTGTTTCATTTGATCTATTTTTGAAGAAATATACACCTGGAAGGGAGGGGATTGATTTTAAAATTGACCGATCAATCACGGTATTATTTATTTTTTTGGCAAAGTTCTATTAGTATTCCGCCTGTTGCTTTAGGGTGGATAAATGCAATCTTAAATCCTTCAGCACCTATTCTTGGGATTTCATCAATTAATTGTACATTTTTTTCTTTTAAGTATTTTAAAGATGAGTCAATGTTTTCAACGGATAAAGCAATATGATGAATCGCATTTCCTCTTTTTTCGATAAATTTATGTATTGGTGATTCTAAAGATGTGGATTCTAATAATTCTAATTTCCCTTTTGAAGTATTAAAAATTTCAGTAATTACTTTTTGGTCTATAATTTCTTCTGAAATTGGATTTTTGATACCGAGAATATTTTTAAAAAAATTGGATGTTTTATCTCGATTTTTTACAGCAATGCCGATATGTTCTATTCCTAATATTTTTATCATATTAATCTTTTGTACATATTATTTCATATTCAGATGCAGATATTACTTTTGCATTTATAAATTCACCTACTGGGTGCAATCCATCAATTCGAAATATGTTATCCACTTCAGGAGAGTCTCTAAATGAACGGCCTATCGATTCATTTGAATCTAAGTGTTGATCTATTATTATTTTTTGTGTGGTACCAATAAGTTGTTGATTATTTTCATAACTGATTTCTTGTTGAATAGTCATTATTTTATCCATTCGGTCATATTTAACTTGTTGAGGGACATTGTCAATAAGTTGTTTTTCCGCAAAAGTACCTTCTTCTTCAGAGTAAGTAAATACACCTAATCGATCAAATCGTACTTTTTTTATAAAATCATATAATTCTAGAAAATCTTCTTCCGTTTCTCCTGGATATCCAACAATAATAGATGTTCTAAGTATTATATTTGGGCAAGCGTTTCGAAGTGCTTCAATTCGCTTTAAAATGCCATCTTTGCCTAATCCTCTTCTCATAGATTTTAATAATTTTGTTGAAGCATGTTGAATTGGCATATCAATATAGGGTAATAATTTTTCTAATTTTCCAAAACGGACAATCATTTCTCGGTGCAAATGGGCTGGATGTGCATAGTGTAAACGAATCCAATCAATTTCGTCTATTTTATTTAGTTCATCCATTAATTCATGTAATGTTGCTTTAGGTTTTAAATCCCATCCATAGGAAGTTGTATCTTGCCCAATGACTAATATTTCTTTTACACCCTGTTTTCCCAATCTTCTTGCTTCTTCCACATTTGCTTCGATAGATCGACTAATTTGTAAACCTCTCATTAATGGTATTGAACAAAAAGAACAGCCATTATCGCAACCTTCAGCGATTTTTAAATAGGCATAATGCTTTGGAGTAAGTAATGATCTAAAATAATCGGGATCAGATTTAACATATTCTTCACCTGTTAAAAAGGATATAATTTTTGCATGATCACTTGTACCAAAAAATGCATCAACTTCAGGGATTTCTCTTTTTAAATCATTGTCATATCGCTCAGAAAAACATCCCATTACAACTAATTGTTTAATTTCCCCTTTACTTCTTAACTCACCTGCTTCTAAAATTACATCTACAGACTCATCTCTTGCCGAATCTAAAAAACCACAAGTATTCACAATTACAATATCTGCATTTTTGGAATTATCTACAATATTAAAGTTTGATTTTTTTAACCCTCCAAGTAGAATTTCGGAGTCAACTAAATTCTTTGCACACCCTAAACTAATTAAATTAATATTTTTCATTTATATTTTAATTGATTCTTTCTCTGAAATTAATCCATTTAAATATGATTCTTGATCAAATAAAATTAAATCATTTGCTTGTTCACCAACACCTATAAAATATACAGGTAATCCCAACTCTAACATTATTGGAATTGCAATTCCACCTTTTGCTGTGCCATCCATTTTCGTTAGAATAATTCCATCAATTGGAATGTAATTTGAAAATTCTTTAGCTTGAGTCATCGCATTTTGGCCTGTATTTGCATCAACAGTTAAGAATGTTTGAATATCTGTTGTAATTCTGTTTACTACTTTTTTTATTTTTACGAGTTCTTGCATTAAATTTTCGGAATTATGTAAACGCCCGGCAGTATCGATGATTATTCTATCAATATTTTTTGTTAATCCACTCGTAACTCCATCAAAAGCAATTGAGGCGGGATCGGCTGATTTTTCATTTGCTACCAATTGAAAGCCTAATTTATTAGACCATTGTCGAAGTTGTTCAACTGCAGCTGCACGATATGTATCTGCAGCAACTAATAAAGTATTTTCACCCTTCTCTTTAAACCAAGCAGACATTTTTGCAGATGTAGTTGTTTTACCAGTTCCATTTATACCAACAATCATGAGCACTTGAGCAAATGGTTTTTGTTTCGGTGAATTTTCTAATAGATTTTTTAGAATAGAATTAAATCGTTCTTCCCAGTTATTTGAATTAGATGAAGGTTTTTTTAATTCGTCAATAATTACATCCGTAGTTTCCCATCCTAAATCTGCTTGAATTAGACAATCTTCTAGCATTTCAAGGTCATCCTCGGATAAATACTTTTTCCCAATTAAAGAGCCAAAAGCATGTTTAATTCTATTTCTAGTTTTAGTTAATCCCTGAATTGTTTTTTTAAATAGAGAGAACATTTGATTCCTTTAAATCTTTGAAATTTTCCATATATCTTTTAAAATAAAAATAAGAACTGAAAATAAATAAAATTGTTGAAATAAAATATAGTGTATATGAAATTATACTGAGTGAATTTATGTATGAAACACTAATAGATTCACTTGAATAGAAAACAAAACTTAATACCATGAGTGATGTGGTGAATATAAACCATTTTCCTGTCTTATTAGAGGCAAATACCCTGTTTTGTTTAAACATTAAATAAATCCCCATGGTGATAAGTATAATATCTCTAATCGCTAATATAAAAAAGAATAATAGCATTGGAAGGCCAATTTTAAAAATAAGAAATATAACAACCATCATCATACAAACTTTGTCTGCAACAGGGTCAATTAATTTACCGAAATGTGTAATTTCATCTACTTTACGAGCGACCCAACCATCAAGTAAATCAGTGAAAATAATTATTCCAATTAAAGCCATTGCCATCGGTAGATTATCTTTATCTAAATAATAGACTAGAGGAATTGACAAAATCATCCGGCTAATACTTATACCATTGGCAATAGTTATTATTCGGTCTTCGCGAGTTGCAAATCGTTTTCTCTTTATCCTATGTTTATTGCGTTTAAATTTTATCAATATTTTCGATTTAAATTAAAATTTAATAATTCAATTAATGCTAATTTTTCGGGTGATTCATTGAATAAGTCTAATGAATCTTTTGCTTTATTTGTAAAATTGTTTAATTGTTCTTTTGAATAATTTAAACTGCCTGAAGTGTTAATAATTGATTTTATTTTATCGAGTTCATTCTTTTTTGCATGATGTTTTATTTTTCTTAAAATACTTTTCTTGTTTTTTTCTTCTATTTCCCTCAGTAGATGTATAAAAGGTAGCGTTAGCATATTTTTTTTTACATCAAAACCAATTGGTTTACCAACTTCATCAAGTTTACCAATTACATCAAAAAGATCATCTTTTATTTGAAAAGCGATCCCCATGTATTCTCCAAATTTAAATAATGCTTCTTGCTGTTCAGGTGTTGCATTTACGGAAATTGCACCAAGTTTACATGCAGAAGAAAAAAGGCTTGCTGTTTTATCACCAATCATTTCATAATAAATTTCTTCAGTCATATCTTTTTTTAATGCTTTTTCTATTTGTAGAATTTCACCTTGACTTAGTCTTTCAGCTGTAGTTGAGAGTAATTCAAGTGCATCAAAGTTTCGTAAGTGAATCATGTTTGATAATGCTTTCGAAAACATATAATCACCTACTAATATTGCAATTTTATTTTTCCAAATTCTATTGATAGAAGGCCATTTTCTTCTAAGATCTGCCTCATCAACAACATCGTCATGAATGAGAGTTGCAACATGGAGTATTTCGACTAATGCAGCAGCATAGTATGTATTTGATGTTGGAGTACCTGAAATACGTGCACATAATAAAGTGAGAGTAGGCCGGAGTTGTTTACCTTTTTTTTTTGAAATATAATTAATTACTTTATTGATTAATTTTACATTTGAGTTTAATGATTTAGAATATGTTTCTTCAAATTGTTTGAAATCGTCATTAATTAATGTAGATATATTATAAATTGCATTATTTAATGAATTCATGAACTTTTCCGATGAATCATCCAAGACATTAATATACTAAATTCATATAATATTATAAGTGGAATTACAATTAATATTTGGCTTAATGGGTCAGGCGGAGTTAAAATTGCGGCCAAAATTAAAAAAAATACAAATACATATTTTCGATAATGACGAAGGAATGCTGGGGTTAGTAAACCCATTTTAGAAAAAAAGAATGTTACTACAGGTAATTGAAATAATATACCACAGGTTAAAATAAGCCACAGAATATAGCTTAAATAACCATCTAAAGTGTAATTATAATTTACAGGGAAATTTTGAAAAGTCATGGATGTAAAAAAAGATAATGAGTAGGGAATGATTATTGAATATGCAAAAAATATCCCACCAAAAAAGAAAAATGATGAAAAAAGCACAATACCTAATACTTGGATTGTATAATTCCCTTCCATAGCTGGAGAAATAAAACGCCAAAATTGATATATTAAAAAAGGAATTGAACAAATAATACCACTCATTAAAGCTAAAGTTAACTTGATTGTAAACATACTAGTTACTTTCAATACTTGAAGGTTTAGTTTAACATTTAATTGGGTGGTGGGGGATATTAATATTTCCATTAAATTATCAGAATAGTTAAATGAAATTATTGAAAAAATAACAATTGCAAATAGTCCTTTAAATAATCGCCATCGTAATTCTTCTAAATGGTCCCAAAATGCAAGTTTATTTGGATCGCTCATTTATTATACATTTCATCAGATAATTGATATGGAGATTTTCGTTCTGTAATTGGCATTTTTAATTGTTCAGTTAATTCATTTTTCTTTTTCTCATCCCAAAACTCAATTTTTTGCTTTTGTGATATTAATTGATGGGTTAAATGAGAATATCTTTTTTCAGATTTATGACTTAGTTCACCGCTATTTGAAATTATATTAAAGTGATTACAAATTTCTTCTGTTAATTCTTTTATGCCTTCATTTTTAGTTGCTATTGTTTTTTGAATGAGAGGAAACCATTCTGCATTATTGTTTCGAAGGGATAATACTTGATTTAAAGCAATAAATAATTTATTTGTACCATCTCTATCTGCTTTATTTATTACAAATAAATCAGCAATTTCCATTAACCCAGATTTCATCATTTGAATATCATCACCAGATTCAGGTACAAGAACAACAAGAATTGAGTCGGTTGCATTCATAACATCTAATTCTATTTGACCAACCCCAACCGTTTCAAAAATAATAACATCATATCCTGAAGCATCAAAAATATCCGCAACTTCACGGCTTTTATTTGCTAATCCACCTAAACTCCCTCGTGTAGCCATGCTTCTAATAAAAACATTTGGGTTTTCAAAATGCTTCATCATTCTAATTCTATCACCTAAAAATGCCCCATCCGTAAATGGGCTACTTGGATCTATACCAATAATCGCGACCGATTTACCTAAATCTGTAAATGATTTAATTAAACAATCTGTAAGTGTACTTTTACCTGAACCAGGAGGTCCTGTAATTCCGATGCGATGTGCTTTACCAGTATATTGATAAATTTTAGAAAGAAGTGAATGGCTTTCAATTGTGCTATTTTCTACTATTGAAATTGCTTTTGCAATATCAAGTGTATTTTGACTTAATATACCCGATATTAATTCATTTATATTTATCATATTGAATAAAAATTATTACCCAAATATTTTTTTATAATAGACATAATTTGGAATAGTTAATGTGTGTCCATTTTTAATAACTAATCCTTTTTCTTCCAACAATTTTAAAACACGAGAAACTGTTTCTCGTGAAGTACCTGCAATATTTGCAATATCTTGTTGAAAGGGTAGTTTTTGAATTGTAACTTTACCTTTTCGAATTACACCATTATCTTCAGCAAGGTTTAATATACAAACACCGATTCGATGTTCAGCATCATCTAATGAAAGTGCTTCAATTTGTTGGTCTGAATGTCGAATTCGTTTTGCTAATTCAGATAAAAGAGTAAAGGCAATTTTATTATTATGTTGTAATAAATCTATAAAATCGGTACGATGTAATAAATAAAGTTGACATTCTTCTTGAGCCAATGCATTTGCAGAGCGTGCTTCACCATCTAATGCGGATAGTTCACCAAAGAATTCGCCCACTCCCATTAAGGCTAAGATTACTTCTTTTCCTTCGTCATTTAGCCGTGTTATTTTAATTGTTCCTTTACGAACAATATATACAGTATCACCATATTCTTCTTCCAAAACAATCATACTATTTTTTGGAAAAGTTTTTACAGTCATTACTTGCTCAATTCGCTCTAGTTCTTTGTCTGATAAACCAGAGAATAAAATAATGTCTTTTAATAATTCATCCATTTGTTTACTCCTATTGCTTTTTATTTAAAAATAGGGAAGATAATAAATTAATTTCATTTACTTTTGATTTCCAATATATCATTTTAAAATTCTTCATTATAATATTGACAGGCGACTAAATGACCATTTCCAGCATCAATTAATTCTGGTACCTCAATTGCACATTCTGGTTTTGCTATAGGGCATCGAGTTCTAAATGCACAACCTGATGGTTTATTCATGGGTGTTGGTATATCACCTTTTAAAATTATTCTTTTCTTGTTTTTATTTGCAGGATCAGGCTCTGGAACTGCAGAAATAAGTGCTTTTGTATATGGGTGTTTAGGGTGGTGATAAATTCCTGAACTAGTCCCAATTTCAACAATATTCCCTAAATACATTACAATTATTTTATCTGAAATATGTTCAACAACACTTAAATCATGTGCAATAAAAAGATACGATAAATTAAATTCTTCTTGTAAATCCATCATTAAATTAATGACTTGAGCTTGAATAGATACATCAAGAGCTGACACGGGCTCATCACAAATAATTAATTTTGGATTTGTTGCAAGTGCTCTTGCAATTCCGATTCGTTGTCTTTGTCCACCCGAAAATTCATGTGGGAATCGGTTTGCCTGTTCAGGTTGTAAGCCAACTTTTTCAAGAAGCCAAATCACTTTTTCTTGAATTTCTTTTGATGATAATTTTGTATGGATTTGGAGTGGTTCACCAATAATTTGTTTAACCGTCATTCGGGGATTTAATGATGCATACGGATCTTGGAATATCATTTGTACATCAGACCGATACTTTTTCATTTTCTTTGATGGTATTTTTACAAAATCTGCTTCAACACCATTTAGATGATAATTTATATTTCCTGTTATTTCAACGTCCGGTGAAACATGTTTTAAAATATTAATCATTGCTCGACCAACAGTTGTTTTACCACAACCTGATTCACCAACTAATCCAATTGTTTCTTTTTCATTTATTGAAAATGTAATCCCATCAACTGCTTTAACAGTTGCTACAATTTTTGAAAGAATTCCACCATAAACAGGAAAGTGTACTTTTAAATTCTTTACTTCTACTAATGAATTATTTTTCATAATTATGCTACACTTTGTTGAGTTTCAATTACATGACATCTAATGTAATGATTATTTCCAATGTCAATTAATGGTGGTTCTTTAGTATCGCAAATATCTATTTTTATGTCACATCGAGTACAAAATTTACAACCAATTGGCATTTCCAAAATACTGGGGACCATACCATCAATTGTTTCAAGCCGGTTCTTTTTATTCGTCTTACTTGGCCTTGGAATTGAATTAAGTAAACCATGTGTATATGGATGTTTTGGATTTGCAAATAATTCATTTACCGATGCAACTTCTTGAATCATTCCACCGTACATAACTACAACTCTGTCACTTGTTTCTGCAACAACAGCCAAATCATGAGTTATTAATACAACAGCAGACTCAGGGTTGATTTCTTTTAAATCAGTCATTAGATTTAATATTTGAGCTTGAATTGTAACATCTAGTGCTGTTGTTGGTTCATCTGCAATTAATAGAGAAGGCTTTTTTGCAAGTGCCATTGCAATCATTGCTCGTTGACGCATTCCTCCTGAAAATTGGTGTGGGTAATCATCCATTCTTATTTTAGGGTCTGGTATTCCAACCGTTTCTAACAATTTAGCACCTTCTGCATATAAATTCTTTAAATCATCAATTGTATCTTGTGAAATTAATCTATAAAAAATAATCATCAAAATCGAATGAAGTATAGGGATAAATGAACCGATTAAATAAAATTTTAATATATCAATTATTCTAAAAGACCACCCTAGTGATAGTTGGCTTAATGCAATAAAAATAATTCCAAAAACAAATGTTGATTTTAAATGTTCATTTATTGGTTTTGATAATTTTTTTTCAGCACTATTGATTATCCCATTCTTTATATTTTCTAAAATTGAAAGTGGGCGAATAGATTCAATAATTTGAAATCCAATTGTAAACACAGGATTCAAAGAAGTCATTGGTTCCTGGAATATCATTGCAATTTCATCACCTCTTAAATTTCTCATTTGATGAAAGAATTTTTTACGCCATTTATCTAATTCTGAATTATATGGTGAAGAATAAAATATTTTAAAGGTTAAATATAATCCTAAACCTAGTAAAATTGAATGAATGAGAAATGAAAGATTAAATTGAAATTGTATCGTTGTAAATAGAGCTATAGACAATAATGTTATAATTGCCCGAGGGTATCCTTTGAGGTGTATAAAATAATTATATTGAGGGAGTTTTTTTATATTATTATATTCATCTCCATCAAATATCTTATCTCCCTTAAATAAAATTTCACCATTTGATACTTCACCTGGAGGGTTAGGAATTAATTGAATTAATGATAAAACAGAAACTGACTTTCCTGACCCTGATTCACCTACAATCCCTAAGGTTTCTCCTTCATAAATATCGAGGTCAATGCCACGGACCGCCGTTGCCCATTGTTTACCAATTTTAAATCGAGTAATTAGGTTTTTTATTTGAACTAATTTTTTCATTATCTTAACCTTGAATGAACTTTAGGGTCAAAGGCTTCTCTTATGCCTTCACCAATAAAAACAATTAATAATAAGGTAATAAATTGAGCTCCAACAGGTGCAAACACCATCCACCACTTTGAAATATTTTGAAGTCCGACATCTAACATTTGTCCCCAACTGGGTGTCGGTGGAGGCATACCAAACCCTAAATAGTCTAATGAAATAAGTGCACCGATTCCAGCAATAATACTAAAAGGAAAATAGGTGATAATTGGTACAAGTGAATTTGGAAGAATATGTTTGAAAATAATTGTTTTATTATTTTGTCCCATAGATATTGCTGCAGCAACATAATCTTTTGATTTTTCTCTATAAAATTCAGCACGCATTAAATAGGTCATACCAATCCAATTAACGAGTAAGTAAATTCCAATTAAAACAGCAAAAGTTGGTCTAACAATAGAGGCAATGATAATGATTACAAAGAGGAGGGGAAGAGTGGACCAAATTTCAATTATTCGTTGAAAAAATAGATCAAATTTTCCTCCAAAATACCCCATCGAACCACCAATTGAAATCCCAATTAAATAATTAAGCACTGTTAAAATAAGTGCAAATGTAATTGAAATATTAAATGCATATAATAGTCTAGAAAATACATCTCGTCCAGTATCATCGGTTCCCAATATATGATTTCCTTGCCCAAAGGGTGCTTCAAACATTTTATTTCCAGCATTTATATCACTTAATGGATTATGAGGATAAAGTGGCATAATTAACCAATTATCGCTATTATCATTTTTCCATCTTCGTTGAAGCTTAATATAATCAGCTTCGCCCGGTTTATCTTGTCCAAAATCATTACCTAGAAAAATTTTATCTGGAATTAAGCTAAAATCATGAAATGCTGGGAAATGTATTTTGTTATTATAACTTACAATTATTGCTTTATTATTCACTAAAATTGGCAGTACCCATGAAATTGCATATAAAAAAATTATTATTATTAATGAATAGTACCCGCGTTTCATGGATTTAAATTTCATCCACCTTTTTTGAGTAATAGATAGTGAAGTCGTATCTATATCTTTTTTTTGTGAAAAAATCATTTAAATCGAATCCTTGGGTCAACAGAGGCTAAAATCAAATCTGATATTAAATTTCCTATTAATTTTAACATTACTGTTATTACTAAAAATGATAATACGATTGGGTAATCTCTATCTAAAATTGCTTGAAATGACATTTTACCAAAACCATCAATATTAAATACTTTTTCAATAATATATGATCCTGAAATTACGATACCAAGAATATGTCCAATTCCTGCAGCGATTGGTATCAATGAATTTCGTATTGCATGAACCCAAACTGCCCGTTTTTCAGATATTCCTTTAGCAAATGCCGTTCGAATATAATCTTGAGATAATTGCTCCAGAAGTCCATTTTTCATTAAAACTGTAAGTGTTGTAAAGCTTCCTATTGAATAGGCAAATATAGGCAATACCGCATGGTGTAATTGGTCTAATATTTTTCCAAACAATGATAATGAATCCCAAATTTCAGAGGGAGATCTAAAACCACCTAAGGGGAATACATCCCAAAATGAGCCTCCACCTAGTAATACAAGAAGAACTCCACCAAATGCCCAACCCGGAATCGAATATGCGACAAATATCATTACACTTGATGTAAAGTCAAAAATAGAACCATGGTTTAATGCTTTTTTTATTCCAAGTGGAACACATACTAAATATGAGAATGTCATTCCAATTAAACCAAAAAATAAAGAAATTTTAAATCGGGGTTTCATCACTTCGGTAACAGGCTGTTGGTAAGTATAAGATTTTCCTAAATTCCCGGTGAGAATCCCTGAATACTCGGTTTGAAATATCACACCTTCTGAAACACCATCATCTTCGTTTTCAATATGAGCATGCCATAACGAGCTTATTTCACCAGAATCATCATAGACTGTTAATTGGTTATCATTTTTATGAACGGTTACATAAATTTTCTTTCGATTCTTTTTTCCAACTCGTTTTTTTAATTTATTTTCACCTGGATTAAATGAAATATCTCTATGTTTTATTTCTCGTTCCCATATCCCAAGCCAAATAAGATATCTTTTCCAAATAGGCTTATCAAATCCATAGAATCGTTTTAAATCATTTAATGCTTTTTGAGGTAGGATTTGAGAACCACCACCCATAATATCAGATACACTTGCACCGCCCGATTCTCCACCTTCTTGACTTGCTCTCATTTGTAGTCTTTGAACTGCTTGTTCAAGTGGGCCACCTGGTGTAACTTGTAAAATAAAAAATACTAGAAGTGTACAGCCAATAAAGGTTGGAATCATTAATAGTAGTCGTCTTATAAAATATGTACCCATTATATATTTTTTTAATTATTTTTTAAATATTCTGGCCAAAATTTGATATCTAATTCTCCAACAGGAAGCGAAGTATTATTCTTTTTTGCATCTTCTAATCGAGCAACTTTCTCAGGGTCAAACCACCAATATGCAAAAATAGATCTATAATCTCCGCCATATCTAGAAACTAAATGCTCAGGATATCCAAAAACATCCCACCACATTAATCGTTGATAATTTCTAGCGATTCCCCAAGCGGCTGGATGAATTTCTGAATATATTCCGTCAATTTCACGGATTATCTCAATTCGTTTTTGTTGGTCAAATTCTTTATCATAAATATCTAATAATTCATCTATACGCTCATTTTTAAAACCAGTGATGTTGTTATTATTATTTTGGTCAGCTAATTCTGATAATAATGAAGTTTCTGGGTTTGGAAATACAAGGCCACCCCAAGCCTGCATGTAAATTGTAAAATTCCGTTCCATCAAATTATTCCAATTTGTATTTCCATCAACAAATTTAATTTGCATATCAATACCGTATTCTTTCATCATCTGTTGAACAGGAGTGACCATATATGCAGACCCTTTTGCAATTCCTATTTCGAAGCGTAACACTTTTCCTGATTCATTATGTACTAACCAACCTTCTTCATTTCTATTTTGAAACCCAGCTTCTTTCAACAATCTAACTGCTTTATCTGGATTATAAAGCACTTTTTCATTATTTGGATTCTCATATACAGAGCCAGAGTATAATGAATGCATCATACTATATTCATTATAATACATTTCTCTATTCATTTTTTCTCTGTCATATAAATATGAAAAAGCATATCTAAGTTTTTTATCATTAAATGGCCATTTTCTCATATTAAATGCATAACCACTTGTACCCGCAGGCTTTTCTGAAAAAACTCGATGTTTTTTAATCCACCCTTTTTGAACGGTTTCAAAATCTGTTTCTTCAACCCAAACTCGTGAGCGAGCCATGGTATAAAAATCTTGTTCACCTTTTTTAAATTTTTCGAACTCTAAATTATAATTATCTTTAACGACAATAAATTTTATTTTATCGAAATTATATAAATATTTACTTGTAGGATCATCTGCATTCCAATAATCATTTCGTCGTGTAATAATAAATGATTCTTGATTAACAATATCTTTGGTAAACATTGTGTATGGACCCGAACCAGGCATCATTTTAAATTGATATTCTTCTAAGTATTCTGAGCCATCAATTTCATCCAATATATGTGCAGGTAGAATACTCATTCCACCAAAATATAAAAGATTTCGCCATGATAATTTTTTACATTCTACTCTTACAATATATTTACTTTCAATAAATGGTTCAAATTTACCATATACTATTTGAGAAGAGGGCTCAAGAATTGTTTCATCCATGAGTAAATCCCATGTTGCGATCACATCATCTGAAGTTACAGGCATGCCATCTGAGAATTTAGCTTTTGGATTTATCCTAAACCAAAAAGTCATTTTGTCATCTGAAACTTTCCAATGTGTAGCGATGACAGGAACAAAATCTAAAGTCACTGGATGAGTTGAGATTAGACTTTCATAACACATACTTTCTATTGTGGAATTTTCAACATAATTAGCATTTTGCCCTACCGTTCTTAATGTATTAGGAAAACGAGAAGTAATATGGCGGAGAGTACCACCTTTAACTGCACGGGGGTCACCAAAAAACTTTAAATCTTCATCATCAAAAATATAGGTAGTATAGCCTAATTCTTCAGCTATTTCTTTAAAACCATCTCCTCCTAACTCAGGGCTGGTAGATGAATAGCTTTCTGCTTTAGAAAATGAAATAATAAAAATTGATATTGAAATGAATACAAATTTACTTAATAATCTAATCACTTAACTCTCCAAATTGATTTGTAATTTATAAAATACTTAAAAGATATAGACTAGAAATTAACGCTTATTTAATATCCACAACTATTGAAAAAATGTAGAAATTTGTTATATGGAAATTTTCTTCAACGTCTCTTTAAATTCGGGGTAGGAAATGTCAATACAATTAGGATTATCAATAATTATTTTTTCATTAGAAAGTAAATCCGCGATTTCAAAAGTCATTGCAATTCGATGGTCATTAAAGGTCTTTATATGACCTCCTTTTAAGTTTGAGTTTCCTTCTATAATAAATCCATCTTTAAGCTCAACAATATTCACACCAATTTCTTTCATGTTTGTGCAAATTGCTTTAATTCTATCTGATTCTTTTACACGAAGTTCCTCTGCACCTGTAACTCTTGTAATGCCATCAGCTTGAGATGCAATCAATGCAAAAATAGGAAGTTCGTCAACCATTGAAGGAATATCATCCTTAACTAAATCAATAGAATTTAATTGACTATAAGAAACTTGAATATCTCCAACTGTTTCACCAATTTCATCCCACTGTCTTATGATGTGAATTTGAGCGTTCATCTTTTGAAGTACTTTAATTAAACCAATTCGTGAAGGATTTAATAGTAAATTTTTTATTATTAGTTTAGAATTTGGAATAATTAATGTTGCACCAATAAAAAACCCTGCAGTAGATGGGTCGCCAGGAATATTTATTTCATAATTATTAAGTGTTTTAGTTAATGGGTTTACGGTAATTAAATTATTTTCTACAGCTATATCTGCACCCATTTTTTCTAGCATTATTTCTGTATGATCTCGTGTTGGTGTTTTTTCATAGAAATGAGATGGTGTTTTTGCACCTAATCCTGCTAATATTAAACACGATTTTACCTGAGCACTCGCTACGGGAATTTCATATTCAATACCTTTTATAATAGATGATGAAATTGTCAAAGGTAATTGTAAATTATTTGATATAATATCTGATCCCATTAAAATTAATGGGTTAATAATTCTATCCATTGGTCGAGATGAAAGTGATTGATCCCCAATGAGTGTAGCATTTATTTCTTGCCCTGAAAGTAGTCCTGCAATTAAGCGAGTTGTTGTACCCGAGTTTCCGCAATTAAGAGGAGTTAATGAATCTTTTAATTTTCCACCCAATATTTCAACTGAATTATTTTTTTTAGAAGATTTCACACCACTATTTAATAAACATATACGAGTAGATTCCACATCTTCACCCGTCGAAATATTATGAATTAAATTTTTTCCCTTGGTAAATGTAGAAAACAATAGTGCTCTATGGGAAATTGATTTATCCCCTGGTAGTTTTAAAGTACCTCTAATTCCCATACTTTTTAATACCTAAAAACAAAGTTAGATTATTTTTTAAATCATGAATATCTGGTTCAAGAATTGATAGATTATAAAATTCAGCACAATAGTGACTTCCTATTACACCAATTGTAGATGGTAACTCGCCCTCTTTTAGTCTTCTTGCGGCTTCTGCAGTATCATCTGATTCAACTAATGGCCTCGTCCAAAAATGTTCAGATAGATAATTTTTACATTGTCGAAGTGCCTGTTGATGTGAATGTATTTCTGTTATTTGACCAATATGGGTGCCTGGGATTACAAGTAAATTTTGGCTAATTTGTAAGTGAAACATCTCTAAAATTTTACAACGGTGTCTAGCAAGTGCATTTACACTTTCAATGACTACGCCTCCTTGGGCATTTTCCATTGCAATTATACCAAAATCAATTTCTTCATTTTCTAATGAAGCTAAAACATTTTCAGAGCTTATTAAATATTCAAGTTGATAATTTTCTAAACCATGATTTTTTGCAAATAATATAGAGGCTTCTTCACTAAAGCTTCCTTTTGCCCCTTGTAGTCCTATTTTATTCATTTCCTCTTAATTCCTTAATATAGTTAAAAACTGTTTCCTGGGGCGATTCATTTTTATTGAATTTATTAATAATTGCACTTCCGATTACTGCTCCATCGGAGATTTTATTAATACTTCTCACATCGTTGCGAGTAGAAATTCCAAACCCAACAACAAATGGACATTCACTATATATTTTTACGCGTTGTAAATATTTTTCAAGATTATTATTCTTTGAAGATTTTGATCCTGTTATTCCTAAAATTGAAACACAATAAATTAAATCTCCTGCTAAATGAGAAATATATTTTATCCGTTTATTTTCAGTGTTGGGAGCAACCAATAATATTGGACTAATTTTGTTTATTTTACATTTTTCTATGAATTCTGTTGCTTCTTCTGGTGGTAAATCAGGAATAATTAGACCATCAACTCCACTTGAATTACATTCCGTTAAAAACTTTTTTAATCCATATTTAATTATTGGATTTATATATCCCATTAACACGATTGGAATTTCAGAATATGTTCTAATTTTATACACCGTTTCTAAAATCCATTTTATATTTACACCATTCTCAATTGCGATTTGACTTGCTTTTTGAATAATTGGACCATCTGCAAGTGGGTCAGAAAATGGCATTCCTATTTCAATCATATCTGCACCTGCTTTTTCAGCTGAAAGTACCATATCTACGGTATCATTTAAAGTAGGATATCCAGCAGTTAAAAAAGGAATTACTTTTTCAGATTTAGTTTTAAATATGTCACTTATACGATTCAAATTTCTGTACCTAAATAATCTGCAATTGTATGCACATCTTTATCTCCACGCCCAGAAAGGCAAATTATCACATTTTGATTGGGCTTAATTCCATTATTTTTTTGTTTTAAATAAGCAAGTGCATGAGAGGATTCTAAGGCTGGCAATATTCCTTCTTTTTTACTTAGCCATTGAAATGCTAAAACAGCTTCATCATCAGTTACTGAAAAATAATTAGCTCTATTTATAGATTTTAGCAAACTATGTTCTGGGCCAACTCCAGGATAATCAAGTCCTGCAGAAATAGAATGGGGGAGTTTAATTTGCCCATCTTTTGTTTGAAGTAAGAAACTTGCTGAACCATGGAGAATCCCTAATTCACCTTTTGTCATTGTAGCGGCATGTTTGTCTGTATTTACACCATGTCCACCTGCTTCCACTCCAATTAATTTTACCTTGTCATTTATAAACGGGTAAAACATTCCGATTGCATTTGAACCACCACCAACACATGCAATTACGAAGTCGGGTAATATAGAGGTCGATTTTTTTATTTCCCTAAATTGCTGTTTAGTTTCAGTCCCAATTATTGATTGAAAATCTCTAACCATCATTGGGTAGGGGTGTGGACCAACAACAGAGCCAATTAAATAATAGGTATTTTCTACATTCGTAACCCAATCACGAATTGCTTCATTGGTTGCATCTTTTAAAGTTTTGCTACCAGATGATACAGATCTAACTTCTGCCCCAAGTAAATTCATTCGGAATACATTTAATTTTTGTCGTCTTATATCCTCTTCGCCCATGTAAATAACACATTTTAATCCAAATTGAGCAGAAACTGTTGCAGTAGCGACCCCATGCATTCCAGCACCCGTTTCAGCAATTATTCTGGTTTTACCCATTTTTTTTGCTAATAAAATTTGTCCAAGTGCATTATTTATTTTATGTGCACCGGTATGATTCAAGTCTTCCCGTTTTAAGAAAACATTAAATCCTAAGTCATTTGATATTCTTTCTGCAAAGTATAAAGGAGTGGGGCGGCCTGAATAATGTTTTAATAATTTTTTTAATGTAGATATAAACTCAGGATTAGATTTTTCAGCTACGTATAATTTTTCTAATTCTGAAATTGCAGGTATTAATGTTTCTGGAACATATTTTCCACCAAATTGATTAAAATGCCCATAACTATCGGGTTGATTATATTTCATTGAAAATATTTATATTTTGCGTTTCAGTTGTTAAATTATTAAATAATGTAGAAATCTTTAATTCATCTTTTTCACCAGGACATTTTTCAACGCCACTATTTATATCAATGGCAGATGGATTTACGTTATTAACGGCGGTCAAAATATTTTGAGGATTTAAGCCTCCAGATAAAATAATGGGTATAGGTGATTCTAGTTTTTTGATTAAATCCCAATTAAATGTTTCACCTGTTCCGCCAAATATTCCAGGTTGAAATGTATCTAATAAAAATGAATGAACTTTATAATTTTTCAATGTTTGAGAGGTGAAATCATTTCCAACTCGTATTGCTTTAATAATCGGAGTTGAAAAATTATTGATATAATCTTGGCGTTCATTACCATGTAATTGAATGAAATCTAATTTTACATGATTGCAAATCTGTTTAATTTTTTCTACTTTTTCATTAACAAAAACACCCACTTTTTTTATAGATTGGGGAATATGTTTTGATAATTCAGTTGCTTCAATTGGGGTAATAAATCGTGGACTTTTATTATAAAAAATAAACCCAATCGCAGATACAGGGTATTTTAATACAATTTTCAAGCTTTCAATATTTGAAATTCCACAAATTTTTATGGGTATCATTTTGGAACTCGACCTAAAATTTTTGCTAGTGCATTCCCCGGTTTACCACTTTTCATAAATTGTGTACCAATTAATGCTCCGTTATAACCTAAATTTTTAATTAATTGTAAATCATTAGGATTTTTTATTCCACTTTCAGCTATTTTAATACATTCATGATTAATATTAGGGATACAATTTTTAAACCAATCTAAATCAGTTTCCATTGTTTTTAAATTTCGACAATTAATACCTAATATTTCAGGGTTTAATTTTAATGTATTGTCAAGAGATTTTTTTGAGTGGCTTTCGAGTAAAACAGATAAGCCTAATTCTTTTGATAATTGATATAAATCTTTTAATTTTTCAAATTCTAATGCATCAGATATTAATAATATTGCATCAGCTCCAAAAGTAAAGGACTCCCAAATTTGATATTCAGTAATAATGAAATCTTTTCTTAAAACAGGAATTTCACAATTTGATTTTACTTCATGAATAAAATTTAAATTACCACCAAAAAAATGATTATCCGTAAGAACTGAAATTGCAGATGCTCCATTCATTTCGTATGATTTTGATATTTTCCCAGGAAGTATATTTTTTAATAAATTCCCCGCTGATGGTGACTTAAATTTTATTTCTGCAATAATTGAAATATCATTTGAAATTAATGAATTTTTAAAATCTCTAATTTTAAATAATCGTTGCGTTTCTTTTAATTGTTCAATTGGATTAATCTTTGATGCAATTTCAATTTCAGTTTGTTTTTTCTCAATAATTTTATCAAGAATATTCATTTTATCGCGATGAGTTTATTTAATTTATTTAAGGCTTTACCTGAATCTACTGATTCTTCTGCATATTTAATTCCATCTTTGAATGAATCCACTTTACCACCAACGAGTATTCCTCCAGCGGCATTTAAAATAAGGATATCTCTTTTGGGTCCTTTGTCCGTTCCATCTAAAATATTCATAATTATTTTTGCATTTTCTTCAGGTGTTCCACCTTTTAAACTATCGAGAGTTGTTGTAGAAAATCCAAAATCAGAAGGTGAAATTGCCATTGATTTAATGGTTTTATCTAATTTTAAATAGCTAATTTTTGTTGAAGATGTAGTTGAAATTTCATCTAATCCATCATACCCATGAACAATCATTGCTGTTTTAGATTCTAACTTTTTTAATACTTCAGCTATTTTATCTGTAAGGCTTCCTTCAAAAATACCAACTAATTGTCTTTTTACTCCTGCAGGATTACACAATGGCCCCAATATATTAAATACAGTTCGTGTTGCAAGTGCAGTTCGTGCACCCATAGCATATTTCATTGCGGGGTGTAAGGAGGGGGCAAACATAAAGCCAATCCCAATTTCATCAATACAATTAGACACTTTTTCTGGTGATAATGTAATGTCTACTCCTAATGCAGTTAATACATCTGCTGATCCTGATTTGGAAGTCATGGAGCGATTACCGTGTTTTGCAACATGAACACCTGCACCAGCGACAATAAATGAAGACGCTGTTGAAATGTTGAATGTTCCTTTCGCATCACCTCCCGTACCACACATATCCATTGCATCACTTTGAATATTGATTGGTGTCATTTTTTCTCTCATTGCTTGAGCAAACCCTGTAATTTCAGCAGAGGATTCACCTTTAGCCCTTAATGCAATTAAAAAGCCTGAAATTTGTGCATCATTAAATTCACCAGACATAATGCTGTACATGACATTTCTTGACTCTTTTTGAGTTAGGCTTTGATGACCTAATAATTGTTCTATGATTTTTTTCATATTTTATCTCTTATATTTTCATATCTTATCAATATAGCTTTAATTTTTAAGTATTTAATTTAGAAATATTGATAAAATTTTCTATTAACTGTATGCCATGTTCTGTAATGATAGATTCTGGGTGAAATTGCACCCCATAAATTGGAAACTTTTTATGTTCAAGTCCCATAATTAATCCATTTTTTAATTCTGCAATAATTCTTAATTCTGTTGGAAAATTATCTTTCATTGCAACTAAAGAATGATATCGTGTTGCTTTGAATTGTTGGGGAATATTATGAAATAATTTTGAATTAAAATGATTTATGATTGATGTTTTTCCATGTATAATTTCATCAGCTCTGTTTACACTACCACCATAAGCAACGGTGATTGCCTGATGACCTAAGCAAATTCCAAGAATTGGAATATATTCGCCAAATTCTTTAATAATTTCAATGGAAATTCCTGCATCTTCTGGTTTTCCTGGTCCGGGAGAGATGACGATATGTGTCGGATTTTTTTCTTTTATTTCTTCAAGTGTAATTTTGTCATTTCTAATAACTTCTAGGTTTGGATTTATTGAGCCAATATATTGTACTAAATTATAGGTGAAAGAATCATAATTATCAATTATCAATATCATTATATTAATCCATTTTCAGCAAAGTCAATCGCCGAATTTATTGCTTTTGCTTTATTTATAGTTTCCTCGTATTCTTTTTCAGGGTCAGAATCATATACAATCCCTGCTCCAGATTGAAAATAAACAATATTGTCTTTTAAAACCATTGTTCTAATTGCGATGCACGTATTCATATCGCCCGTAAAGTCAAAATATCCAATCGCCCCAGAATATACTCCGCGTTTACAATTTTCTAATTTATTAATTATTTCCATGGCTCTAATTTTAGGTGCACCTGTTAGTGTACCTGCTGGAAACCCTGAATATAGAGCATCAAAAACATCATTTCCTTTCGCTAATTTTCCTTGAATATCTGAAACAATATGCATCACATGAGAATAATATTCAACCTTCATAAATTCTTTTACTTTCACTGAATTTATCTCTGCAGATTTCCCAACATCATTTCGCCCTAAATCAACTAACATTAAATGTTCTGCTCGTTCTTTTTCATCATTTAATAAATCTTTTGATAATTCAATATCTTCAATGGAATTCTTTCCTCTTGGACGAGTACCAGCAATAGGTCTTATTTCAATATTTTCATTTTCAACTTTTACAAGTAATTCTGGCGAAGCTCCAATAATTTCAAACTCACCCATGTTCAATAAAAACATATAAGGAGATGGATTTATTATGCGTAATGCTCTATACAAGGTTATTGGGTCAACATTTGTTTTTCGGTTAAATTGTTGACTTAAAACAAGTTGAAATACATCACCTGATTTTATATATTCTTTTGTCTTTTTGATTGAATTTAAGAAATTTATTTTTGAAACATTTGATTTTGATTTTGATTTTTTAGATTTTTTTGGGGTTTGGTAATCTATATCTGCATGTAGCGATTCTCCCATTTTATCAATTTTATTATTCGCTTCTATAAATGCATTTTTTAAGTTTGTATTTTTTGTTACATGTACATTTGAAAATAAAATAATTTCATTTTTTAAATGATCAAATGCAATAATTTCATTGAAAAACATAAACATTGCATCTGGTGTATTAATATTATCTTTTGTATGAATTGGAATATTTTCAATCCATTGAATACTTTCATATCCTAAATTTCCTACCCATCCTCCTGTAAATGATGGAAGGCCTTCCAATTTAGGCGCATTATTATCTTTTAACTCATTTTTTAAAATATGAAGAAATGGTTTATTTAATATTTCCCACGAATTATTTATGAGATTATATGAATTTTGATTTTCTGCTTTATATATTTTTATTGGATCTCTACCAATAAATGAATATCGCCCATATTGTTCACCTTTCTCAACGGATTCAAAAATAAATGAATATGTTGAGGATTTTGTGAGTTTCATATATGCAGAAATAGGGGTGAGTAAATCTGCAATAATCCGTTTGTAAACAGGTATTGTTTTATAATTTTTTGATAATGATATAAATTCAGTATATTTCATTTTATAAATAAAAACCCCGAAGTAAAATTCGGGGTTAATTCTGTATAGCGAACACGCGCGGAGCAGTTTTACCCTTTAAATGTGACACCAATAGTTAAATGTTAAATTTTCCATTAATTCCAATTTATTCACCTTTTAATTTGTAAAGCAAAAGAAAAGAATAATTTTTAAAGAATTACATAGTTTTTATTTTAATAAAAATCTTACTAATATTAGAATGCCACGACTACGGCCAATTAAATGTTTGGATTGATTATTTAAATTACCCAGATCAGTTTAGGTAAAATTCTTCAACACAGTCTAAATAGCCCTCTTGTTTTCTAAAAAAAGATTTGAATTAAGATGAAAAAGGTACTTAACACAACGTTATTTGAGGTAGGAAAGTGTTAACAAATAGATTATACTTAAATAAACCTCTGAAATATAAAATGTATGTTTCATTATTTTAATAATATTATCTTATGAGTAGAAATTGAATTATCAATTTTTAATTTTATAAAATATATCCCAGAAGGAGATAAATTACCATTCCAATTTATTCTAATCTCACCTGATAATTTTTGATTATCAATTATTGTTTCAATTAGTTTTCCATTTAAATTAAAAATTTCAATAGTAACTTCTTTTAGTGTCATAATTGGTATGTTAAATTTTATAGTCGTAATTGGATTAAATGGATTAGGAAAAGCTGAAATTAAATAATAATTATTTAGCGCAATATCATTTTTCTTTATTGATAAGCTTGATGTTGAAAATTGAAATTCATCCCCAGTTTTAATAGGTTTATTAGTAACCCATCTATAAACAGAACCATCAGCTGGGAATAAAATGATTGTACCAAAAGCATGG
>JACNKR010000036.1 GCA_014381925.1 Fidelibacterota bacterium | reverse complement strand
CTTTACCCTATGAAATTTCAGGCGGAAATGGAAATACCTGCTATGATATTGGGTGCGGAATATATGATGAAAATAACCCTTGTGCATGTGATAGTGAATGTACATATTATGGCGATTGTTGTAATGACTATGAGGAAGTTTGTGGTGAAAATGGTACAGGAAGTGGAGGAGCAACCAATTTTTCTCCTTTAAATCATTATGGGTATGGTGATTATCCTTCTGGGCAATTACGAATTTCTGCACATGATCTTTCTAAAATAATGTTAGCCTATATGAACGATGGCCAATCTCAAGGATTCCAATTATTAGAATCTAATACAGTTGAATTAATAAAATCCATCCCTTATCCTAATGTTGATCCTATACAGGGTTTAATTTGGTATTATAAAAATGAAAATGGCAGAACCTTATTTGGGCATAATGGTGGTGATGAAGGTAGCTCTACAGAAATGTTTATTTCTTTCTCCGACGATATTGGAGTAATTGTATTATGTAATATTGATAATTATAATGCTGTAATTCAAGTTGAAGATGCTGTCTTTGATTTTGCAGAAGAAACAACTTTTTCTGTTCTCGGTGATGTAAATCAGGATAATCTTATAAATGTTTTAGATGTTATTGCGACAGTAAATTTAGTATTAAGTGTAGAATATAATGCCTTAGCTGATTTAAATAATGATTCTCAAATAAATGTATTAGATATTTTATTAATTGTAAATATAATTTTAGGCGATTAAAATTATAAGTATAATCCTTATCAACTAAAATTTGATAACCCCATTAACCTGACTCTACCATCTTAATTATATTTTAGTTTAAAACACTCTTTTATCCACTCTAATATTTCTTAAATGCGTAACAATATGTAATTTATGCAAATAAATATTTTATATATAAAAAAATTCATAAGAAATTAAACCCCTTAGAAAAATTAAAAATAATATTTAACTTTAATTAAATGGTTGTGTCTATTGATACTCAATTAATTAATTAATTAATTAAAAGGAAATAATTGAAAATTAATAGAAAACATTTATTTTTTATTGTAAAATTGAAAGTATCAAAATGGTATTAATTACTTTATTATCATCTCTCTTTTCTATTTATCCATGGAATTTGACTACATCTACCTATTTAACTCAAGGTGAATACAGTAATGGAAATACGAGTATTTCAAAGTCTGGATATATTTCAATGGATAGGCGTGGAAAAGATGGATTTATAATTGGATATAGAGATTTACTTGTTAAAACTGAAAATGGAGACTATCGTCAATTCAATTGGATGGCAAGAGATATTTTTTGGATTAAACCATCAATTCGTCTTGCTGGAATTGCTGGGCATATTGAAACAAATAATAAAGACTATGCGTGGATAAGTGGTGTTCAAATTGAAGGTGATTTACCTTGGTTTGGTTATTCTCATAGTTATATTCGTTCAGATTATCAAAATTATCAATTTACAAATGAATATTCATATAATAAAGAATGGGTCAAAAATGAAGTCGAACAAATAGATTTTCATCTGTCAAAAAAGTTTAAATACTTTACAACAAGGATTGGTTTAATTCGTCAACAAATTGAAAGCATAAATTATTATATAACTCAATTATCCATATCGGGGAAAATTAAGAAAAAATTATCTTATAGTTTATTATTCAGTCAAGGTGAAAATAAATATGCTATTGATCCATATTTGTTGATTATAAATAATAATCCGGAAATATTAACTCAATCTATGTCAATAAAAGGTAGTTATAAAATTAATCCAAATTTATATATATCTGGAGTATGGACGATTCAATCCTATGAGAATTTTGAAGTAGATTACTTAAGTATTGGTATAACAGGAAGGTATTAAAAATGAAAAAATTAATTTCATTAATATTTTTGATTTCTATATTGATTTCTCAAGAAAAAAGTGAAATGAATGTTGATGTCATAATTAATGCTGACCATGGATGGCCAACAAAAATTGAATTAAATGGCTCTTCTTCTTTAGAAAAAGTTTGGTTAGGTTTATCTCTTTATCCTTTTGGAACTTTAGATGTAAATACCGGTGGACGACATTCGAGTATTGAATTATCAACAGGTCAATTTTCACATGAAATAAATGTTGACCAACCCTTATTGGGTGGTAGTTTTGAGTTTGCATTATGGAGTAAAAAAGTAGATAAAGTAGATTGTACATTAGATTATTGTTATTGGTGCAAGGCAAATGGTTTCCATTTTGAAGACATAGTATTATATAAATCTGGATTATTAACACAAATGAACGGATATAAATAGGAGAAATATTGGAATTACAATTTAAATCAGAATTAACAATTAGCGAGAGTGGGTTTTTATTTGACCATTCAACGGGATTGACATATACATTAAATTCCACAGGGCAATTCATTTTTAGAAAAATTCAAGATAAACAAAATGCGATGCATATTTTAAATTTTGTAATGCAAGAATTTGATGTATCAGAAGAAACTGCTCATAAAGATTTAGATGATTTTGTGAGACAGTTAAAAGAATTTGATTTAGTTTCAAGATGAATTTAAATATCGCAATAACAGGGCTTCATGCAACTGATAATCCTGCACCCGGTATTGGTGTAATTAGATGTTTATTACACGATGAAAATTGGAATGGGAAAATAATAGGTTTAGGGTATGATGTTTATGATACGGGGATTTATGATAAAGGATTATTAGATCATACTTATTTGATTCCTTATCCAAATCAAGGTGTAGATCAATTATTAGAGCGAATTCAGTATATTCACCATCATATTCCAATTGATGTAATTATACCAACATTGGATAGTGAATTAGCTATTTTTCAACGAATAAAACAAAATTTAAAAGATATGGGCATTTCAATGTTTATACCAAGCAAAGAAATTGTCAATAAGAGATCTAAACAGAATTTAGTTTCATTCTGTGAAGAAGCTAAGATTTCTACACCTAAAACAGTGGTTATTCATGAACAAGGGCAATTTCAAAAAGCTATTGATGAGATTGGATTTCCATTATTCGTAAAAGGTGTTTTTTATGATGCATATAAATGTAAAAATATTTCAGATACATCACATTATTTTGACGAATTTAGAAAAAAATGGGGTTTTCCTGTTTTATTACAAAAGCCCGTAAATGGTAAAGAGTATAATGTGTGTTGTGTTGGTGGTGTTGATGGCGAATTATTAGGCTCTGTTTCCATCAGAAAAGTTGGATTAACCGACAAAGGAAAAGCGTGGAGCGCAATTACAATTCGGAATGAAAAGTTAACGGAGTTTAGTAAGAAAATACTTAAAAAATTAAAATGGAATGGACCATGTGAACTTGAAATTATGGTTGAAGAACGCACAGGAGAATTATTTTTATTAGAAATTAATCCTCGTTTCCCAGCATGGATTTATCTGTGTACTGGTGCAGACCAAAATTTACCTAAATTAGTTGTTGATTTAGCACTTGGTAAAAAAGTATCTGCATTACCTCCAGCAAAATCAGGTATTACATTTGTGCGTCATGCTACAGATATGGTATGTCCGTTAGATTATATTGAGAATTTAACAATTAAAGGTGAATTGCATTATTAATTTTATATCAATTTTTTGATAATATTAAAGGATAAAAATGACAGAAAAAAAAGCATATAGTAAACCAACCATTATTCGTCATAGTGTGGGTGTTCAAAATAAATTTGGAAGACCGCCTGCAACAGTACCTATCAATAGATTAGATGGATTTGAAGTTTCAGAATTAGCTGAAAAATATGGTTCACCATTATTTGTTCTTTCGGTAAAAGCACTTCGTGATAGATATAGAGATTTGAAAAGAGCCTTTTCAACGCGCTATCCAAATTTTCAAATTGCATATTCTTATAAAACAAATTATTTAAAATCAGTGTGTTCAATTTTAAAGCAAGAAGGTGCATGGGCAGAAGTAGTATCTGGCTTTGAATATGATATTGCACGAAATATTGAAGTTCCAGGGAATCAAATTGTGTTTAATGGCCCATATAAATCTCATGAAGAATTAACACGAGCATTTAATGATGGTGCAATTGTAAATCTTGATAATTATGATGAAATGCAAGTTGTAGAAAAAGTTGCGAGTGAATTAGGTAAAACGTTAGAAGTTGGCATCCGAATAAATATGGATTTAAATGACCCACCGTGGCATAAATTTGGATTTAATGTAGAGGCCGGGCACGCATTTGAGGCAGTAAAAAGAGCAGAAGCAGGAGGAAAATTAAAAGTAGTCGGTTTGCATATTCATACGGGTACTTATGTAGATGATGTAACGATATACTCAAGAGCTGCCCAAGGATTGGTTAATTTTTATTCATATATTCAAGAACAATTAGGTGTAAAATTAAAATATTGGGATTTAGGTGGTGGTTATGCCTCTCATAATACATTGCATGGTGCATATTTACCTGCAGAACAAACTTGTCCTACTTTTGACCAATATGCCGAAGCTATTTGTCCAATTTTAATGAGTGGTCCATTTCAAGCACAAGATGCACCTAAATTATTTATTGAACCAGGTAGGGCAATTATTGATGAGCCATTTTCATTAATAACTTCTGTTGTTTCTCAAAAACGATTACCTTCAGGTCAACGAGGAGTTTTACTTGATTCTGGAATGAATATTATGTCTTCTGTTCAATGGTATCGATATAATTTTCAATCGGCACAGGATTCAGGAACAATGCTTGAAGATACAATTGTATATGGCGGATTATGCATGAATATAGATGTTTTACAAGCGAGCTCATCTATACCTCCAGTACGGCGAGGTGATTTATTAGTCATTCCACATGTAGGTGCATATAATATTAGTCAAAGTTGGCAATTTATATATTTAAGGCCGGCAATAATTGCGATTGAAGATGGTGAGGTTTATGTGATAAAAAAAGCAGAAACGCGTGATTATGTTCAAGGATTTGAAGATGTACCAGGAAAATTTATCACGAATTAGTGAGTTAATTTGAATAATATTAGCCAATTTACTTGTCCGCCTAAAGTCATGTTACGGTCTTATGGTGTATTGGCTTTTTCTGCGCACCCTATTCCTGCAACTTTAATTTTAATTGCAACATTTTTCCATCCTATTGTTGGGTTAATGGGTGTTGTTGGGAATTTAATTTCTAATATTACTGCAAAATGGATTCATGCAAATAAAGAAGCCTGGAATGCTGGAGTTTTTGGAGTAAGTGGAATTCTTATTGGACTTGCATTAGGAATGTATACTGAACAGACGTTTCGGTTATGGATTTTTTTAATAGGCGGATCTATATTTTCAGGTATTCTTTCAGTAATGTTAGGTAATTTTTTTTCTCGATATGACCTCCCAATTTTAAGTTTACCTTTTATGCTCATTATATGGTTATTATTATTAACTATAGGAGTTGCTGAAAGTGACACTCTATCCCTAACTACAATCCCCTTTGTTAAATCAATTGATATATGGCTATTTAATATTCTGCCATTAACTCTTTTTGAATATATAAAAATGTTTGGAAATATTTTATTTCAAGAGAATTTAATTTCCGGAATATTCGTATTGGTTGCGATTGGGTTATATAGCCGAATTTCATTACTTTATGGTCTATGGGGTGGGATTTTAGGATTAATTACCTATGTTTTTATTCACGGCTCCTTAGATGGTTTTCATGGTTTAAATTTTACTTTGACTGCTTTAGCTTTTGGCGGTTTTTTTATTGTTAATAATAAGCATGCATTTATTTTTACTTCATTTGCAATTGTTTCAACAGGCTTAGTTGATTTAGCTACAATTAAAGTTTTAAATGCAATTTCATCTGAATCCACTGGGGATTTACCTTCACTCGTATTTGCCTTTAATATTATCACTCTAATTTTTTTATTCCCATTAAAAATGCTACCACAAACGATAGACAATTTAAGATTAACCCCTATACCATTATATTTAATTAGAAGCCCTGAATCTAATATAAAATGGTTTAGAAGATGGATAGGAAATAAAGCAAAGCAGAAAACGATAATTACTTTTCCATTTATTGGTGAATGGACAATATTACAAGGAAATAAGGGTGAATGGACGCATAAAGGAATTGGAAGATATGCTTGGGATTTTATTATTAGAGATGAACGAAAACATCAAGCAAGTGGATTTGGATTAGAATTAACAGACTTTTATGCATTCGGATTACCTGTATTGGCACCTGCTCCTGGTACAGTTTATGCTATTGAAAACCAAATTGAAGATAACCTCCCTGGTGAAGCTGTAACTGATCGAAATTGGGGGAACTATGTAATTATAAATCATGGTAACGGTGAGTTCTCTGAATTAAGCCATTTTAAACAATATAGTATTATTGTTGTTCCTGGACAATATGTACAACGAGGTGATATTATTGGATATTGTGGAAATTCCGGAAGGTCACCCATACCACATATTCATTTTCAATTACAAACAATACCTGAAATTGGTGCACCCACCATTGCGTCACGATTTTCTGAAGGGATTATAAATAAAAAAATAAATGTAGAATGTATCCCTGATAAAGATGATTCAGTTACCATACTTAATATTGAATCTAAAGATGAATGGTCCTTGTTGGGATTAGAAGGTGAATCTTGGATTTTTGAATCTCAGGGTAGATTTGGAAAACAAAAGGAAGAATTATCCTTTAGTACTGATAATCTAGGATTACCTGCAATAGTTTCAACAGATAATAGACTTTGGCATTTAATAGATAGACCATCATTTATTGAAATTAGACCTGATTTTAAAACATACCCATCATTATTAAATAATTCTGTTTGGATGAATATTATAGGTGATGGTGTTATTTTACCTAAAAAACTTGTAGATGGATTTAAATGGCATGGTGGAAAAGTATATAAAAAATTCAACTATTTTATCATTGAAATTGCAAATATTGAATTCTACATCCACTCAGACTCTGGCTTAGAAAAAGTAATTAATAAAAAAACAAAACTTATTTTTGAAAGAATTAAAATAGAAAAATTAAAGAGGTAAGTTTTTTAATTAAAGTGAATTAAAATAATGCAATTGTATAAATTTGTAATTTCATTTTGAACCTCAAGTAAAATTCACTTATAATTACCTGTGCGGAAAATTACACATATCATATTATCTTTATGTTTTTTATTTAGTATTGGCTCAACGGCATCTATAATAAAATCCTGTAGTATGTTTCAATGTAACATAGAAAAGATTGTTTTAAGTTGTTGTTGTAAAATTGAAAATAATCAAAAATGTTTATGTGAGAAAAAAATAACAGTTAAAAAAACGGATATTGATATTGCATTACAATCCCGCAGTCAAAGTGATTTTCAAGAAAATATAGCAATTTATTGCCTAACTGAAAAAGTTCAATTAAATTCAGTATATTTCCAATCTTCAAAATCATACCTTCAACAGAAATTTAAGTATTTACACTCCATAAATTTACCTCTTCTAATTTAGACTCTTACTTTAGTACTTTTTGTCGTCCAATTTTTTTGGACATATTTATTATCTTTAATCAGGAAACGATATGAAAAATTTCATTTTCATGGCATTACTGATAGGTTGTGGCATAAGTAAAGAGTTTTCAATAATAGAATTAACATCAATTGCATTTGATCATAATTCAGAAATTTTTGCTTATACTGAATCTGTAATTGCTTCAAAACATTATAAAAATACAGTAGGAACATTACCAAACCCACGCTTAAGTGGTGGATATTTTATTAATCCAGTTGTTACAAAAGAAGGACCTCAAGAATGGAAAATTGGTTTAAACCAATCTATTCCATTTATTGGGAAATTATCTCTACAACGAAAAATTGCAACACATCAAATTACTCAAGCCGAGATTTCATTAATAAAATCCAAATTACAAATACAGACAAAAGTATGGAATTTATATGAGAAAATTAAAAAAAATAGAGATGAACTTGAAATTGTTCAACAGTCTTTAGATTTGAGTAAGCATTTAGAAGCTGTCATATTCTCAAAATATAAAACTTCAACAATTGGACATCCTAATTTAGTGCAAATTCAGTTACGAATTATTAAATTAGAAAATAGGTTATCTGATATGAATGATGTTTTTCATGTGCTCTGGCAAGAATTGGAGTTTGTAATTGGAAAACAAATTCAAGGATCTTTGCAGGAATCTGATAATATGAAAGAAAATAATATTGGTATTAATTTAAATGCTGATTTTCTATTAAATAAAGAAAAAGTTAAAATTGCTGATAAACAAGTTAAATTGAGTAAACTTGAGTATATTCCTGATTTTACGATTGGAATGGATTATATAAAATTAGATAATATTGAGTCTGATAAAAATCCACTAATAATGAAAATGGGTATTTCATTACCGATATGGCCGTATAAAAATAATAATATCATAAAAAGTAAAAAGTCAAATTATAAAGCAAGTGAGTATAAATTGAAAGATATTCAAAATAAACTTGAGGCTAAATTAATTATTATTCAAAATGAAATTAATGAATATAATAATGATATTAATATGTATCAAACACAATTAATTCCTAAAGCGATTGAGGGTTTTGAAACGGCTGAGTCTGCATATATTTCTGGGAATTTAAGTTTTTCTGATTTGATTGCATCACTTCAATTATTAATTGAATTACAATTTGAAGCCGTTAATGTCGATTTTAATAATCAAATTGCAGTCGCACAATATTATGAATTAACTGGACAGTTAATTACAAATTTAAAAAATGAGGGTAATAATGAATAAATTTAAAATTATACTTACATTCGTAATTGTATTTTTTGTAGGATATTGGGTAGGTAATCCAAGTGGTAAAGTTGAACATTTACATGAAGAAAAAGCAGAGGAAATAATTTGGACATGTTCAATGCATCCAAATGTTAAACTACCTGAAAAGGGTCAATGTCCCATTTGTTTTATGGATTTAATTCCATTGACATCTAATAACACAGGCGAGGATGGAGTTGTGCTTCAATTATCAAAATCAGCAGAAAAATTGGCAGAAATCCAAACAACAATAGTTAAAAAAGAGAATGCATTTACTGAATTAAATGTAATTGGTAAATTGGAATTTGATGAATCTCGTATCAAAACTATTTCGGCTTGGATTGGCGGAAGAATTGAACGGCTATATGTTGATTACACCGGAATACCTGTAGAAAAGGATAATCATTTATTAGAAATTTATTCACCTGAAGTTATATCTGCACAGGAAGAATTCTTAACCATTTTGAAAACATCGTCAGAGATTGGTTTAAAATCATCTCGAGAAAAGCTGTTATTATTAGGTGTAACGCCAGAGCAAATTAGTCAGTTACAAAAAAGAAAAAAAGTACAGAAAACATTAACGGTATATTCTCCAATATCAGGAACTGTTATTGAAAAGAATGCCCAAGAGGGAGAATATATAGCAACAGGAAAAGAATTATTTAAAGTCGCTGATTTTTCAAAGCTATGGTTAGTGATGGATGTTTTTGAATCCGATTTACCATTTATTTTTTTGGGACAAGAAGTAGAATTTGAAGTTAAAAGCCATCCAGGAAAAACTTTTTTTGGAGATATTTCCTTTATTTCACCAACGCTTAATCCATTGACAAGATCAGTAAAAGTAAGGGTGAATATTGATAATTCTGATTTACAATTTAAACCGGATATGTTTGTGAACGCGGTTATAAAATCTCAATTAGATGTGAATGGAGATGTGATTCAAAATCATTATGTAGGAAAATGGATTTGCCCAATGCATCCTGAAGAGATTCATGATCATTTTACGCAATGTACAATTTGTGGAATGGATGTTGTAAAAATAACAGATATTAATCATATTGTTGGAGTAAATGAAAATTTCACAAATGAAAATCCAATCATAATTCCAATTACTTCTGTTTTGAGAACAGGTTCAAGATCGATTGTTTATGTTCGTATAGAGAAGAATAATAACCATTTATTCGAAATGAGAGAAATTATAATTGGACCTAAAGTGGGTACTAATTATATTGTTTTAGATGGGTTAGAAATAGGTGAAGAGGTTGTATCTCATGGTGCATTTAAAATTGATTCAGAAATGCAAATTTCAGCATATCCAAGCATGATGAATTTTAGTGAAAAAAGTGATGATGTTAATAATATTCCAAATTTAAGTAAAAATATTATCACAAATATTTTAATCGATTAT
Organism: Fidelibacterota bacterium; assembly: GCA_014381925.1. Taxonomy (GTDB): domain Bacteria; phylum Fidelibacterota; class Marinisomatia; order SCGC-AAA003-L08. Next base: position 27,402 of record JACNKR010000036.1, on the reverse strand, counting down.
ATAAATTTTCAGGAAAGTCTAGCAAGTGATGATTTTAAGCAATCATTTAATAATTTCCAAAAAATCTATAATCAAATTGATAATTGGGATATAGATATTCAACATTTGACAGATATTTCAAAATTAAGAAAAATATTCTACTATTTATCAAATCAGATAATATCTAATTCAAATTCAATCAGTGGGAATGAAGGATTAAATGTTGCTTATTGTCCAATGGCATTTGATAACGCAGGTGCATCATGGGTTCAAAAGGGTGATAGAATTAATAATCCTTATTTTGGTGCAAGTATGTTGCGGTGTGGTGAAATCACAGAAAAAATTGGTATAAAAAATGATTAATAAACTTATACTATTTTGTTTAAAAAATAAATTTTTAGTAACAGCTGTAACTGTTATTTTATTTGTTGTAGGATTATTAACTGCACCATTTGATTGGAATATTTATGATTTACCTCGCTATCCCGTACCTGTAGATGCGATTCCTGATATAGGTGAAAATCAGCAAATTGTATTTACAGAATGGATGGGTCGCTCACCGAGAGATGTAGAAGATCAAATCACTTATCCATTAACGGTAGGCATGTTGGGAATTCCTGGTGTAAAAACAGTTCGTTCATATTCTATGTTTGGTTTTTCAACAATATATGTCATTTTTGAAGAAGATGTTGAATTTTATTGGAGTAGAAGTCGAATACTCGAAAAGTTAGCTTCACTTTCAACGGGAACATTGCCAAAAGAAGTGAAACCATCATTGGGTCCTGATGCAACAGCTTTAGGGCAGGTATTTTGGTACACATTGGAAGGTAGAGATGAAGATGGAAATCCAACAGGTGGTTGGGATTTAGATGAGCTTCGTTCAATTCAAGATTATTATGTTCGGTACGGATTAATGTCAGCAAATGGTATTGCTGAAGTTGCCTCGGTAGGAGGGCATGTAAGAGAATATCAAATTGATGTAAACCCTGGTGAAATGTTTACTTATAAAGTATCATTACAAGATATTTATAAAGCGGTTCAAATGTCAAATGTTGATGTTGGAGCTAGGACCATTGAAATCAATAAAGTTGAATATGTTATTCGGGGTTTGGGATTTATTAAAACGGTAGAAGATATAAATGAGACGGTTGTAAAAGTTGTAAATAATGTTCCAATAAAAATTAAACAAATTGCAAATGTTACATTGGGACCAGCTTTACGCCGAGGAGCATTAGACAAAGAAGGCGTTGAAGCTGTTGGGGGTGTTGCAGTTGTTCGATATGGAGAAAATCCATTATCAGCAATAAAAAATATAAAGGATAAAATTCGTGAAATTTCACCCGGGCTTCCCCAAAAAATGTTGGAAGATGGAACATTAAGTCAGGTAACTATCATACCATTTTATGACCGAACTGAATTAATTCATGAAACTTTAGATACACTAAAAGATGCTTTAACGGATGAAATAATTATCACAATCATAGTTGTTTTATTTTTAGTAATGAATATTAAAGCGGCTTTTATTATCTCTGGATTACTTCCTTTGGCAGTAATTTTTACTTTTATTGGCATGAAATATTTTGGAGTAGATGCAAATGTTGTAGCCTTATCTGGAATAGCAATTGCGATTGGGACTATTGTAGATATGGGAATAATTCTCACTGAAAATATTTTGAGGCATTATAAATCTGCAAAACCAGATGAAAATAGTTTAGATATTATTTTCCAAGCAAGTAAAGAAGTTAGCGGTGCAATATTAACAGCTATTTCAACAACTATTATTAGTTTTTTACCCATCTTTACTTTAGAAGGTGCGGAGGGAAAATTATTTAAACCATTGGCATTCACAAAAACTTTTGCATTAATTTCTTCTGTAATTATTACACTAACAATTTTACCTGCACTCGCTCATTTCATTTTTGGAAATCAACATAAAAAAAATGAAGATAGTAAAATTATTCCATTAATTTTTGGGTTAATAGGTATTGGGATTATATTTACCTCTAAATGGTGGGTTGGAATTTTCTTTATACTCTATTTCATTTATAATTTATTTCATAATAAAATTAAAATATTAAACCATTATAAAAAGGAAAATGTTAATATTGCATTTCCAATAATTATAATGATGCTATTATTAAATAATCATTGGCAACCATTAAAGCAACAGGCTGGATTATTTTATAATACTTTTTTCGTATTGATTATCCTTTTCTTTGTTTTGGGTTCAATGTATTTTTTAAATAAATATTATAAACATATATTGCATTGGTGTATTGAGAATCGCAAATTTACAGCAATTGTTCCTGCAATTTTTATAATACTTGGAATGACGATTTGGTTAGGTTTTAATTCAATTTTTAGTTTTATTCCAGATTCTATTTTGAAATCTAAACCTTTAGCTTCAATTTCTAAAGTATTTCCAGGATTAGGACGAGAGTTTATGCCTAATTTTGATGAAGGTTCATTTTTATATATGCCTACAACTATGCCCCATGCTTCAATTGGTGAAGCAATGGATGTATTGTCAAAAATTGATATGGCAATAAATTCTGTTCCTGAAGTTGAAAATGTAGTGGGTAAAATTGGTCGAGCAGAAACACCATTAGATCCTGCACCTGTATCCATGATTGAAACGGTAATTGGTGTAATTCCTGAATATAAAATAGAAAATGGAATTGAAGTCAGGCAATGGCGAGACCATATAAAATCAATGGATGATATTTGGAATGAAATTGTAAAAGTGGCTCAAATTCCAGGTACAACTTCTGCCCCAAAATTAATGCCTATTGCTACTCGTATTGTGATGTTACAGTCTGGAATGAGAGCTCCAATTGGGATAAAAGTTAAAGGACCAGATTTAGAAACAATTGAAAAGGTTTCTTTAGAACTTGAAAAATATTTAAAAGAGGTTGATGGGGTTAACCCTGCAACTGTTTTTGCAGACAGAATTGTGGGGAAACCATATCTTGAGATTGAAATTAACCGTAGTGCAATTGCTCGATATGGATTACATATTCGTGATGTTCAAAATGTAATTGAAATTGGAATTGGAGGAAAAACACTAACAACAACGGTAGAGGGAAGAGAGAGATATCCAGTAAGAGTAAGATATTCACGAGAATTACGAAATGAATTGGAAGACCTTGAGAAGATATTAGTTCCTACGCCAGATGGTAAACAAATTCCATTAATTCAACTTGCTTCAATTAATTATGTAAGAGGTCCACAAATGATAAAAAGTGAGGACACATTTTTAATTGCATATGTTATTTTTGATAAATTGAAAGCGTTTTCAGAGGTTGATGTAGTTGAAAATGCAACGCAATATTTGAATCAAAAAGTAGAATCAGGTGAATTATCTATTCCTAAAGGTGTTAATTATAATTTTACAGGTACTTATGAAAATCAAATTCGTGCAACAAAAAAACTATCGATTATATTACCATTAGCATTGGGATTAATTTTTATTATTCTATATTTACAATTTAAAGAAATAAAAGTGATTTTGTTAATTTTCTTAGGAATTTTCATTGCTTGGTCTGGTGGATTTATATTAATCTGGTTCTATAATCAACCTTGGTTTATGAATTTCTTTGGTTTGAGGGATGTTTTTCATATTGGAACTACCAATATGAGCGTAGCAATTTGGGTGGGATTTCTTGCACTTTTTGGGATTGCATCTGATGATGGTGTTTTAATGGCAACTTATATAAAACAACGAATTTTAGAAATAAAACCCAAAACCAAAGCTGAAATTAATGAGGCGGTTATTTATGCAGCTTCTCGTAGAGCAAGGGCAGCATTAATGACAACAGCAACAACTATTTTAGCCCTTGTACCCATATTAACATCAACGGGAAAAGGTTCAGATATTATGATTCCAATGGCGATTCCAGTATTTGGGGGAATTTCATTGGTGATTATTTCAATTTTTATTACACCAGTCTTTTATATTTGGCTAGAAGAAAACAAACAAAAAACAGAAAGGTAAATGATGAAAACAATAACAATCATCACAATGGTATTTCTACTTGGTGCATGTGGAAATAAAACAGAACAAACAATAACCGTACAAAGTATGAAAGCGACTGAAGGGACTGTCGTATTAACTACATTATCGGCTAATTCAAAAAAAGAAATGGTAAATATTCCCACTGTTCAATGTGGAATGTGTGATATGAATATAACAAGTGCATTAGAAAAAGTTAGTGGTGTGCAAGAATTTCTTGTAAACATTGACGACAAAAATGTATTTGTAATATTTGATTCTCATAAAACGGATTTATCTAAAATAGAAAAAGCTATTTCAATGGTAGGTTATCAAGCAAATCAAATGAAAGCAGACCCTGTAGTTTATGATGCACTTATGGGCTGTTGTAAATTACCAAAGGATAGAAAAGGCAAAGGAATGATGTAATTTAAAGGAGATTTTTCATGATGAATTTTTTACCAGAATGGTTGCCCAATGTTCATCCATTGGTCATTCATTTTCCGATTGTACTTATTTTTGTAGCCGTTGTACTAAATTTAGTTCAAATATTTCGACCAAATGGAAATTCTATTTGGATATTTTATTTATTTGCTACTTTGTCTGCAATTGTTGCATTAATTTCAGGAGAAAATGGGAGTGAATTATTATCTATACCAGATAATGTATTTCCTTTATTAAATAGCCATTCAGATTGGGCACATCGAGCAGTTTATGCTATTGGACTTACCACCTTAATTTCATTTTTTGGCCATTTTAATTTATTTAAATATATTAAAATTATAAATATTTTCACTTTATTTATTGGTTTTATAAGTATATTTTTTATTTTTGAAACGGCTGAACATGGAGGTGAATTAGTATATAAGTATAATATTGGTACGAATGACAATAATAAAATTCATAATCCTTCAAATTTAGATTCAATAAATCAAAATAATGAAATTTGGTTTGAAATTAATTCAACGGATTCTCCATTTATAATTAGCATTGACTCATTATTCTATGAGTCACTTTCTATTACCGTTAAATTAAATGTAGATAAATTTAATGGTGATATAGAAATTATTCATCATTTCCAAGATAATAGTAATTATGATTTTATGCGGATAAAATCTAGCCAAACATTATTGGGGCGAATGGAAAATGGGGATGAAAATATATTAAATTCTAAATCTATTGAATTTAAGGAATGGGCAATATGGAAATGTTTTGCTGACGGACGGCATTTTAGAGGGTTTCTAAATGGAAAAATGGTAACCCATGGTCATATTGCTCCCTTGCCTAGCGGAAAAACATTTATTCAGTTTAATGGAAAGGGTAAAATTGGAATAAAAAACATTGTAAATAATTCAATTAAGAAATAATCTAAAGTGTAATTTAATTACACGCTATTACAATATAATTGGAAGAAAGGAAATATTTAAACTGTTAAATTAAAATTAATTTAAAACAAAAAAATAAAAGGATTATATTTATGAAAAAATTAGTATTACTTCAATTATTGGTACTTGGGTTTTGTTTTTCTACCGTTAAATACCAAAAAGAAACACTTATTGTTAAATTTGAACAGCAATTAAATAAAAAAATTATTGAAAAAGAATTGAGTTTATTTTCATTTAAACTTGAAAACTTACTTGTAAGGCAAATGAATATTTGGACAGTTAAATTTAATGAATATAATTTTACTTCGGATCAAAATGCATTAGATGAAATATTAAAACTTGATGGAGTCATTTATGCTCAATTTGACCATTTAACAACTCCTCGGTTAATTCCTAATGATCCTGATTTCAGCCAAATGTGGGATCTGAATAATACAGGACAATCTGGTGGACAAATAGATGCGGATATTGATGCACCAGAAGCATGGGATATTACTACGGGTGGAATAACGGCATTAGGTGATGATATAGTTGTTGCAGTTGTAGATGGTGGAGTTCAAACAAATCATGTAGATTTAGTTGAAAATATTTGGGTAAATGAAAATGAAATTCCAGGAAATGGGATCGATGACGACAATAATGGTTATGTCGATGATATTAATGGTTGGGATGCGTATAGTAACGATGGATCAATTCCATCAGATTCTCATGGAACGCATGTTGCGGGTACAATAGGTGCTGTCGGTAATAATGGAAATGATGTTGTGGGTGTTAATTGGAATGTGAAAATTATGAGTGTTGCAGGTTCTTCGGGGCAAACATCTGTAATTAGTACTGCATATGGGTATGTACTTGATCAAAAAACATTATGGTTAGAATCAAATGGTGCATTTGGTGCAAATGTAGTTGCGACAAATAGTAGCTTTGGAGTGGATTACGCAGATTGTAATTCAGGTTCATATCCTGTATGGAATGATTTATATGATGCAATGGGGGCTGTTGGTATTTTAAGTGCAACAGCAACAATTAATTCAAATCAAAATGTAGATAGTGTGGGTGATGTTCCTACAGGATGTAGTAGTGATTATATGATTTCTGTTACCAATACAACAAATACTGATGTAAAATATAATAGTGCTGGTTATGGAACAGAAACGATTGATTTAGGTGCACCTGGAACAAATATTTGCAGTACGGTTCCAACAAATTCTGTGAGTTGTTCTTATACAGGTACATCCATGGCAACTCCACATGTTGCAGGAGCAATAGGGTTTATGCATGCGGCCGCATCATATTCATTGGCTGAATTATGTATTTCAGATCCAGGAAGTTGTGCATTGACAATCAAGCAGGCAATTTTAAATAATGTTGACCAATTATCAAGTTTACAAGGGAATACAGTAAGTGGTGGTCGATTAAATTTATATCAATCTGCACTTTCAATAAGTGGACCACAAGCAATGCTTGAAGTTTCAACGGAATCGTTATCATTTGATTTAGCTCAAGGAGAAATGAGTTCAGATCAAATTATACTTACCAACATTGGTGAAAATGAATCCATATTAAATTATTCAATTATGGCAAAACCTTTTATGAATTCAGGTGGCGGTCCAGATTCAGAAAATAATTATTGGGCAAGTTCAAATAATAATCCAAATATTATTTATGATTGGGAAGATATTTCAGAAAGCGGAACATTATATTCATTCCCACAAAATGATCAATCAGGTGATATTGTCGAAATTGGATTTGATTTCCCATTTTATGGCGAAGTTTATAGTCAATTTATTGTAAATGCAAATGGATGGATAGGATTTGGTGATGATAATACAGAGTGGGATAATTCTTCAATTCCATCTACCTCTGCACCTCGTCCAGCTATATTTGGTTTTTGGGATGATTTAAATCCAGTAAATGATAATTGTAATCAATATTGCTCTGGAGAAGTTTATTATCATTCTAATAGTGATAGGTTGATTGTTTGGTTTAATGATGTTGCTCATTGGTGGACAAATAATGAAAATAGTTTTTATGATTTTCAAATGGTGCTTTATCCAAATGGAGAAGTTCAATTTAATTATAATTCATTAACGGGCGAGTATTCACCAACCATAGGAATGCAAAATTCATTGGGGAATTCGGGCTTACTTGTTTCTGGGCAAATTCAGAATAATATGGCAATTAAATTTAAAAAATCACCGAGCTGGTTAACAGCTTCACCAATTGAAGGTCAAATAAATTCAGACCAATCTTCATCTGTAAATATAAGTGTAGATACAAATGAAATTTTAGGTGGTGAATATTCAGCATTTTTAGACATTAATTCAAGTGGTGGTTCTGAATCTGTACATGTTTTATTAAATGTTGATGGACCTGGGACTGTAATTAGTGGTGATGGAAATTTAGATGGTGTCGTAAATGTATTGGATGTTGTATTAATTGTAAATTTTGTTTTAGGGGATTTAACTCCAACGACTCAACAGCAAGATGCGAGTGATATCAATAACGATGGTGAAATTAATGTATTAGATATCGTTGGAATTGTGAATATAATTCTTGGAAATTAATTGGAATAAATAAAAGAATGAAAAGTATTATTTACTTTATTATTGGGTTTATTTTATTTTTAGTTATAAAAACATTATACGATGCTGGTGAATTTAAATCAATAAACCCTCATTTTGAGGGGGAATGTATATCGGTTTTTGGACTAAATGGTCCTGAAGATATTACCATATTAAAAAATGGAATTGCATTTATTTCTGCTGATGACCGTTGGAAAACACTTGCTGAAAACCCATTGCAAGGTCATATATATTCCTATAATGTGAATCATGAAAACCCTGAATTGATAAATTTAACATCTAATTTAGAAATTGATTTTCACCCACATGGTATTTCAGTATTTGAAGATTCCCTGGGAAATGTTAATGTATTTGTAGTAAATCATGTAGATAATATTCATTCAATTGAATTGTTTAAATTTGAAAATGAAAAATTAGTACATACCAATACAATTAAAAGTTCATTATTAATTAGTCCAAATGACATTGTTGCCATTAATGAAAATCAATTTTATGTTACGAATGATCATGGTGTTTCGTCACGATTAATTAAAACGATGCAAGATTATCTTCAAGTATCAAATTCAAATGTTATTTTTTATGATGGTACTAAATTTAATATTTCTGCAATAGGATTAAGATATGCAAATGGAATTAATATTTCATCGGATAAAAAATTAGTTTATGTTGCAGAAACAATTGGGAAAAAATTATCCATTTATTCTCGAAATGAAGAAACAAATGAACTTCATTTAATAAATTTATTGAAAATGAATTCAGGTGTTGATAATATTGAAATAGATGAAGATGGAAATCTATGGATTGGCTCACACCCTCAAATGTTAGCATTTTCTCGACATGCAAAAGATGAACATAAATTATCACCTTCACAAGTATTAAAAGTTTCTCAAGATTCCACCCATAATTATGTTTTTGATGAAATCTATTTAAATAACGGAGAATCGTTATCAGGATCAAGTGTTTCAGCCATTCAAAAAAAAAATATTCTTATTGGTGCAGTATTCGCTGACCATTTTTTACATTGTAAATATTAATGATTTAAACAGAAATTACCTTCGGTTCATTCTCAATTCTTTTTTTAATTTTACCCGCTTAGTTTGATTTAAATTTTAGAAGTACATAAATAAGGAATTCCTTTGAGCCTTACTCATTTAGAAACATTAGAAGCAGAAAGTATTCATATTATGCGAGAGGTTGTTGCAACTGCAGACAATCCCGTAATGTTATATTCAGTTGGTAAAGATTCTGCTGTAATGCTCCATATAGCACGAAAAGCATTTTATCCCAATAAAATTCCATTTCCATTAATGCATGTAGATACAACATGGAAATTTAAAGAAATGATATCTTTCCGTGATGAAATTATTTCAAAATATGGACTGAAGTTAATTGTTCATATCAATAAAGAAGGTGTTAAAATGGGTGTAGGACCCATTACACACGGTTCCTCTGTACATACTGATAAAATGAAAACTCAAGGGCTTAAACAGGCGTTGGATAAATATCAGTTTGATGTAGCATTTGGAGGAGCAAGAAGAGATGAGGAAAAATCCAGAGCAAAGGAACGAATATTTTCATTTAGAACTGAAAAACATCAATGGGACCCTAAAAACCAAAGACCAGAATTATGGAATATTTTTAATACCAAAAAGAAAAAAGGTGAAAGTATTCGTGTATTTCCATTATCTAATTGGACTGAACTTGATGTTTGGCAATATATTTATAAAGAAAATATTCCAATAGTACCATTATATTTCTCTGATAAAAGACCAGTGGTTGAGCGAGATGGTGTGTTGATATTAGTAGATGATGAACGACTTCCACTTAAAAAAGATGAAAAACCAATATTAAAAAATGTTCGTTTTAGAACATTAGGATGTTACCCACTTACAGGAGCTGTTGAGTCAAATGCAAAAACGCTCCCTGAGATTATTCAAGAGATGTTAGTTGCAAAAACTTCAGAAAGAGATGGACGATTAATTGATTTTGATAATATTGCCTCAATGGAGCAGAAAAAACAGGGGGGATATTTTTAATGGTGACTGAAGTAGAAAAATATTTAACAGATCAAGAAAATAAACAGCTATTAAGATTTATTACTTGCGGTTCTGTAGATGATGGAAAATCGACATTAATTGGACGATTACTTTTTGAAAGCCATTTAATTTTTGAAGATCAACTTTCTGAGTTACAATCCACTTCAAAAAAAATAGGTACACAAGGTGACGATATTGATTTTGCATTACTTGTTGATGGTCTTTCAGCAGAAATGGAACAGGGGATTACCATAGATGTTGCCTATCGGTTTTTTTCTACAGATAAACGAAAGTTTATTGTAGCAGATACACCCGGACATGAACAATATACTCGAAATATGGCAACTGGAGCATCAACTGCAGATGTGGCTATACTTTTAATTGATGCGAGAGCAGGTCTTTTACCACAGACTTGTAGGCATTCCCATATTGTAGATATGTTGGGTGTGAAAAATATATGCCTTGCAATTAATAAAATGGATTTAGTTGATTATTCTCAAGATGTGTATGATAAAATAAAAAATGATTATATCGAATTTTCAAATGGATTAAATTTTGATAATATTAATTCAATTCCAATTTCTGCTCTTAAAGGTGATAATATTATTGAATTAAGCAAAAATATGAATTGGTATAAAGATGAAAGCTTAGTCCAGTATTTAGAAAATGTTAAATATAACCTTGAAAAGAAAAACCAACAATTTATACTCCCTATTCAATGGGTAAATCGATTGAGTCATAATTTTCGGGGTTTTTGTGGGCAAGTTGCAGAAGGTAATATATCAATTGGTGATGAAATAATAGTAAAACCATCTAATAAAAAAAGTACTATAAAAAATATTTTAGTTTCTGATAATGAACAAAATTCATGTAATGTTGGGCATTCGGTTACTTTAGAATTAAATGATGAAATTGATATTTCTCGAGGTGATATTATTTGCCAAAAAGAATTTTCGTGTGATATTGCAGACCAATTTCAAGGCAAAATACTTTGGATGGATGAAGAAAAAATGGTTCCAGGTCGGCCATATATTTTTAAATTCGGCGTGGCAGAGTCAAATGGATCGATAAGCAAATTAAGAAATAGAATTAATATCAATACTTTTGCAGAAGAAAATTCAACAACTCTTGAATTAAATGAGATTGGTTTAGTTAATATTGCATTAGATCGAAAATTATCAATGAAGCCATATATTGAGTCTAATTCCTTAGGTTCTTTTATTATAATTGATAAAATGACAAATAATACTGTTGGAATGGGTTTAGTTAATTTTGCTTTATTTAGAAGTGAAAATATTCAATGGCATGAAATGGATATTAATAAAGAATTAAGGTCAAAATCCAAACATCAAAAACCAACTGTATTATGGTTTACAGGATTGTCTGGTTCGGGAAAATCAACAATTGCTAATATTTTAGAGAAAAAATTATTTAATTTAGGTAAACATACCATGCTTTTAGATGGAGATAATGTACGCCATGGATTAAATAAAGATTTAGGTTTTACCAATGCAGATAGAGTTGAAAATATTAGAAGAATTGCAAATGTATCAAAATTAATGATTGATGCTGGATTAATTACTATTGTGAGTTTTATTGCTCCTTTTAAAGCCGAAAGACGGCTTGCAAGGGATTTAATGCCCAATGATTTTTTGGAAATTTTTATTGATGTTCCACTTAAAGTTGCAGAATATAGAGATCCAAAAGGGTTATATAAAAAAGCGAGAAGTGGAAATATTAAAAATTTTACAGGCATTGATTCGCCTTATGAGTCTCCAGAAAATCCTGATATACATATTAAATCGGATGAAATGAATCCTGAGGCTGCTGCAGAAAAAATAATAGAATTCTTAAAAAATAAAAATATAATATGAAAATATATTTTGCAGGCTCTATAAGAGGTGGCCGAAATGATAAAGAATTATATCTAAAACTTATTCAACATCTATCTACATATGGCCAAGTATTAACAGAACATGTCGGCGATATAAATTTAACAGAATTTGGTGAAGATGGTCCCTCAGATAAATGGATTTTTGATAGAGATATTTCGTGGATTGAAGAAGCAGATATTTTAATTGCGGAAGTTTCTACTCCATCATTAGGTGTTGGTTATGAATTAGCGAAGGCTGAGTTATTGGGTAAAAAAATACTATGCTTATATAGAAACCAAAAAAATAAAAGATTATCAGCTATGATAAATGGAAATCAATATATGATAGTTAAAAATTATTTTTCTATAATAGAAGCCAAAAAACAAATTGATGAATTTTTTACTGGATTGGACTAGTTTGATTTTTTAACCAAACTAAATCATCTCCAGATAAAAATGGTGAAATATTATCCCAAATAGTTTGATGATAATCATTGAGCCATTGTATTTCAGTATTAGACATTAATTTTAAATTTAAAAGGTTTTTATCAAAAGGTACCAATGTCAAATTTTCAAACCCTAATGTCTCAAGATTTCCATCTGTTTTCACAGATTTAACAAAAACTAAATTTTCGCATCTAATTCCAAATTTACCAGTTTCATAATATCCAGGTTCGTTTGAAACGACCATTCCTTCTTCTAATGGCACTGGGCTACCTTTTTTTGCAATTCCATGTGGACCTTCATGAACATTTAAATAATGACCAACACCATGTCCTGTTCCGTGGTCATAATCCATGCCGTGTTCCCATAAAAATTGCCGTGCTAATGGGTCTAATTGCATGCCAGAAGTACCTTTTGGGAAAGTAGCTCGTCCTAATGCAATATGGCCTTTCAAGACAAGTGTAAAAGCTTTTTTTGTAACTTCATCTAAATTCCCAATTGAAATTGTTCTCGTAACATCCGTCGTTCCATTTAAATATTGGCCCCCACTATCAACTAAATAAATTGAATTTATTTCTAATTTTTTAGGGGATTTATTATTCGTATGATTATAATGTACAATTGCAGCATTCCCTCCAGCACCAGAAATTGTATCGAAACTTATCCCCATAAACATTTCACCTTCTGTTCTAAATAATTCTAATTTATCAGAAAGCTCCCCCTCATTTAATAAATTACCACTTAAAACTTGTTTATCAACCCAAGCTAAAAATTTAGAAACGGCAACCCCATCTTGTATATGGCAATCTTTCATTCCTTGTAATTCAATTTTATTTTTACATGCTTTTGGTAAAGTACATGGATCTTTGAAATTAATTACTTTAGCACTACCATTTTCCATTATATCAACAGACCATGCATTACCCAAATTCATATCATATCCAATTTTTATTCCTTTTAGGTTTGATAGATTTGATTTTAAATCATTTTTTTGAAAAACGTTTACACCAGATCCAACATGGTCATTAAATCCATTTGGTATTTTATTTTTATCAATAAATAAATCCACATTACCATTAGCATATATTAAAGCATGTGATAAAAGTACCGGGTTACAGGGTATATCTTGTCCTCTAATATTAAGTAACCAACAGATAGAATCTAATGCGGTAATTAAAGCTCCATCAAATTTTTGCTCTTTTAAGATTTTTCCGATTTCTATTCGTTTATCAAAACTAGATTGCCCTGTCAATTTTTCTTTCAATAATAATGCCTGAGGAGTTTCTAGGAAGGGTCTATCTTTCCAATTTATATCAATTGGATTTTCTTTTATAGCTTCAAATTCAAATTGGTTATTTAATGTTTTATTGGCATTTTTTAACCAGTTTCGAGTAACTAATCTAGAATCATAGCCAATTTTTGAATTTAGTTTTATATTTGATTCAATCCACTTTAAATAAGGGTTTTCGATTAAGTGGTTAATCTCAAAAAGTTTATCTGAGACCTGTTCTCTAACTTGAACGGTATATCGACCATCAACAAAAATACTTGCATTATTTTGAGTAATTACTGCTACGCCAGCGGATCCATTAAATCCGGTTGCCCATTCTAAGCGTTCATTTTGTGGAGGTAAATATTCAGACATATATTCATCAGCATGTGGAATTATAAATGCATCATACTTGTTTGATTTCATCCAGTTACGGATTTGATTTAATCGATTTGAAATAATATCCATTATTGTTATTCTTTTTTTTAGTTAAAATTGATGAGAAAAATTAGGGGTTTTTTTATAGATGAAATATAAAAATTTCAATTAGTCTAAATATTCTATTATTGTGGGTGTAGAAACAATATCTACATCTGAAATATTATATGCATTTTGAATTATTTTTTCAGCTTGCTTGAATTGATCTTCAGTTTGTGCATGAATAATTGCAAGATCTTGGTCATTAATTATTTTTTCACCGAGTCCTAAAACATTGGTTAGGCCAACTGAATGATTAATAATGTCATCTGTCTTTTTTCGCCCACCACCTAATTCTACAACTGCTAATCCTAAAGCTCTCGTGTCAATTTTAGTAATTACTCCTGTTTTATCTGATTTTACAGGTTTAATAATTGGAGAATTGGTAAATGTAGAAATTTTATTTTGTAAAATATTATTTGGTCCACCTAATTCAGACACCATTTTTTCAAATGTTTCACCTGCTTTCCCATTTTGCAGGGCTTCATTTGCCATTTGTATTCCAGATTCTTTATCATTTACGATTTTTGAGTTTAATAATATTTCAGCTGATAATGCCATTACAACTTCATGAAGTCGAGGGTTAATTTTAGTACAATTTAAATATTCAATTACTTCAATAATTTCTAAAGCATTACCAATTGAATGTCCTAATGGTTGATTCATATCTGTAATTAAAGCCGTTGTTTTCATAGCAAAATGATTTGCAACTTGTATTATATTTTTACCAACTCCGTTTGCAAATGTAATATCTGTTGCAAATGCACCATTTCCTAATTTTATATCCATTACAAGACCATTTAGTCCTGCGGATAATTTTTTTGACAATATGGATGCAGTGATTAATGGAATTGATTCCACTGTAGCAGTAACATCTCTAACTCCGTAAATTACTTTGTCGACAGGCGCTAAATTTGCAGTTTGTCCTATAATAGCACATCCTACATTTTTTACAATTTCACGAAATATTAAATTATTAGGAGTGGTGTTATATCCAGGAATTGATTCTAATTTATCAAGCGTTCCACCAGTATGCCCTAGTCCTCTTCCTGAAATCATTGGATTATAGATTCCACAACTTGCAATTATTGGACTGAGCATAATGCTTACTTTATCACCCACGCCACCTGTTGAGTGTTTGTCAATAACAGGTCCATTCAAATCATTCCAATTTAACACATCGCCAGAATTCATCATTGCCTCTGTAAGAGCAATACATTCATCTGTATTCATTCCATTAAAAAACACAGCCATTGTAAAGGCGGAAATATGACTTTCAGAAACTTTACCATTGAGAATTCCCGAAATAAATTCTTGAATTTCAGTTAAACTTAATTGCTCATTATCTCGTTTTTTACGAATTATCTCTTGAGGTAGCATTGTTTTTTAGGGTTTAAATTTATTTGGAGTAAGATTTAAGAAATTTATGAAGCAAAAACTGAAGATTTTTTGAAGCCTTCTGTGCATTGTCCATTGTTTGTTCATGGCTTAAAATAGTATTGCTCATTCCAGCGCCCATATTGGTAATAATTGATATGGCAATAACGTTGAGATTAAAAAATCGAGCAAGAATTACTTCTGGAACTGTGGACATACCAACAGCATCAGCACCTAATAATTGAGCAGATTTTATTTCAGCAGGTGTTTCAAAATTAGGTCCACAAAACCAGATATACACCCCTTCAAATAGAGTAATATTATTTTCTTTTGCAATATCTTGAAGCTTCTTACATAATTTGGGATTATATGCATTTACCATATCTACAAATCGATTATTTTCTTTTTCTCCAAAAAGAGGTGATATTCCTGTGAAATTTATATGATCCGTTAACATCATTAAACTTCCGGGTGTTGCTTCTGGTAAAAGACTTCCAGCTGCATTTGTTAGAATAAGCGTTTCACAACCTAATTGTTTTAATGTTTCGATTGGGGTTCTCATAATATCTGTGTGACCATGTTCATAATAATGAGCTCGCCCTTGTAAAACTGCAACTTCAGTACCATTAATTTCGCCTAAAACAAGTTTTCCGGCATGACCCTTTACACCAGCTCCTGGAAAGCCAGGTAAATCTTCATACGAAAATTTAATTTGATTTTGAATAGAATCCGCAAAATCACCTAATCCAGAACCTAAAATTATTCCTACTTTTGGTGTTATGCCGTTTGACTTAGACTGGATTATTTCAAGTGCATTTTTACTCATTTATTAAATTCCAATTGGATGCCATGTTGTTTTTGTTTCCTGTGTATTTAAAATATGATATGGACTATGAGAATTTTCTAATGCCCACTTTTTATTTTTATAATGAACTACGTGTTTTAAATTAAGTGAAGCATTTGTTTCAATTAATTTCTGTTCATCTTTATTTTCACCACAATAAATAATTGCATTTACATCCATGTGTGTTGAAAAATGTTCAATTAATTCTGTTTTTTCCCCGGTTAGAATATTAACAACTCCACCTGGCACATCTGAAGTGTGCAAAACTTCACCAAATGAAATTGAACAAATAGGAAGTTTTTCAGAAGCTAAAATTACAATTGTATTTCCACCAGCAATAACAGGTGAAATAATTGATACTAACCCTAGTAATGAAGAATCATTAGGAGCTATTGCTGAAACAACTCCAGTCGGCTCTGATATTGTAAAATTAAAATAGGCTTGGGAAACAGGATTCACACGACTAAAAATTTGTTGATATTTATCTGCCCATCCTGCATAATAAATAAGACAGTCTATAGATTGATTAATTTCATTTTCAGCATCTTTTTTACTGGAACCTTGTAAAATTAATTCAGCCATGAATTGTTCTCTTCTGCCTTCCAACATTTCACCAATTCGATATAATATTTGAGCTCTATTATAGGCTGTTCGCGCTGACCACCCAGATAACGCTTTTCGTGCGGAAACTATAGCATTTCTAAAATCTTTTCGTGAACCTCTACAAATATTTATAATTGTAGATTTATCTTTATTCATCCACTTTATATATCTACCTGATTCTGTTCTTGGGAATTTACCATCAATATAAAGTTTATATGTTTTTTGTATATTAATTCGATTGCTCATAATTCTCCCTAAGCTAAATCCAAATATCCTCGAAGGCCTTCAATACCGCCCTCGCTTCCAACACCACTTTCTTTATAACCACCAAACGGTGAAGCGGGGTCAAATTTATTAAATGTATTTGCCCAAATAACTCCTGCTCGTATATCTTTTGTTACTTTAAAAATCTTAGATCCTTTATCTGTCCATACACCACCAGAAAGACCATAAGCTGTATTATTTGCTTTTGCAATTACTTCATCAACAGTTCGGAATGTCTGAATTCCTAATACAGGTCCAAATATTTCTTCTTGAATAATTCTATTTGACTGACTCACATCTGTGAAAATTGTAGGTGCATGCCAAAATCCTTTTTTAGGAAGTGAACATGATGGTTGGTATATATTTCCACCTTCTTCTTTGCCTAAATCAACATACATTTTAATCTTATCTAATTGCATTTTAGAATTAATCGCACCAATATCTGTATTTTTATCTAGAGGGTTTCCAACAATTAATGAACTCATTCGATTGCGTAATTTTTGAATGACTTCTTCTGCAACGCTTTCTTGAACATACAATCGAGACCCAGCACAGCAAACATGGCCTTGATTAAAAAATATAGAATTAATTATTCCTTCAACGGCTTGATCAATTGAAGCATCTTCAAAAATAATATTGGCAGCCTTTCCACCCAATTCAAGTGTATATTTTTTATCTGTCCCAGCGATTGACTTCATTATATATTTACCGACTTCAGTACTTCCAGTAAATGCTATTTTTTTAATATCAGGATGATTTACAATCGCTTTTCCAGTATCTCCAGCCCCTGTTACAATATTTACAACTCCAGGAGGTAAGTCTGCTTCTTGAATGATTTCGGCTAATTTCATAGCAGTTAATGGTGTTGTTTCTGCTGGTTTTAAAACAACGGTATTTCCTGTTGCAAGTGCAGGTGCAATTTTCCAAGAAGCCATTAATAATGGAAAGTTCCACGGAATAATTTGTCCTGTGACCCCTAATGAATTTGCTTGTTTCCCTGGGAAAGCATACTCAAGTTTATCTGCCCATCCTGCATAATAGAAAAAGTGTGCGGATGCAAGTGGAATATCCACATCTCGAGATTCTCTAATTGGTTTACCACCATCAATCGTTTCAATTACAGAAAATTCTCTTGCCCGTTCTTGTAATAACCGAGCGATACGGAATATGTATTTACCTCTCTCTTTTCCAGGCATTTTAGACCAAGTATTATCATAGGCCTTTTGTGCAGACTCTACTGCAAAATTAATATCTTTTTGATTCGCTTCTGCAACTTCTGCAATTTTTTCTTCATTTGCCGGGTTTACGGTTGAAAAATATTTGCCTTCAGCACCGGGTGTAAATTTTCCATTTATAAATAAATCATATTGTTTTTTTAATTGAATATGATCTGTGCCTTCTAGTGCTGGGCTATATTCCCATTTTTGTTTTTTACTCATAACTCATATTCCTAATCAATTGAAAAATAATCTTTAGATTGATAATTTCCAGTAGATTGCTTTACAATTTGCATTAATATATCATTTGCTAACGAACTTGCTCCAAATCGAAATAAGTTTGGAGACAACCAATCACTACCCAATGTTTCGTTAATCATTACTAAATATTGAATTGCTTGTTTAGCTGTTCCAATTCCACCAGCAGGTTTCATCCCAATTTGTTTACCTGTCTTATTATTGAAATCTCTAATTGCTTCTAACATGGTTAAAACAACTGGAGGTGTAGCAGAAGGTGAAACTTTTCCTGTAGATGTTTTAATAAAATCGGCACCTGCTTTCATTGCAATATCGCTAGCAAGTCTCACATTATCCAAAGTAACTAACTCACCTGTTTCTAAAATGACTTTTAAATGAGCTTTTCCACAGGCTTCTTTTACTTGAGTAATTTCATCACTTACATATTGATATTCTCCAGATAGAAATTTACCTCGAGAGATAACCATATCAATTTCATCAGCACCTTCGTTGACTACTGATTTTACCTCCTCAAGTTTTGCTTGTAAATTTGCCATTCCACTTGGGAAAGCCGTTGCCACCGAAGCCACATTAATTTTTGTCCCTTCAAGTGCTTTCTTGGCAATTGAAACCATTGGTGGATAAACACAGATGGCTGCGACATGAGGTAAGTTTGGGAAATTATCGTGCAAGTGAGACGCTTTATAGCATAATTGTTTCACTTTTCCAGGAGAATCTTTTCCTTCTAAAGTGGTTAAGTCTATCATGCTTAAGGCTAAGTGTAATGCCTGTACTTTTGATTCCTTTTTAATACTGCGGGAAAAAAGTCGCGCCACTCGCTCTTGTGTATTTATTTGATCTATTGTTTGATTATACATTGGATATTGTACTGTTTTGATTGATTTACATCAACCATAAATTAATACCAATTAATCTATGGTTGACAGAGGGAAATTTTATTCATTCATTTGGTTGAGCTTTGGATTAGTCTCCTAATTCTAATTGTTGAACTGCTTGGATTGCATTTCCTGCAATTCCTTTAATTGAACTATGCATATCAATTGTATTTGTTATTACTTTATCAATCTGCTTTTCTCTCTGTTTCCATAATTTTTGCATGGCTCTTTTTTCTTTATCAAGATCAATTTTCATTTCAGTAAATCCATCAACAATGCCTTCAATTTGTAATCTAAATTCACTTCCAGATAAAAAATTATAGAGTAATTCCATTTTATCTCCTTTGCCTTTTTGAGAAATAATAACACGATTAAGTTGAATAATAGATTCTCGTAGGACTTGAGATAGGCCTTTAAATTCTTCAAAGCTACATATCCATATTCCTTTTTGTTGTCCCATTCGTTTTAAATCAGTTGGCATTGTTTGAGTTACAATAACGCCAATACTGGCATTTTTTTCTCGCATATCATTTTTAAATTTGTCAATCCAAGCCGGTTGAAAAACTTTGGTCCGTTTACTTTCATAATAAATAATGCCACATTTTTGTTGAGTTGGTGTATTGATATTTTGAATACAATCTCCACCTCTGGCCCCTTTTTTAATTTCTTCAATTACATCTAATGGAAATTGTGAAGCTAACCATTCTTCAATCGCTTTTTCACCAATTTCACCCTGCATCTCCATAGAACCCTGATTTTGTTTTCGTTGCATTTCTTCGGTCAGTTTTTTTTGATCATCTAATTTGATTTGTACTTCTTTTAATTTAGCATCATTTTTTTCCTTTTCGACTTGGTGGATTTTTATTTTTGCATCTCGTATTTGTTCATTTAGTTTTTGTTCAGCGTCGGCCTCAATTTCATCTTTTAATTCACTTTTTTCTCTTTTTAATTTCTCAATTTCTGCTTTAGATTTATTTAGTTCTTTCACTTTTTCTGATTTTTCATTGAGCTCTTTTTCCATTATTCGAATTTTTTCTGAGTTTTCATCATTTAATTTGGAAGTAATTTGAGTTTCTAATTTTTCTTTCTCAATTTTTAGTTTTTTATTGATTCCTGAATTTATAGTCTCATTTATTTTTTCTTTATCTGTTTCTAATTCATCTTTTAATCGTTGAATTTGCTGTTTTTCTTTGTCTAATTTATTTTGAAATTTTTGAGATATTTGTTTTTCTAATTGATGGGTGAGTGCATTATTTATGTTTACTGGTTCACCGCAGTTTTCACACTTTATGGTTACATTTTCTTGGTTCATTTCTTAATCCTTATTTTTATTTAATAGAATGTTTGGTTTGTAATATTCATAATTTAAAAATGATTTGAATATTTATTCATACCTAAAATTAAATACTTAAAAAGACAGGGGGCGACGGTTAGATAATATATTTTGAAATAAAGTTTTCCTATGAATCTTTTTTTTTAAATAATTAGGATTAAATTTTTTATATTTTGTATTATTTAATAATGAGATTACTAATTAAATTTAATATATATGAAGAATTATAAACAGATTAACCCAAAGTCAGCAAAAGTTGAAGATTTATTTTATGAATATAATGTTGGTGCTAAGCCTTTTTTAAAATGGGTAGGAGGGAAAAGACAGCTATTAAAATCATTCCAAAGTTTATATCCAAAATTATTGAAGAAAAAAAAGATAAAAAATTATTATGAACCATTCGTTGGTGGAGGTGCTGTATTTTTTGATGTTGTTCAAAATTTTGAAATTGAAAATGCTTTTCTTTATGATATAAATGAAGAATTAATATTAACATATTTGGTAATTCAAAATAATGTCAATGAACTAATAGATTTTTTATATAGATATGATAAACAATATAAAAAATTAAACGAAGAGCAAAGAAAAGAATATTTTTACGATTTACGAAAAAGCTTCAATTTTTCAAGATTTAATATAGATTATAATAATTATTCAGAGAATTGGATTTCAAGAGCAGCACAAATAATTTTTTTAAATAAAACATGTTTTAATGGTTTATTTCGATTTAACTCAAAGGGAGAGTTTAATTCTCCAATGGGAAAATATAAAAATCCTAAAATTGTTGATGAACAAAACTTATTAAATGTCTCAAAACTTCTTGAAATTACAACGATTAAAAAAGCTGACTATTCAAAAGTTATAAATGATTTAAATGGTGATAGTACTTTTATTTATTTTGATCCACCATATAAACCAATTAGTAAAACTTCAAGTTTTACAGCATATAGCAAAACAACATTTCAAGATGATGATCAAATTCAGTTATCAAAACTTTTTTATGATTTAAATGAAAAAGGATATTCTTTAATGTTGAGTAATTCAGATCCTAAAAATATTGATCCTAGTGAAGATTTTTTTGATAAAATATATAAAGATTATAAAATTACTAGAGTAAATGCTAAAAGATCAATAAATTCGAACCCCAATAAAAGGAACTCTATAAAAGAAATTGTAATAACAAATTATTGATATAATATGAAAAAAGGAAGAAAAACAAATATTTCAGGTACACAACTTGAAAAAGCTGTACAAACGGTTCTTATCGAAAAGGGATTTGAAATTGAAATGTACAGTAAATGGATAAAAAATATAAAAAATTATGGAAATGAAATTTTATTAAAGAATGCACCATTCAAAACAATTTATCAACATAAAGGCAGAACTGAATTTCTTTTATTATCAAAAAAATATAGTTTAAAAATTAGAATAGAATGTAAATGGCAACAAAGCATGGGGTCCGTGGATGAAAAATTACCCTATTTATATCTAAATACTATTGAAGCTATGCCAGAAAAAGATATAATAATTTTGATTGATGGTGATGGGTTTAAGCCTGGTGCAAAAGATTGGTTAAGAGATGCTGTTAAAAGAAAAAAATACACTACAATTAAAAATAATGATACTAATATCTTGGTTTTTTCGTTAGCAGAATTTTTTACTTGGGCAAATAATATCTTTCAATAATTAAATTAATTCAATTTCTTTGCTAAGATGATGCGTACAATTTTTTTAAAGGAATTATTTGATTGCGAATCATCGGCTTCAAATTTTAAAATATAGGGACCAATTCTACATTTCCTATTTTTATTATCATAGCCATCCCAAGTGATAAATCCATTTGACGAAACAATAACACCATTGGATAAACTTTTAACTAAAATCCCATTAATTGCATAAATATCAATATATAATTTGCTATATGAAAATGGGATATTATATGAAATAATAATTTCGTCATCAAATCCATCTTTATCGGGAGAGAATGGATTCGGTGATATTTCCACAGATCCATTTTCTTGAATTTTATCTACAAAGAGTGAATTTTTTTCTGAAGGTGTTGAGCCAAATGGATTTACTGAACCGCCCCAATTTACAGGGTCATTTGAGTTCATAAATAATGTAATTCGCTCAAGTGAAAATCCATCACCACCTCCCCAATCATCGGTATAGTTCACATTATCAATTATTTTATTTGCTGGGTCAATTAAATATAAATTATCACCCGAATTATTTAATGAGGGAAAATTATCTTGATAAATAAATCCAGAAATAAATTCTTCCCTAGAAATTACAGCAAAATCATTTGTGTTAATTAAATTAGATTGTTCAACGCCTATTGTTTCATCTTCCAAATCATCTACGATTCTCCAGTGTTGAATATCAACTTCATATTGAGAATTATTTACTAATTCAATCCATTCAGGGTCACCGGATAATGGGTCATACATAATTTCATTTATTAATATTGTTTTTTCAGGGTAAGAAATAAAAATTAGTTCAGTCATTGAATTATTAAGTTGGCTTTTATCACCTGGCACATGAATCATAAATTCAGTTTGCTGTAAACCTGAATCAAAACCATTACCAACTATTTCAACAATTGTATCTAATTGAGTGTTTAAATTAAAAGAAATCTGGAAAATCTGTTCCTTATAAATTTGTACGAGTGATTCTTGTAAACCTAAATTTGAAATTTTAAGAAAATAATGAATATCTTCAAAATTATTTGGGAACTCAGGTAAATGCCAAAGTGAATCAATGCCGACATCCATCCCTAAACTTGATACGCTATTTTCAAATCCGGGGCTACCCAATAAATTTAAACTTTCTCGCCAATTCCCAGATGTATTTGGAAAATCTAAGTTTACTTTTTCAAGGCTATGGCCTTCAGTAATTCCATTATTCCATCCCATAAAATCGACTGTATCACCTAAGTCTGTTATGAGAAATAAGGAATCTCCAAAATTGCCCAAATTATTCCCAATTGCAGTACCATCTACAGGAATTATTATTGTATTATTAGGAATTAGTCCTTGATATAAAACCCCATCAAAATCACCTTCTACAATTAGAGCATACGACAATGCAGGAATAATATGACTCCCTTCAATAAAGTCATCCGTTGATAATTTATCAGCTATAAACCAATTTGAAATATCAATTTGAGTTGTGCTTGAATTAAAAAGCTCAACAAATTCATTTGGAGAATCACCTCCTTCCAAATTGAACATAACTTCAGAAATGATGATTTGGGTGTTAAGGACATTTATTATTAAAAATAGAACGATTATTTGTTTTTTTTGCACGGTTTATTTACCTCATTCAAATACCAATTTTAAATAGACAGGAAGATGGTCAGATATTTGGCTAAAATAAAACTGAACCTCATCATCCAATTGAACTGTGTATGTTTGTGTATATTGTGAATTAAAATATATAAAAAGCTCATTAGAAATTAAAATATGATCAATATGGCTTGGGTAACTTGGATATGAATAATTATCAATTTCAAAATCTTCATCAATAAATAAATAATCATTTCTATCTTCTAAAAAAGGTATAAAAACATTTGAATATTCAGAATCGTTTAAATTATCATTAAAGTCACCCAGCATAATTATTCGATCATTTGGATAATTATTATCCATAAAATCTTTAATGAGCGTAACTGCTTCTTCTCGTCTTGAAACACCATCATCGCAACATTTAAAATGATTATTTATAATGATATAATCTACGTTATTAATTTCACATTCCATTACAAGTGGTGACCGTGGAAATGGATACCATTGATCTTGAAAAATTTCATAAATATTAACATTTTTAATAATATTTGAATCCCACATATAGGCAAGGTTTATACTATAAGATGCACTTGATGCTCTATATCCATCATAATTATCAATTTGGTTATGCATAATGTCAAATTCAGATAAACTATTAATTTCTTGAAATGCAATAATACTTGGATGCAAATCATTAATTATGGAAATAACAGATGATGTGGTATTGGAATGTTTTGGGAATTGTTCAATATTCCATGTCATAATATCAAAATAATTTAGATTGTCAGGAATTTCTTCTACAGGTGAAATTAATGTACATGTAGAAGTGAATAGGACGATTAATATTATAATAAAGTAATTCATTTAATAATTATTTAGTTCTTTACAGGTTCTATAATTTAATCATTCATAAATTACATACCATAATTTTTCCTTAAAAAATATAATTAGATGAGAAAACCAGTAATATTAATCACCGGAGCAAATGGTGAAATGGGTCATGGACTTATTCATGGTCTATCAAAAGAAAAAAATACAGATATATTAGCATTAGATTTAGAACCATTATCCAAAGATATAAAGGACAATGTGTTGGATGGAGTTCAAGGTGATATTTTAGATATTAAACTTCTTGAAATGCTAAATACTGAATATGAAATAAGAGCAATTTATCACCTTGCTGCATTATTAAGCACGCGTGCTGAATTTTCACCCATGATTGCTCATGATGTGAATGTAAATGGTACTTTAAATTTACTTAAATTGGCAATGGAGCAGGCACAATCTCAGGGAGAAAAAGTAAAATTCTTTTTTCCCAGTTCAATAGCGGTTTATGGAATTAACTCGATTGAAGAAAAGGAAAAAGCAGGTGCGATTTCTGAAACTGAATATTTATCACCCCAAACAATGTATGGTTGTAATAAATTATATTGTGAACAATTAGGGACTTATTTTTCCAATCATTATCAACAATTATCAGCAACATATTCACCCGGTTTATTAGACTTTAGATCAATTCGATTTCCGGGATTAATTTCTGCCATTACGATGCCAACGGGGGGGACAAGTGATTTTATTCCTGAAATGTTGCATAATGCCGTGCAAGGTAAATCATATAATTCATTTGTAGATGCAGATACGGCTATACCATTTATGACCATGCCAGATGCAATAAGAGCAATTTTAGAATTAATGAATGCTCCGCAAAAAAAACTAAATAGAAATGTGTATCATATTTCTGCATTTGCACCAACAGCGGGTGAATTTAAAACTGCAATTGCGCCTTATTTCTCAAATGTTAACTTAGGTTATGATATTAATGGAAAAAGGCAAAAAATTGTAAATTCATGGCCGAAGGATGTAAATGATACTTCGGCAAGAAATGATTGGAATTGGAGTCCTAAACATAATTTAAAATCTGCATTAAATGAATATTTAATTCCATGTGTAAAAGAGTTTTATAAAAAGAAATAAAAGGTATTATGAATACGATTAAAGATATACTAAATATAGAAATTGAATCAATAAAAGAAGCAGGATTATTTAAAGAAGAACGCATTTTACAATCACAGCAATCTGCTGAAATAAAAGTAAATGAAGAAACAGTTTTAAATTTTTGTGCAAATAATTATTTAGGGTTATCTAACAATACTGAATTAATTCGATCTGCCCAAAACGGATTAGATAAATGGGGGTTTGGTCTAAGCTCGGTAAGATTTATTTGTGGTACTCAGGAAATTCATAAAGAACTCGAACAAAAACTTTCTACCTTTTTAGGATTTGAAGATACGATTTTATATACTTCTTGCTTTGATGCAAATGGAGGGCTTTTTGAAACATTATTAAATAAAGAGGATGCGATAATTTCAGATTCACTTAATCATGCTTCAATTATTGACGGTGTAAGATTATGCAAAGCAGAACGGCATCGATATCCAAATTCAGATATGAACGCACTGGAGGGAATTCTGAAAAATACTCAGGATAAACGGTTGAGAATGATTACCACTGACGGTGTATTTTCTATGGATGGATTTGTGGCGAAATTAGAAGAAATTTGTAATTTAGCTGAAAAATATAATGCGTTAGTACATGTGGATGATTCCCATGCAACTGGGTTTTTTGGAGAAACAGGACGAGGTTCAATTGAATATTGTAATGTCATGGGCAGAGTTGATATAGTTACTTCTACTCTAGGAAAAGCATTGGGCGGAGCTTCTGGTGGATTCACCTCAGCATCAAGTGAAATTGTAACAATGTTAAGACAACGGTCTCGTCCCTATTTATTTAGTAATACCGTAGCGCCCGCAATTGTAAGTGCATCCATTGCATGTATAGATTTGCTTTCAAATTCAAATCATCTTGTAGAAAAATTAAAAAAAAATACTTTATTTTTTCGGGAAAAAATGACCGATGCTGGATTTAATTTAAAAAAAGGGGTTCATTCAATTGTCCCAATTATGCTAGGCGATGCAAAATTAGCTCAAGAATTTGCTTTAAAAATGTTAAAAGAAGGAATCTATGTTATTGGTTTTTTCTTCCCAGTTGTTCCTAAAAATGAAGCTAGAATAAGAGTTCAGATTAGTGCAGGACATGACCAGCAGCAATTAGAAAAAGCTATTTCTGGATTTATAAAAGTCGGGAAAGAATTAGCCGTTATTTAAATTACTTTGTAGAAGTGGCTGTGCAAAGGTTGCTACTATTATTATTTTCTATTAATCTATTTCAGATATAAAAATATTCGTTTGTCTTGGGTTATCAGCATTACGATTTGAAGCATAAACTAAGCTTTTCCCATCTTTAG
>JACNKR010000051.1 GCA_014381925.1 Fidelibacterota bacterium | reverse complement strand
CCTACAATTGCATGTAGGGTTTGGAAAATAACCTTACTATTATTGTAAGTGGTACACCCGACAGGATTCGAACCTGTAACCACCTGATTCGTAGTCAGGTACTCTATCCAGTTGAGCTACGGGTGCATTATCTTTGATATACAGACCTTGAAATTTAACAATTTTAAGAAGTAATTTTTTATAAACTATTTAATAATTATACTTTGGTGACCATGGTGTTTTTTGAGGGGGTAATAGGTCGTTAAAATCCCACATTGAACAGAAATTATCACCAGGACCATAATAGGATTTTGAATATAAATAAATATTTTCATCATCATCCTTTATTAGGCAAGCTACACCTGGCCAAGTTCCATCAATTCCATCATAAAATCCCAGCTCTTTATAGAATTCCATATTTTGACAACTTAACATTTTGAATTTCCAATTTCTTGATTTGGAAAATTCTTTTTGTGTTTCAATTGAATCAGGTGATACGACAAAAAAAGGTGATCTATTTTCTAAATGTTGAATTATACCATTATATTCATCTGCCCATAACGTACAATATTTGCATTTTTTTCCCATATTAAAGGATATCAGCAATTCCTTCTTTTCATCAAAGAGCGTAGATAATTTTACAATTTTTTTTGAATGTAATTGAACTTTAAAATCTCTTATTAAATGATTAGAATCTTCTAAACGAAGATTAACAATTTCTTTTTTTATTTTCGAAATTTCTTTTTCAAGTTTTTCAATTTTTAAAGTATTATTCACAAATTTATATTAGAAAGAATAATTTCCACTTTTTATACTAATCATAATAGCGGTAAATCCATGAATTATTCCAGCAAATTCAGTACGATATAATTTCCTTTTTTGTTTTAATATATTTAATTGAAATTTATTTGTTATTTTACTTCTTTTTAATTCATTAAAATCTTTTTCCACTTCTTTCCATAATTCTACAATTTTAGAAGCGTTATCATAAAAATTATTTAATTTAATTTGATAATTTAATTTAATCTTTTCTGGTAATGAGGTATAATTGGCTTGCATTGAATTTTTCATACCTTCTAATCGTGCCATTAATATGTGGTATTCAGATACAGTGCGTATATCTTTTGTTAAACCAAACCATGATAAAAATTTGATTGACCATTTACCCGGGTCAAAAGCATACCAAGACACTCCATTTCTGTAATCCCATTGAAATTTATGGTGATAATTATGGTATCCTTCTCCAAAAGTAAAAAAAGCTACCCACCAAGAATCCCGTGCGGTTGTAGTCGGGTCAAATGTTTTTTTACCAGCATAATGGCATAAAGAGTTAATGAAAAATGTAAAGTGATGTACTAATGTTAATTTTAAAAAACCACCCCAAAGTAACCCTCCGAATGGTCTACCATAAATTGAACCAAGCATCATAGGTAATAAAAATGAAACCGTTATTGCAATTTTAAAGTAATGTTTATGTTGCCATTGGAGTAATTTATTATTTTGTAAATCTTTTACCCCTTTAATTTGAGAATCTTTTTTTTCCAGAATCCACCCAATGTGTGCATGCCAAAATCCTTTTGTAATACTATATGGATCTTCCTCAGTATCAAGTTTTCGATGATGAACTCGATGGTCAGAACTCCATTTAATAACGGAATTTTGAATTGCAGCTGATCCAAAAATTAATGCAATGAACTGAATTATTGGGTGAGCTTTAAAACTTCTATGTGCGAATAAACGATGGTATCCGAAAGTAATTCCCATTCCTGCAAACCACCATCCTAAAATAAATAATAACGGTTCTTGCCACACAATACCATTTTGGTAAGAATAAAGTACTGTACCAAAAATACCAATAATAGGAATTAATGTAAGTGCCGAAACCATCCACCAATTATATTTCTTTAAATTCAATATTTCTCCAAAAAATTAATATGTGAAATTTACTGTATAATAAATTAGTGGAATTAGTCAATTAATAAATTGTTACAAATTAAAAACTCGCATCATATACTTTCCAACTAGAAATTAAATTTATATTAATTGTGTCTTTTGAAGATATCCATATTTTGGGACCTTGAACACCTAGAATAAAGGGTCGAATATAATATCCCGCTTTTATATTTAAATTTTTGTTATGATCAGCAATCCAGCTTGTTTTAGTTTCTATTCCTAATATTGACTCTGTAATGTCATTTGATACATTGTCAAAAAATGATTTATTAGGTAGGATGAAAAAATAGAATCCTGTGCTAAAAATACCTAAAATTAAAATGACAGTTAAAACTTTAATTATAGATTTAATAATTGACATAATGAAAACCCTCCGATTATTCCGGCACCAACCCATAGCCAGTAATTTTCTGATTTAGTTGGAATGCTTTGTTCTAATAAATAATTTGATGTACTTCGTTGTGATGAATTATATGTACAAAAATCTAATTCCTTTTGAATTAAGTTTAATTGAATAATTTTTTCATCTAAATTTTCTTGAATTTTATCTGACTGAGCAAGCAAGCTATCATATTGCTCTTTTATAAATATATAACTTGTTTCACCTTCACTATCAACCCATTTTGCTTGGCCAGATAATAATGAGAAATAAAGCATACAAATAAATAATAATTTTTTTAAAGTAATATTTTTTCTCCAACATAAGTTAATTATAAATTTATAATAGTGTTTACAACAAATTAATGCAGTAAGCTTGTAATTTATTATCGGTTGTTAAATAAAAGTCTTTACCTAATATTAATTAATTTTAATTAATATTGATTAAATTTTATTTTTAATAAACACATTTAAATAACGGAAAAAGAAAAACTATATGATTACAGTAGAGAACATCTCGCTAGATTTTGCAGGAAATACTATATTAGATAATATTTCATTACAAATTAAAAATTCTGATAGAATTGGTTTAATTGGAAATAATGGAGCAGGGAAGACTTCATTTCTAAGAATTTTATCTGATACAATTAAACCGACTTCTGGTTCTATAAATATGCGAAAAAATACTAAAATTGGATACCTTTCTCAAGAAGTTTATATTGCTCCAAATATTCAATTAAAGTCATTAGTAATAGGAAAAGATAAGAAATTAATAAATCTTGAGAATAAAATTTTAGACATTGCTACATCTCTAGAAGATGTACATTTATCTGAGAAAAAACAAAACTTAGTACTAAAAGAATTAGGTGAATTACATGAAAAATTAGAACTTTCTGAAATTCATAATAAAGAAATACTTGCAGAAAAAATATTAAAAGGGCTCGGTTTTCAAAGTTCAGATTTCACTCGCAATATATCTGAATTTTCAGGAGGATGGAGAATGAGGGCTGAATTATCACGGCTATTAGTAATGAACCCTGATATATTATTATTAGATGAACCTACAAATCATCTTGACTTACCATCTATTATTTGGTTAGAAAAATTTTTAAAGACTACAAATTGTATCATAGTATTAGTTTCTCATGATAAGGAGTTTATTGATAGAATTATAAACAGAACATTTGAAGTTGCTAGAGGAAAGATAAAAGATTTTTCAGGAAATTATTCTAAATATATTGAATATAGAGAAAAGGAAATCACGCTTCAGGTTAAAGAAAAGAAAAAACAAGATAAATACGTAAAAAATTCTAAAGATTTAATAAATAAATTTAGATATAAAAAAAATAAGGCTGCATTTGCTCAAACTTTAATTCGAAGATTAGAAAAAATAGAAAAAATAGATATTGATACATTTGATGTTTCAAAAATATCATTTAATTTTCCACCTGCATCTCACTGTGGACAAATTGTATTTAAATCGGATGGTCTTAAAAAATCATTTGACGATAATATTGTATTTGAAGGAGTTCATTTAGATATTTATAAGGGTGAAAAAATTGCATTCGTAGGAAAAAATGGATGTGGGAAAACAACATTAACAAAAGTAATAAGCGGTGAATTAAGTTTTGAAGGCGAAGCAAAATTAGGTGAAAAAGTAGAAATTAATTATTTTGCCCAAAATCAAAATGAATTATTAGATGGTGAAAGTACTGTTTTATCTTTATTAGAGAGTAAAGCACCTAGAAAGAGTCAAGGTGAATTGAGAGGGCTTTTAGGGGCATTTTTATTTTCAGGTGATGATGTTTTTAAAAAAGTTAAAGTATTATCAGGTGGTGAAAAAGCGAGGTTAGCACTCTGTTCTTTATTATTAATTCCAGGAAATTTATTAATATTAGATGAACCCACAAATCATTTAGATATGTTTGCAAAAGATATTTTAAAGTATGCGTTAAAGCAATATAATGGTACAATAATTTTAGTATCACATGATAGAGCATTTTTAACTGGTTTAGCAGATAGAGTAATAGAATTTGATGATGGTATTGTTCGAGAATTTCCTGGAGATATTGACATATACCTAAATCAAAAAAGTCAAAAGAATAAAGCTGTTCGTACAGATAAAAAAAATGAAAAGAAAAACCAAATTGGAAAACAATCCTTTAAGCAAAAGAAAAAAATTGATAAGTCAATTCGGTATCTTAAAAAGCAAAATGAAAAAATTGAATTAGAAATATCTAAAATTGAATCTAATATTGAAACATTAAAAATAGTATTAGAAAATAGAAATAATCAGGAGCATATTGATTATGAACAATTTAATGAATTAAACAACCAGTTAAATTTAGCAATATCAAATTGGGAAAATATTCAAACTGAATTAACCGAAGAAATTAATAATAGGAATAATTTAAATTAATTTTAATGTTCGAATTAGATATTATATTAAAATATATCTTACCTATATCTTGTTTTATCATTAATGTATTTTGCATTGCATATTCTTTAGGGCTTGATTCAAAGAGTGAACGAAATAGAGCATATATATATTATTTAATTTCAGTAAACTTTTGGATTTTATCTGATCCTATTATTTTTTATTTTAATATTGACGATCATTATATTCAATTAATTACACAAATTAGACCTATTTTTTATTTATCACTTGGAATTTTATTTATTAATTTAGTCTATAGATTAATTAATAAATCTGTAGATATGTATTATAAAATTTATTTGATTATTTATTTTATATGTGTGTTCATTACGATGTTTACAAATTTGATAATAAAAGATTTTATTTATATAAATTGGTATGTAGAATCTATTCCTGGTCCATTCTATTTATACGTAATATTAATTTCTATTATAATTCCATTAACTCATTCATTTTATTTACTTTTTACGAATATAAAAAATGAAAAGTCAAAAATATTAAAAATACAATTATCCTTACTATTATTTGGTTCGATATTAATGTTTTTAATTGGAATTTTTTCAGATATAATATTCCCTTTTATTTTTAATATTGACTCTTCAATTAGGCTTGGTTCATCAATTATGGCATTTCAAGTACTTTTCATTATGCCAGCCGTTTTTAAATATGACTTATTAACAATGTCCTTAGATGAATTTGTTTTAGATTTATTTCAAGAAACAGAGGAAGGAATTATAATTGTAGATTTAAATGGTAAAATACTTAATTTAAATTTTATAATGGAAAAATTAATTGGAAATAATATTGATGAAATAATAAATCAAAATATAAATTCAATTTTTAAATTTATTAAATTGGATAAAAATTATAATTCATTTATTACAAAAATGAAAGGAAAGGAAAATAAATATTATTCAATTACAAGTTCCAAATTAAAAAAAATGGGATATCAATTAGGAAAAATGTATTTAATTAGTGAGGTTACTAGTAAAATAAATACTGAAAAAGAATTAAAATTAAGTCATGAAAATCTTGACAGAGCTCAAAAAATAACCAAATCTGGGAATTGGGAACAAAATCATTTAACAGGCGAGATTAAAACATCAAAAAATTTAAAACTATTATTAGGGTTCTTTGATAATCAAGATATTACCATTGAAATGTTATTAGAAAAAATGCACCCTGAAGATAGAAATTGGCTACAAAATAAGTGGAGTGAAATTGAAATAACAGGAAAACCACATATTGGAGTTTTTAGAATAATTCTTCCTAATGGTGATATGAAATATATTGAAGAACAAACAGAATTTATTATTAAGAATAATAAATTAATAAAAACAATTGGGATATTTCGAGATATCACCATATCCCATGTTTCTAAACTGAATCTTGAAGAAAGTGAGAATAGATTAAAAGAAGCACAGTCTGTGGCACATATTGGAAGTTTTGATTATGATTTAATACATAATTCAGTATTATGGTCTGATGAATTATATCGAATTTATGGTTTAAATATAGATACTTTTAATGTATCAAATGATGGTTTTTTTAGTTTGGTACATCCTGATGACCGAGTTTTTATTAAAAGATGTATTAAAGAAGCAATATTAAATAAAACGTTATTAGAATATGATCATCGACTTATTAGAAATGATAATTTTGATGTACGAATTATGCATTGTAGAGCAAAAATATCTTATGATAATAATGAAGCTACTCGTATTGCAGGGACTTCACAGGATGTAACTGAAATTAGAAATGCAGAAATTGAAATTAAAAAATCAAGAGAACAACTTCGAAGACTTGCAGCGAATCTACAAATCGCACAAGAAAAAGAAAGAGCTAGAATATCTCGAGAAATCCATGATGAGTTAGGGCAAGAATTAACAGGAATTAAAATGGATATATCATGGTTATCAAATTCATTAATAAATCCAGAAAATAAAATTAAAGAGAGGATTGGTTCTTTAAATGAATTAATCGATAGAACCATCCAATCCGTTAGAAGAATTAGTGCAGAATTAAGACCAGGAGTAATAGATGATTTAGGCTTAATTTCAGCATTGGAGTGGTATGTTGATGAATATCAACAACGGACTAAAATAAAATGTGAATTGATGTTAGGTGAAATTTCAAATAATATAGGAAATGATATTTCAATTGCAATCTATAGAATTATTCAAGAGTCCTTGACAAATGTAGTGAGGCATGCAAAAGCTTCTAAAATAATATTGTCATTAAAATCAGATGAATTTAATATTTATTTGAAAATTCAAGATAATGGTATTGGATATAATAATGATAGTTCCAAAAGTGAAAAATCTATTGGTATATTAGGCATGGAGGAAAGAGTTCATATTTTAGGTGGAACTTTTTCTATTCAGGAAGCAAAAAGAGAAGGCACTATTATTAAAGTTGAAATCCCTATTAAAATAAAAAATAAATTAGAGGCAGAGTGAAACATATTATAAAATATTTAATCATTATTATTACAATGAATTCATTATTATTTTCATTAAAGGAATCACAAAATGAAGAATATGAAAAGTTAGTTACAAGAATAACACAAAAAATAATTGAAAAATGGCAATATTCGCCAAAGGAAGTAGACGATATATATTCAATTTTAGTTTATGATGTATTTATGGATCGCATGGATTTTGATCGTAAATATTTTTTGACGGATGAAATATTTGTTTTTGATCAATGGAGAGAAAAACTCGATGATTTAATTTATGATTATGAACCTGAATTTTTTAATTTATATATTGATACATGGAAAACAAGAATTGGTGAAATAAAATATTTTTTAAATAATATAAAAATTGATGAATTAAATTTTAACAAAAATGAATTTCTTGAAATTAATCCTGATAAAAGGGATTATTTTGAAACAAAAGAATTATTATTAGAGGATTGGAGAAAAAGATTTAAATTTCAAATTTTAAGAAAATATTGGAGCTTAGCAGAGGAAGATTCTACTTTAAATATATCTGATTTTAATGGCAAATTAAACAAAGAAATTTTGAGTAAAGCGTATGAAAAAGAATTAAAAAATTCAAATAGAAGATTTGATAGATTAATCTCTCAGGATAGAAATGAATTATATTCAGTTTTTATTAATGCCTACACTCAAACATTTGACCCTCATACATCATATTTTATGCCTTCAAGAAAAGAAGATTTTGATATTAATATTTCTGGAAGATTAGAAGGCATTGGTGCTCGTTTAAGAGAAGATGACGGATATATTAAAGTTGTGGATATTATTCCCGGAGGTGCAGCGTGGAGACAGGGGGAGTTGAAAATAGATGATTTAATAATTGAAGTGGCACAAGAAGGAGAAGAACCTGTAAATATTGTTGAATGGAGATCTCGAGATGCAGTGAAATTAATTAGAGGCAAAAAAGATACAGAAGTTAGATTAACTGTAAATAGAGCTGATGGCTCATCACATGTAATTCCAATTATTAGAGATATTATTATTATTGAAGATACATATTCAAAATCAATGTTATTAGAGCATAAATTAGTTGATCATAAAATTGGTTATATTACACTTCCAAAATTTTACCATGATTTTAAAAATGAAGGTGGACGGAATTCTGCTGATGATATAAGAAATGATTTGATAAGGTTAAATGAAGCAGAAGTCGAGGGACTAATATTTGATCTGCGAAATAATGGAGGTGGGGCTTTAGATGATGTTGTGAAAATGGGAGGGTTTTTTATTGAAGATGGACCAATAGTTCAAGTAAATGGACGAAATAATCGGAAACGAATTTTAAAAGATAAAGATTCTAATATAGTTTTTGATAAGCCTGTTGTATTTATCGTTAACCAATATAGTGCTTCAGCATCTGAAATTTTAGCATCAGCGATGCAAGATTATAAAAGAGCAATTATTGTAGGAAGTGAACAAACTTTTGGAAAAGGTACGGTACAGCGGTTTATAAATATGGACCAATTTTTAACTAAAAATGAGACTGATTATTCCCCAATTGGAAGTTTAAAACTAACAATTCAAAAATTCTACCGTATAAATGGAGAGTCAACTCAATATAAAGGAGTAATTCCAGATATTGTTTTACCATTTAAAAATGACTATAAAGAAATTGGTGAGCGAGCCTTAGATAATTATTTAGATTGGGATACAATTTCTGAGGCGAATTATAATGAATTAGAACGAAATAATGAGTCCGTTAATTATTTAGTTGAGAATAGCAATAATAGAATAGCAAATAATAGTTTTTTTCAAGAAATAATTTCACGAAAATTAGTATTAGAAGAAAAAAACAACAATTCATTAATTTCAATAAATCAAAATGATTTTAT
The DNA here is from genome assembly GCA_014381925.1 of Fidelibacterota bacterium. Taxonomy (GTDB): domain Bacteria; phylum Fidelibacterota; class Marinisomatia; order SCGC-AAA003-L08. The sequence goes on along the minus strand of JACNKR010000051.1, from coordinate 28,511 downwards.
TATAAGAGCTTTAAAAGAAAAAAATGAATCTGAAGAATTTAATGACTTAATAGATGAATTTAAAGAATTTGATTTAATAGATATAGTTTCATTTAATGATTTAGATAAATTAGATAAAGTAGAACTGGAAAAGGAAATAAAGTTTCAAGATAAATTAAAAAAAGATTTTTATCTTAATGAGACTATTTTTGTATTAAATGATTTAATTGAGCAACTATCAAAATCAAATTGAAAATTTAAAGTAAATTAAAATGAAAAATAATAGTCCCAAATTAACACAAATAAAAGATTTTAAATTAGGTGATAAAATTCAAGGATTTTATTTATGTGTAGATAAATCATATAAAATTTCTAAAACAGGAATACCATATTTAGATATATTACTTTCAGATAATACAGGGAAAGTAATCGGGCGATTATGGGAAAATGCAGACCATTTTAATAAGAAATTTACGAAGGGTGACCCTGTTGCAGTTAAGGGGCTACCTGTTGAATTTATGGATCAACTCCAATTAAATATTAAGCAAATTAATTTAGCTGAACATAAAAAATATGATAAATATGGATTTAACCCTGAAAAATTAGTTGTTTCAATTAATGAAAATCCACAAAAAATAATTTCTCAAGTAGAGAATATTTTAAATAAGATTAATAACTCAAAATTGAAAAAACTATGTTTTGATTTATTGAATAAATATTCAAGTGATTTTACTATTTATCCAGCATCATTAAATAATCATTATCCAGTAAAGGGTGGATTATTATTGCATATTTATAATTGTTTATGCTTGTGTATTAATTTTATTAAGGTGTATAAATATTTAGATAAAGATTTAATGATTTCGGGTACTTTTTTACATGATATTGGTAAGGTGAAAAGTTTTAGTGGGAAATTTGTATTTGAGGAAACTTCTGAAGTCAAATTATTGGGGCATGAAGTTCTTGGGCAAAATATATTACTTGAAGAAATCAATTTAATTAAACATTTCCCCGAAGATTTAAAGAACCAATTAATTCATATAGTATTAAGTCATCATAAAAATATTATCGATGGAAATAGAAAGTGGCAGCGATTTCCTGAGGCACTTGCTGTGTTTAATATAAATAGGACTGATGCTCAAATGGATATTATGAATCGAGTATTTTTAAATGAAAATATAAATAATCAAAATTGGACTGATGGAAAACACCATTTTAAAACTTCTTTATTAAAAAAATGATTTAATTAAATTTCAATCTAATAACATTTATAAATTATGAAAACAGACAACTGGGAAATATTTGAATGAAAAAGAATAACTTAATTTTTATTGGCTTAATTTTACTCGCTGGAATGATACGGATGATACCGCATCCATGGAATTTCACACCCTTACTTGCGGTGTGTATTTTTAGTGGTACTAAAATAAAACATAATGGACTTGCTATTTTTCTACCATTAGTTGCTATTTTTATAGGCGATTTATTTTTAGGTATTTATTCAAGTATGGTTTGGGTTTATTCTGGTTATATATTAGTAATTTTATTATCTCGAATATTAGGTAATTCAAAATCTATTAACTCTAAAATAATATCTGTTGTTTCAGGAAGTTTAATCTTTTTCATTATTTCTAATTTTGGAGTATGGATAAGCGGAACAATGTATTCAATGAATTTCCAAGGCTTATTAGAATGTTATATTGCTGGAATCCCATTTTATAAAAATACATTAATTGGTACAATTATTTATTCAAGTATATTTTTTGGAATAGCAGAAATAATTGAAAGGAATTTAATACAAATAGCTACCATTAAGTCATAATTAACAATTTGTTTTTTTTAATTTTAAAAAGGCATTGTATCCAGATATGGTTCAATGTCTTTTTTTTTAGTTTAATTTACTCACAATCCTTTTCTCAATATCCAATAATTTTAGATCATATTGAACAACATCATTTTAATTCATTTCCTTTTTTACCTAATATTCAATTTGATTTTTATGATGATAATTTAATCTTTGATGGTTCATTGCCTATTGCAATAAGTAGTTATAAAATTATTGATAATTTACTACCTCAACTCGATGATTCGCTAAAAGGGAAAGAACATTCATATTTTACTTATCGACAAGGTGATTATCTGTATAGAGATTTAGTAATATATAAAGAAATAAATCTAACGGATAGTATCAACTTTAAAATAATTGGGCAAACACGTAGTTTTCCAGGCCCATTTAATAATTTAGGACCTCGAGAAAGTATCTCAAAAAATACATTACAAAATTATCATTTTAAAATAAGTAAATATTATTCAACTTCATCGGTATTTAACATTGATTATTTTTATCACCGTGAAAATATAAATTTGCCAATAATATCTGATTATACAGATCAATTTAATGAATCAAATAATGTAGGTTTAAGATATTTGTACGCAAATAATAAATTTAAAATTAACTCACGATTTAATTTTCAGAATGGATTGTTAAGTTTACAAAATTATAAATTACCCTATTTAACTTTATGGTTTAATTTTATGATGGATTATAATATCACGGATAATTATGGATTGCAGTTAAATATTAATAATAAACAAAGTCGTTTTGAATTATCCTCCCAAATTAATAAAAATGATATTGAAGATATAAGTTTTGGAATAAAATCAATATATAGCAATATCGAAACACATATTGGAATTAAAGTAATAAATATAATTCCATCAGGATTTTTTAATATTAAATATAAAATAAACGGATTTGGATTGAATGCCTATTATAATTCAAAAAAATCTTTTAATATAAAGAAATTTAATACTTCAATTCAAACTTCTAATAATGTACTCGGGTTTTATGGTCTTGATTTAAAAAAAGAAATCAAAGTATTCTCCGGAAATTCTTTGATAGAAATTAATTATATTGGGTTTAAGGATGAAAAAAAATATAGCTATTTAAGTTCATCTTTAAAATATGACCGTCCTCATATTTCATTCACAATTAATGGGTTTAATTCATTAAATCAATCTTCTAATCAATCTTTCTTTAATTCAACATTAGAACTTGTACCCGTGATTATTTGGGACAAACTACATCAATTTAGAAACATTCCAATTCTTGGTATGATTTTATGGGATAAACAAAAGCGGTATATACCATTTATTAATTTTGAGATTAATTTAGTTAATTGGGTTAAGTCCGGATTTAATGAAATTGGCAATTATAATTTAATTGAATTACTAAATAAACAATGGTGGTGGAATATTGGGTTTGGGTTTGATATACAGAATTTTAAATTTTCATGGACACAAAAATATATTAGCAATGAGTATATTTATTTTTCAGATGAAAGTACAATTCATCCCATCGGCTCAATGTCGTATTTTCAAATTGATTGGAGGTTTATTGATTAATTTGTTTCTTAGATCTTTTTACTGTTACATATAAAGGGGGAAGTATGAAATTAATTTACATTACATTTATTGTTATAAATATATTTTCAAGTTGTACAAGTTACGATGATATGCTTGATGCATTAGAAGCTAAACAGGCTATTGAAAAATTGAAAATAGGAATGAATTATTCTGAAGTAAATAATTTAGTTGGAAATCCATTTAAAAAGAAATTCACTCAGGATAGTACAGAAGTATGGATTTATATCACCGGGATTCCTCAGACAACATTTTCTCAATCAGCTGAGACCTTATCAAATGATTATAAAACAGCTGTAATTTTTGAAAATAAAAAACTAATGGGTTGGGGTGAAAAGTATAGTGAGTTGCTTAATTAGCTTCATAGTATTCAGCAGTTAAGTTCCCATTTTCTTCAATAATAACTTTAATTGCAATATCATTTTTTGAAATATTTTCAGGTTTTAAAACTTGAGAAATAATTTCCTCATTATTATTTAATGATATAGAAATTCCATCAATGCTAATTAATTCAAATTGAAGCTTTCCATTTGCGGTTCTTTCAATGGGTTTTGCTGGTAAAATAGGTAAAATTCTATTTAATGTTTTTATACCATTTTCAATCATGGTAATTTTAATTGACGAATGATTTGTTGATGATACTTTTAAATTATATGGTGGAGATATACCCAAAATAATGGTTTTATTATCGATTAATGTTAGGCCATCTAAATATGAACCAATAATAATTTCTTCAGGAGCTAATTGTTCGTTTATTTGGTTATCAGTATTTTCTTCTGGAATTGTTTCCGCTGTTATATTTCTTAGTTTTGAAACTAAAAAGAATAAAATTAATATTACACTGATTATACTTATAATTTTTTTAGGATTAATATCCTTAAAAAATTCATTATCATCAATTAAAAACCCTGTATTTGTTTCTTTAGATGGCTCATCTTTAACAGCTTCTGGTAATGTGAATTCATCTTTTGGTTGAATTTTACCCGTTGTGTGAATCTCAAATTCATCTAAAACCTTATCGGGGTCTGCACCAATTTCAATCGCATAAGATCGTAAAAACAATCGAGTATAAACTGTAGGTAATACATTAAATTTCCCATCTTCAAATGAAATGAAATATTTAGGATTAATTTTAGTTTGTTCTGAAATTTCTGCAATCTCAATACCTTGAGATTCTCTTTTTTTCTTTAAATTAATATAAAATGGCTCTTGTTGTGTTGAATTCATACCTATCAAATTACATGTTTTCTATTTTTACGACCAAAAGATTTTCAATTATTTTAGAATTAAATAATTGTAATTCAGAGTACACTCTTGAAATTGGAAACCCAACAACATTAAAATAACATCCATTAATACTTTTTACAAAAATAGAGCTCCAATCTTGAATTCCATACCCGCCTGCTTTATCCATTGGATTAAAATTATAAATATAATGATTAATCTCATAATTAGATAATTTTTTAAATTTTACTGTTGTAGATTCATGGAATGTATGTTGTTTATGATTTAATATAAATGAAATCCCTGTAAAAACTTGATGTGATTTTCCACTTAGTTTTTTTAAAAATGTTGATGCCATTTGAACGTTTTTAGGTTTCTGTAGAATCTCATTATCACAAATTACAATTGTATCTGCTCCAATAACTAATTTGTTATGCTGTTTATTAGCAATATACTCAGCTTTTCTAAATGCTAATGTTTCACAATATTCACTTGGTATATTATTATATTTAATTATTGATTCGTCAAATTCTGATGGAATTACTTTAAATTTTAGTCCTAATGTAGAAAGTATTTGTTTCCTTCGGGGACTTTGAGATGCTAAAATTATTTCCATTAATTTAATTTTGATATTTTTTGTATTTTTTGAAGAACTTTACCATTTCCCAACGAGGTTGCTTTTACGGTGAAGAAGTATGTTCCATTTGATATTTCTTTACCATTATTTGTTATACCATTCCATTTTATTGTTCGTATTAAACCAGGCATCGTATTTTTATTAAAGGAATTATAAAGTGGTACACCCGTTAAATCAAAAACACTTATTTCAATATCTGCAGGTTCATTAATATGAAATGTAAATTCAACTTCATTTGAAAATGGGTTAGGATAGGGGAATACATTTTTTAATATAAATTCATTTCCTTCATTAAAAAGTATTTGATAAGTTTTTTCAGAAAAATTATTCAAATTATCCCATGCTTCTATTTTAATTTCGTTTGTTTTGTATTTATAGTCCGAGATTAAATAGGAAATAATTCCATTTGTATCTGATATGCCTTCATATAAATTTGTTAAATTAATTTTCTCCTCATCATTTATTTTGATCGTAATTTCATGCCCTAACCCACCAAAGGTATTTATTCCTGAATGATCTGATAATTCAATTATTAAATGTGTGGGGATATTTATTAAATCTCCTGAACTTATTTCATAATTATTTGAAGATAAAATTATTATTGGCCCATGAATATCATCTACTTCATTTAAATTTTCAATTAATGACCAGTTTTGAGATCGATCAAAAATATGATTATTATTATCAGAAAAAATATTTATATGTAAGCATGAATCACAAGGAGGAACATCTAATGGTAATACAAATGAGTTATTATTATCTAATAAACTATGATAAATAGTTCTTCCTGGGTGAACAATATTGTATAAATTCCCATCGGCATTAACTTCAATATTATATTCACTATTATTTATGGTTAAGTAATTTTGTGTATTCTCAATATTTAATAGTTCTAATTCAGTACGAGTAAGCTGTTCAATTATTTTATTTTCTGGTTCAGAAATAATTGAACTATTTATAAAAAATGGTAATTTTAATGCTGGGTCACCAAATAAATGAAATAATGAATAGGTACTACTATTGGAATTTGTTTTTGCAAAAAAAGCAACATCCCCCAATCGATTTGAATTTTCACCATTAATATAATCTTTAAATTGATTGAAGATTTTTTTTAAAAATTGAATATTGGTGCCAGTATATACCGTTCTTGAAGTCGTTATTATACCTATTGCTCCAGTAGGTGAATTTATCAAAGCTTCAGGCATACTTTCTTCGCCATCATAATGCCCAAAGGAACATGTACCAATTACCCAAATTGCAAATTTATTATTTTCAGGGTTGATTAATGAAATATCACGATCTTTCAATAAAATCTTTTCGTCAGATAAAGCATTAAATGAACCATGTCCAATGTAATTAATTACAGCTGAGCCTTGATTTAACCCATCAATTATATCATTTGTAAGTTCAGGCAATACAATCCATCCTTCACCTGGTTCAGGCTCATATTCTGAACCATAATAAGTTTCAATTATTGCTTCTTCTTTAACAATATTATAAATTTCTACAGAATACTCGGTATGCCGCATTTCACTAATTGCAGATGAATTTTGTTTTCTATAATCGTCTGCGGTTAGCATAATTTTCTGTTTCCAAATACCAGGTACAGGGTTTAATGTATAATTACGAATTTTTTCAACTAAAAAGCCTGCTTCATTTACATTTTTTACTGGAATCCGTCCAGTAGCTAATGTTGGGATTAATCCATTCATTGAAGTATAATAGTCATCACTTGGTGTTGAGTTTGAATATATGGGTGGGAAATGAGTTTCATCGCCAAATATTAATAAATATTTTAAATCCGAATATTGATTTATTTTACTTTCAACAAACTCTTTTATATTACTACCGGTTAAACTATTATGATTTAATTCTAATAAAATTTCAGAAATTAAGATTACTTCGGTATTTAATTGGTCTGCTTCAACGACATCTTCAGAGTGTAATATTTTTAAATTTTCTGCAAATTCTAAAAATTCGTCAGGTGCTAAAATTAAATATTCTATATCATTATTTCGTTCTAATATTAGAATATCGGGGTTTAAAATATCTGGAATTATTGTTGGAGATTTAACTATATCATTTTTAATTGTAAAATTTAATTTCGCATAATTACAATAAAGCAATTGACCATTAATAAGTTTCCATGGTAAAAATGAAATTTTAATAATAGGACAGCCCATTTCATGAGAATAAGTAATTTTTATATTATTTTCAATATCAAGTTGGATATTATTTTCTTTTAAAAGTATTGTCCATTCTTCTGATCCGATATTAATATTTATCACATCATTTGGTTGCCCTGCAAATTTCCAAATAAATTGATCAAATTGTATATTATTAATTAAAATCTCTGAATTCGCATCTGAATTTGGAAAACGAATAGAATATTCACTAATATTTGGTGTTTTATTTTTAGAATCAATTTCAAAATTATATGTTTTTTGATTTTGAGAAATACAAATAGACATAAAGATTAATATTCTAATAATATATTTTAAAATTTCTTATTCCTTTAAAATTGTAGTGATTGAATAGGATGTCATAAAACCCTTAAATTACTATGCTTAAAATTAACTTAAGTTTCACCAATTCAACACTAAAATATTAGATTTATATTATTATAATAATTAAAAGGAGTAAAAATGGTTTTTGATATTGACATGATTCAAAAATATTACGATAAATTACCTGAAAAAATTAATGCAATTAAGACATTATTAAATAGACCAATTACATTAACAGAAAAAATACTTTACTCACATTTATTTGACCAATTCTCACATGAATTTCAAAAAGGTGTTGATTATGCTGACTTTCAGCCAGATCGGGTGGCAATGCAAGATGCAACGGCTCAAATGGCTCTGTTACAATTTTTAATGGCAGGAAAAGAAAAAGTTGCAGTTCCATCCACGGTACATGCTGATCATTTAATTCAAGCCAAAATTCAAGCTGATGTCGATTTAACAAATGCATTAGATGTTAATTCAGAAGTTTATGATTTTTTATCCACTGTTTCAAATAAATATGGGATTGGATTTTGGAAACCTGGTGCTGGTATAATACATCAAGTTGTATTAGAAAATTATGCATTCCCTGGTGGATTAATGATTGGTACCGATTCACATACCGTTAATGCGGGTGGATTAGGTATGGTTGCTATTGGTGTGGGTGGTGCGGATGCTGTTGATGTAATGGCTGGAATGCCTTGGGAGTTGAAATTTCCTAAGGTAATTGGAATTAAATTAACTGGAAAATTAAGTGGATGGGCGTCTGCTAAAGATGTCATTTTAAAAGTGGCCGGAATTTTAACGGTTAAAGGAGGAACGGGTGCAATTATTGAATACTTTGGAGAAGGTGCTAAATCTTTATCCTGTACGGGTAAAGGAACAATCTGTAATATGGGTGCTGAAGTAGGTGCAACGACATCTACATTTGGATATGATGATTCAATGTCCCGGTATTTATCTGCAACTGGTAGAGAAAAAGTAGCTCAAATGGCAAATTCAGTTAGTGAACATTTAACAGGAGATTCTGAAGTTTATAATAATCCTGAAAAATATTTTGACCAAGTGATAGAAGTTAATTTATCAGAATTAGAACCTCATTTAAATGGACCATTTACACCAGATAAAGCTACACCAATTTCAAAAATGGCTGAAGAAGCAGAAAAAAATGGTTGGCCAACAAAAGTTGAAGTTGGGTTGATTGGTTCTTGTACAAATTCATCATATGAAGATATTTCTCGTTCTGCGTCAATTGCTAAACAAGCATCAGAAAAAAACTTAAAATCAAAAGCAAAATTCACCGTAACACCTGGCTCTGAATTAGTTAGATATACGATTGAAAGAGATGGTTTTATTGATACTTTTAATAGAATTGGTGGAAGTGTTTTTGCTAATGCTTGTGGACCATGTATTGGTCAATGGGCAAGAGAAGGTTCTGAAAAGCAAGAAAAAAACACAATTGTACATTCATTCAATAGAAATTTTACAAAAAGAGCAGATGGTAATCCGAATACTCATGCATTTGTTGGCTCACCTGAATTAGTTACCGCATTAGCTATAGCTGGTGACTTAACTTTCAATCCAATAACAGACACACTTAAAAATGAAAATGGAGAAGAGGTTTTGCTTGACATTCCAACAGGTTTTGAATTGCCTGTAAAAGGGTTTGATGTTGAAGATTCAGGCTACCAAGCACCTTCAAAAAATGGTGAAAATATTCATATAAGTGTTGACTCTACATCAGAAAGATTGCAATTATTAGAACGATTTACTGCGTGGGATGGTAATGATTATTTTGGTTTAAAATTATTAATAAAAGCCCAAGGGAAATGTACAACGGATCATATTTCAATGGCTGGTCCGTGGTTGAAATATAGAGGACATTTAGATAATATTTCTAATAATCTGTTATTAGGTGCTATTAATGATTTTACTAATGAGCCAAATAATGTTAAAAATGCAATTACAGGGGAGTATGGATCAACACCTAAAGTTGCAAGGAATTACATGGAAAATGGAGTTTCTTCTATTGTAATTGGAGATGAAAATTATGGCGAAGGATCTTCTCGAGAACATGCGGCGATGGAACCTCGATATATGGGTGTAAAAGCAGTTTTAGTTAAATCTTTTGCTCGTATTCATGAAACTAATTTAAAAAAGCAGGGTGTATTAGCATTAACTTTTGAGAATAAAACGGATTATGATTTAATTCAAGAAGATGATACTTTTGATATTCTAGGTCTATCTATGTTTAAACCGAATAATTCATTAACATTAGTTATTAATCATTCCGATGGTAAAAAAGATGAAATTAATGTAAAACACACATTTAATAAAAATCAAATTGAATGGTTTATAGCGGGATCAGCTTTAAATTTAATTTCTAAACAATTTGAAAATGCCTAATTTGAAAAATATTGCGTTAATAACCGGAGCATCTTCTGGAATTGGCTCTTCAATCGCTAAATTATTTGCAAAAAATGGGTATTCGGTTTGTTTAGGTGCAAGATCTATAAATAAACTTGATAAACTTGTTGAAGAAATAAAATCAGTTGGAGGGGATGCCCATTCATTTTATTTAGATTTATTAGATGATAATTCAATTAAAAAATTTATAAATAATGTTTCTGCAATTGGCAATGTAAATATCCTGATTAATAATTCTGGATTAGGTAAATTTGATAAAATTGAAAATGTATCTTTAGAAGATTGGGATGAAATGATCAATGTTAATTTGCGTGGGTCATTTATTTTGAGTAAAGCTTTCATTCCAATTATGAAGCAAAATGAATCTGGAAATATTGTATTTATTAACTCAGTTGCGGGAAGGCATGGCTATCCTTATTCTTCTGGCTATGTCGCTTCTAAATTTGGATTGCGTGGTTTAGCCGATAGTTTAAGAAATGAATTAAGACCCTTTAATATTAAGGTAACTTCAATTTATCCCGGAGCGGTTGATTCTTATTTTTGGGAAAATGTGAAAGCAAGTTTTCCTCGTGAAGAAATGATGAATACAGAAGAAATTGCTGAAACGGTATTATTTTCTATACAAAAAACAGGTATTGGTGCTTTGGAAGATATTGTAATTCGAAGAACTAAGGGTGACTTTTAATATAATTTTAAATAAATAGAAATAAATTTCGAGGCAATTATTAAATTCTTTTTCCTTTTTATTTTCATTGTAAATTTTGCTTTTTCTGCAGAATGTGATGGAAACCCAATAGCTAAAAAATTTAGAACTTCAGACTGTGATCAAAGAGATATTGATGTACTTATTGAAATTATCAAAGATAATAATTTAACAAAACAAACTAAGTCACTATTTGGAAAAATTAAAGATGTTCAATTAAAACCATTCGAAGTTGGGATTCAAACATGGTCATATGGTCGATTAATTTCAATTAATTTTAGTGGATTAAGCTTAACATCTATTCCAAATTCTATTGGTGTGTTAACTACATTAGAAAAATTAGTACTTTCAAATAACGAATTAACTACTCTTCCTGAAGGGTTTGGAGGATTAAAACCTTTAAAATATCTATATATTTCAAATAACAATTTAAAATCATTACCCAATTCAATAAAAAATTTAGATAGGCTTAGAGAATTAGATTTGAGTAATAACTTTATATCTGAATTGCCTAAAGATTTTGGAGATTTAAAAACATTAAAATTATTAGATTTAAACAATAATAATCTTGTTCAATTACCAATTTCATTTAAGAAATTTAGAAATTTGGTGAAACTTGATTTGTCTAATAATAATTTAAAAAAATTAGAAAAACAGATTGGTGATTTAGCACGATTAGTAGAATTATCAGCTCGTAATAATTATATATCATCTCTTCCAGAAAATATTGGAAATCTACGGAATATTGAACGAATATATATTCGTGGTAATCATATATCCTTTATTCCAAAATCAATTGGGAATTGTTATACGCTCATTGAATTAGATTTATCTCATAATAATATAAATGAAATTCCTATTGAAATAGGTCATTTAGATATACTTGAATCATTAAATTTAAGTAATAATAAAATTTCTAAAATACCAACAGAATTAAGCCAATTAAATAAAATAGTTTCTATGGATTTATCATATAATAAATTATCAAATTTACCTATAGAATTAAATAATATTCCATTCCCTGAAGATATAGATTTATCACATAATTTATTTACTACAATACCAAAAGCAATATTAAGTTGGGAAAATCTTATTCAGTTAAATTTAAGTTATAATCAAATTAGTGATATATCTATATTTGAAAATAAGTTTCCAAGGTTAAAGAAATTAAATATTGAACGAAATCCAATTCATAGTTTTAATATATTAACATTGAATCCTAAAACACTTGATGAAATAAATATAAGTGGTTTAGGGTTAACGGACTTAAAGGAGTTAATGTGTGGATATACAAATGCTGAAATTGATGTAGAAAATAATTCATTATGTTCAACTCAACCTGCATGTATTGAAAATAAAATAGAAAGAGCCTTCCAATATTGTATAGACCCAATAATTGAATATGTAGAAGTTATTAAAGAAATACCAATTGAAAAACAAGTCGAGGTATTTGTTGAGAAACCTGCTTCAAATGATGAATATCCAATTTTTAATAATCCAGTAAAGCAAAAACTTTTTAATTCGAATAAAATAGAAATTATTGAACTTGAAAAAATCGATACATTATTTGCACAATTTTCATCACCATATGAATACACAAAATTTAAACCAGATGTCTCAAATTATACATATACAAAAACAAATAAAATTTATTTAAATGAGAACGAAATTAATGAATTTAATTTTTTAGAAAAAATTGGAGAAACTCAATTATTAGATGATTTTAAACTAAAAATCTATAATGAATTAAAATTATATTCAAAGAATCCATTTGAATATTTACAAGTTCCGGCATGGCAATCAAAAAAAGACCCCGTTTATAAATTGGGAATTGGATTTAGTTGGCTTGCAATTTCATCATGGGGAACAGGGATATATTTAAAATTAAATGACGATTCTCGCAATATCTCCGGTTTATTTTCCGCAATCGTTTTCAAAGCAATTCAAAATAATTTATTTAATAAAGTTGTGACCAAAAAAATAATAAAAAATACGCCTCATATTTATCAATTTTTAAATAATGAAAAACTAATAGAACTCTCAGAAAAATACAATAAACAGATATTTGAAGAAATCAATTCAATTAATTAATTGATGATTTAATATCTCTGTTTGAGAGGAATATTTGAAAAAAATCTAAATATATAGAATAAATTTGAATTATACTGAAATATCAAAATTTACAAGAGATGAAATTATTTCTCAATTACCGAATAGCAAGTGGGATGTAATAATTATTGGTGGTGGAATAACAGGAGCAGGGGTAGCCTTAGAGTGTGTAAATAGAGGTTGGAAAACTTTATTATTAGATAAATGTGATTTTGCATCGGGTACATCAAGTAAGTCTTCAGGTATGGTTCATGGTGGATTACGATATTTAGAACAAGGTAATTTTAAACTTGTTAAAGAAGCATTAAAAGAACGATACTTTTTAAGTAAAAAATTACCTGAATTAGTAAAGTCGAATCGGTTTTTATTTCCTATTTATAATTCGTGGTGGATGTATTTAAAAGTTAAATTAGGTGTATTTCTTTATGATGTATTTGCAGGTAAATTCAATTTAAAAAATCATTTTCGTTTAACAAAAAAACAAATATTAGAGAAATACAAATTAATAAATCCTTTAAACTTAAAAGGTGGATTTATTTACTCTGATTGTCTTGTTTCAGATTCACATTTGGTTTTATCTATACTTTCAACCGCTGTTCAAAAAGGATTAGCCTTAGCAAATTATGTGAAAGTAAGTCCTCCAACTAAAAATAATTTATATTATGAATTAAAATGGGATGATCAAGTTTCAAAACTTTCTGGAAAGCTAAACTCAAAAGTTGTCATTTCTTGTACTGGAGTATGGTCTAATAATTTTAATTTATCAAAAAATAAATTAATTCGACCTACAAAAGGAGTCCATATTGTAATTCCCTATAATCGATTGCAAATTCCAACATCTTTTGTTTTACCATCAAATGATGGCCGAATTTTATTTGCCAACAGAATGGGTGATTTTTTATATATAGGAACGACTGATACTGATTTTCAAGCGAATTATGATAAAGTCTATGCAGAGTCAGAAGACATAAAATATATTTTAAAAAAGGTGAACGAAATTTTTCCTACAATTAATATTTCTCCTAATGATATTATTTCCACTTGGGCAGGATTAAGACCTTTATTGGACAATGATGGAAATCCCTCTCAATTAAGCCGTGAGGAATTAATTATAGATAATGAGGGCTATATTAATATGTGCGGAGGAAAATTAACAACATATAGATGTATGGCAAAAAAAGCTATTATAAAAGCGGAGAAGTATTTGGGTATCCTAAATAAACCAAATAAAACCATTCAATTGAATTCAATTTATTTTATTAATGAAAGTTTAGAAACTCAAGTCGAAAACTATCTGAAAACTTCAATGCCATTAACATTGATTGATTTAATGGAAAGGCGTTTAAATCTGTATCGTTTTGATGAAAATAATGGAATGGATAATATTGAATTTATTTCAGAAAAAATGGCGAGTTATTTAGGTTGGTCTCCTTCTGAAAGAAAACAACAAATAATAAATTATAAAGAATATATCAAATTAAATCATGATTGGGCTTTAACCATATAGGGTTTGTCATTGCGATTCCAATTCCTCTATAATTATAAGTTTCAATTTCAGATCTAAAATAACAGTCTTGCTTAGAATTAACCTCTAATTTTATTTTTAAATTAAATGTCTCAGGTTGCACTTTTTTTTCTTCAATTATTTTTTCTTTTCGTTGTCCTATAATACCTTTTATAATTCGGTAACCTTTTATACTTCCAAACTCAGATGTAGAAATTCCATTCAATTCAAGTGTCGCTTTTTCTGCAATTAATTCACTTCCTAATTGGTATGAATTATTATTATGTACTAATTTCATATTAATAAATGGTCCATTTGTAATAAAACAATTTCCTATTCTTAATGCATCTAAGGTAGATTGAATGTTTTTTACTTTATCGGGAAATACACCTGTTCTACAAACTCCTAATATTTGTTTATGTGATTCTTTAATTGTAATCATAGGTAAACTAATTTGCCTAAACATATTAAAATTTCCATGTGCATCATTGCCGGCAAAAATAAATTTCCGATGACCTTCAAGTAGATAGTGGACCCATTCTTTTGCTCCATTAAAAAAACTTTCGTCTAAATCACCATTTAATATTTGTAATCCTGTCATATTTTTTTGTAGAACATCAAAATCTTCCCAAACACCTCTTTTGAAAAATAACCATTCTAAAATTGGTACGGGTGCAAATGGATGTGAGGCAATACACAATGCATTTTTTTCTAATTTATTATAAAGTGTTTTTGAATTATGCTCACAACTAAAATCAAATGGTTTCTCCGCGCCATCACCCTGTCCAGGTAAGAATTCTTCATTATTTAATATTAGAGCATGAATATTTCGTCCCAATGAATTATGCATTGAAAGTTCTTCAGAAGGTATCATGAAAGGAGAAAATTTAAATTGATTATTTAACATTTTTATTTCTTTTCTAGATGAATTCCATTTTATTAGCTCAGGGTCTGTTTCCGTCCAACTACCTTTTTTATCATCTAAGTCGTATGAATGATCAGTATTACATATAAAGTCTAATTCTAAAGCAGAACATGCTTCTAATGTTGGTTCTAATGGTGCACCATATTCCACCATATCATCAGTTAAATTTGAATGATAGTGAATATCTCCATATTGAACGATATCCTTCCCAGGTAACTCTGTATTTGATAGATATACTTTAAAAGGTGTTGGTTTTAATAGTTTTAAATTATGATTTAAAGTATGTCTTTTATTTCCTTTTATTTTATAATTAAATTGAACAAGAATTAATATATGTCCCGACATATTTTCTCTATTCAAAAAAATTGTATTATTCCACCAATATTGATTAATAATTAAATTAAAATTATAATTTTTATTTAGCAATGAAATTCCATTTTGTTTGAACGAAATATTAACATTTAATAATTCAATCGGGTATTTATCAGCATCTTTTATTAAAAGCATGATAGGAATTTTTTTTTTAGGAGATATTCTGTGTGGAATATCAGCTAAAATTTCAGGTTCTTTTTTGAAATACCGACTAAAAATAAATGGAAATCGATAATGAATTTCTGTATAAAGAAAAAATAATGGTAAAAAAAATGGTAAGGTGGCGAAAAAATAGTCTAAATCCATCAATAAATATTAGATAATAATACATAATTATTTCAAAGTTTATTATTAAAATATTTAAGTCATTATGTAAATTACATACTAATATTTTTGAGGCAATTATTGTTTTCAAATTTCATCACCTCGTAAATTATATATAATATTTTTCAACAACTTTAACCATAAAGGGAAACCATGGCATCAACATCAGATTTTAAAAATGGATTAATTTTAGATCATAAATCAGGATTATGGAAAATAGTCGATTTTCAACATGTAAAACCAGGTAAAGGGGCAGCATTTGTTCGTTCTAAATTAAAAAATTTAAAAACAGGAAGAGTTGTTGAAGAAACATTTCGTACTGGTGAAAAAGTAACTACGGTTAGAGTTGAAGTTAGAAACTATAATTATTTATATACAGATGGTACGTTTTATACTTTTATGGACAATGAATCCTATGAACAATTAGAATTAACAAAAACTCAAGTTGAGGATGTTTTAGATTTTTTAATTGAAAATACAGATATTACCATTGCATTTAATGGTTCTGAGCCAATAGAAGTAAGAATTCCACCTCACATGAATTTAAAGGTTAAACAGACGGACCCTGGATTTAAAGGAGATACTGCTCAGGGTGGTACTAAACCAGCTACATTAGAAACAGGAGTTGTAATACAAGTTCCACTATTTGTAGAAGAAGGCCAAGTTGTGAGAGTAGATACAAGAGAAAAAAAATATATTGAACGAGTTAAAGAGTCTTAAATGAAAACAAAAATCCAACAACTCATTAAAATTGTTGAAGAATCCAATATAGATGAATTAGAAATATCTACTTTTTGGGGTGGTCAAAAAATTAGAGTTACAAAAAATAGACAAAATAATAATGCTCAACCTGTAATAATGCAACAACCAACAGTACAACCTGTTAATCCTCCACAAACTGAAAATAAAGTTGATAATAATTCATCATTAAAATCTGATAGTGCTAATTCATCAATAAAGAAAGAAATTGAACCAAAAGAAGAAATAATATCTGGTGAAGAATTTACAGCGCCATTAGTAGGGACTTTTTATCAATCCGCTAAGCCAGGAACTCCTCCATTTGTAAAAGAAGGTGATACAATAACGAAGGGGCAAATTATTTGTATCATTGAAGCAATGAAGATATTTAATGAAATTGAATCAGAACATAATGGTGTTGTTAAAAAAATATTAGTTCAGGATGGAAATCCGGTTGAATATGGTCAAGCGTTAATGATTATTTCTACAAATTAATTAATGATTCAAAAGGTATTAATCGCCAATAGAGGTGAGATTGCATTAAGAATTATTCGTGCATGTAAAGAGATAAATCTACAAACGGTTGCAGTATATTCTAAGGTAGATGAACTTTCATTACATGTAAGGTTTGCTGATGAAGCAATTTGTATTGGACCTGGACCTAGTAATTTAAGTTATTTAAGTATTCCAGCAATTATTTCAGCCGCAGAATTAACAAATGCAGATGCAATTCATCCTGGTTATGGTTTTTTGTCTGAAAGTGCTGAATTTTCTTCAATTTGTTCAGATCATGGCATTACATTTATTGGACCAAATCCTCAAATTATTTCTTCAATGGGAAATAAAGCCAATGCCAAAATGACGATGAAAGGTGTTGATGTACCAGTTGTTCCTGGGTCAGATGGAGTTATTTCTGATATTGAAATCGGTAAAAAATTAGCTCTTGAAGTTGGTTATCCTATAATGTTAAAAGCATCTGCTGGAGGTGGTGGTAAAGGTCTTCGGATTGTTGAAACAGAGGATCAATTTGAAAATGCGTTTTTAACAGCTCAAAATGAAGCCATTATTTCATTTAATAATGGTGATATGTATATGGAAAAATATTTAATAAAGCCACGGCATATCGAAATACAAATTTTAGCAGATACTCATGGAAATGTCTTTGCACTTGGTGAACGAGAGTGTTCGATTCAGCGGAGACATCAAAAAATGATTGAAGAATCACCATGTGTTGCGATTGATGAAGAATTACGACAAAAGATGTGTGCTTCAGCAATTGCAGGTGCAAAAGCTGTTAATTATGTAGGTGCGGGTACAATTGAGTTTTTATTAGATGCACGAGGTGAGTTTTATTTTATGGAAATGAATACACGAATTCAAGTTGAACACCCTGTAACTGAAATGGTTGTAAATACAGATTTAGTAAAACATCAAATTCTTTGCCATGCTGGTTTTCCACTTCCTTCTTGGATGAAAAATTTCACATTGCGTGGGCATGCAATTGAATGTCGAATAAATGCTGAAGATCCAGAAAAAAAATTCAGACCAAGCCCCGGAATAATAAATCATTTTCATATGCCTGGAGGAATGGGGATTCGTGTGGATACACATGTTTATGCAGGATATAAAGTTCCTCCCAATTATGATTCAA
The DNA here is from genome assembly GCA_014381925.1 of Fidelibacterota bacterium. Classification (GTDB taxonomy): domain Bacteria; phylum Fidelibacterota; class Marinisomatia; order SCGC-AAA003-L08. Next base: position 9,988 of record JACNKR010000051.1, on the reverse strand, counting down.
TGATAGCAAAATTAATTGTTCACGCACCAACTCGGAAAGAAGCAATTAAGAGGATGGTTTGGGCTTTAGAAGAATGTGTTTTTGATGGAATAAAAACAAATATACCATATCAATTATTTATATTACAAAATGAAGATTTTATTTCTGGAAACATACATACAGGATTTCTAGAAACTATTCACTATAAGTAAAAAAGGAAAAGATGAATTTACCAACAGATATTAAATATACTCAAGAGCATGAATGGGTTAAATTAGATGATAAAGTCGCAATTATCGGTATTACGGATTATGCGCAAGGAGAATTGGGTGATATTGTTTTTGTAGAATTACCATTAATAGATGAACATTTTGATAAAGGTGAATCATTTGGTACAGTAGAAGCTGTAAAAACAGTATCTGATTTATACATGCCATTATCTGGTAAAATTATTGAAGTAAATGAAAAACTAGAAGACCAACCTGAATTAATAAACTCCGATCCATATAATGATGGTTGGGTCATAAAATTGCAACTTGATTCAGCAGAAGATAATAATAATTTAATAGATTCAGAAAAATATAAAGAGTTAATTTCTTAATGAGATATATTCCACATTCATTGGAAACAGAACAGCAAATGCTTGATGAAATTGGCTATTCTACATTTGAAGATTTACTTGATATAATACCAGATAACCTTAGGACTGAAACGGAGTTAGGGTTGTTAAAATCAGTTTCAGAATTTGATTTGGAAAAAGAATTTAACAAAATTTCAAGTACAATTAATCCTAAAAAAAATCCGATTTGTTTTAAAGGTGCTGGAGCTTATGACCATTTTATTCCTTCAGTTGTTGATTTTTTAGCAAATCGTTCTGAATTTTATACATCATACACTCCTTATCAAGCAGAAGTCAGTCAAGGGACATTACAATATTTATATGAATTTCAAACGATGATGTGTGAAATTACAGGAATGGATATTGCAAACGCATCACTTTATGATGGTGGTTCAGCTATAGCCGAAGCATGTTCTGTTGCTTTAGCATACAGCCGAAAGAAAAAAATATATATTTCTAAAGGTGTTAATCCTAATTATATTGAAGTTATCAAAACTTATTTAACCTATAGAGATTCTGAAATAATATTTCTACCTTTGGAAAATGGGTATACAAAATTAGAAAATATTGATTGGGAAAATTCAGCAGGTATTGTTATTCAATGTCCTAATTATTTTGGATTAATTGAAGATATTCAAAAAATAAAAGAACAATTTACTCAAAATAAAACACAATTAATTGTTACAGGAGATCCATTTAATTATGGAATTTTAAAATCTCCTGGTGAATGTGGTGCAGATATTTACGCAGGAGAAGGTCAGGTATTTGGAAATTATTTATCCTATGGTGGGCCTTACCTTGGATTATTTGCCGTAAAAAAACATTTAATGCGGAAAATTCCTGGAAGAATTATTGGAAAAACAGAAGATTTAGATGGTAAACCAGGTTTTGTTTTAACACTTCAAACGCGAGAGCAACATATACGAAGAGAAAATGCAACTTCTAATATTTGCACAAATCAAGGATTATTAGCACTAAGAGCTACTATATATTTATCATTAATTGGTAAAGAGGGATTTCAGAAATTAGCTCAACAATGTTTTTCTAAAGCTCATTTTTTAGCTAATAAATTAAATAATCTAGAAAATTATTCTATTAGTTCAAGTAATTTTATTAGAGAATTTGTATTAAATACAAATTCTTCTGCATATAAAATAATTGATGAAGCATATGATAGAGGGTTTTCCTTAAAGGCAATATCAGAAAATCAAATTTTGATTGCTATTACCGAAAAAAGAACGGATGAGGAAATAAATAATTTAATTGAATTTTTTAAAAAGATTTAAAATTGGCAAAAAATTCAATATATAAGTATTTAATTTCACAAAATAATAGATGTTCAGCAATAGCATTAATTGACCCAGATGTTAAAAATGATATAAAACTAGACTCAATTATTGATACAATAAATTATTCTAATTTTGATGCAATATTTGTGGGTGGTTCAATTATTATGGATAATTTATTTGAAAAACGATTGAAATATATTAAATCAAAAACAAACCTGCCAGTAATATTATTTCCAGGATCGTCAGCACAAGTTTCAAAAGATGCTGATGCTATTTTATTTTTATCTTTAATAAGCGGAAGGAATCCGCAATATCTAATAGAAGAGCATGTCAAATCAGCTCCTGAAATTTATAAAATTGGAATTGAAACTATTCCAACGGGATATATTTTATTAGAAAGTGGAAAAAAAACTTCTGTTGAAATTGTAAGTAAGACCCAACCAATTCCATTGGATAAAAAGGACGTTATTCTAGCGCATGCATTAGCAGGGCAATATTTAGGTAATAAATTGATATATTTAGAAATGGGTAGTGGGGCTAAAATTTCAATTAATACAGATTTAGTTTCATATATTAAAAGTAAAATTTCAATACCACTTGTTATTGGTGGTGGTATTAATTCAATTGAAACTGCAAAACTAATATCATCTGCAGGTGCTGACTTTATTGTCATTGGTACGCTGTTAGAAAATGAACAGGATAAAAATAAAATAAAAAAGATTTGTGAGATAATTCATGGGAAATAAAAATATGGTGCATACTAAACTATATTCATATATTAAAAAATATTTAGTTTATTTACAGTTTGAAAGAAGGCTTTCACTTAATACTGTAAGTTCATATTCATTTGATTTAATTAAATATGCAGATTTTTTAACAAATAAATTTAATTTAAAATCTCCAAATCGTATTAAATCAGCATATATAAAAGATTTTATTAAAGATATTCAAACTAAGCCACAGAAAAGGAGTAATAATCCGGTTAAAATTAAATCTATTAGTCGTCAAATATCTTCAATAAAAGGATTTCATCAATTTTTAATATATGAAGGAATTACAGATAAAAACCCAGCTGAAAAAATCACATCACCAAAAGTTCCCAAATATCAACCACAATTTTTGTCCGTAAATGAAATTAAAAAGATTTTTGATGCAATCAATTATAATAAAAAATTTGCATTAAGAGATTTAGCGATAGTTAAAATATTATATGGTTCAGGATTAAGAGTTTCTGAATTATTAAATTTAAAATTATCAGATATACAATGGGATGATGATTTTATTAGAGTTTTTGGAAAGGGTGACAAAGAAAGATTAGTTCCAATAAACAAACCAACATTAAATTCATTAAAAGCATATATTGAAGATATAAGGCAAGTACTCGCAAATAAAAACAAAAGTGGTGGGCATGTTTTTTTAAATAGTAGGGGGAGTAAATTATCAAGAATGGCAATTTGGAGCATTACTCAGGAGCTAGCAAAGAATGCTGAAATTAATAAAAAAATTAGCCCTCATACATTTAGACACAGTTTCGCTACCCATTTAGTTGAAGGTGGTGCAGATTTAAGAGTTATTCAAGAAATGTTAGGACATTCTGAAATTATAACAACGCAAGTTTATTCTCATTTAGATAAGACTACTTTAAAAGAAGAACATAAGGCAAACCACCCAAGAGGATGATATTTAATGGAATGACTCTGGAACAAGCTATTTTGCTTATTCCTCCACTTTTATTTGCTTTATGTTTTCATGAGTTTTCACATGCGTATATGGCATATAGATTAGGTGATAATACAGCTGAAAGAATGGGGAGGCTTACTTTAAACCCAATGGCTCATTTAGATCCTATTGGCTCATTAATGATACTATTTGTGGGGTTTGGTTGGGCGAAACCTGTCCCTGTTGATCCCAGGCATTTTAAAAACCCAAGAACAGGGATGATGATTGTTGCTTTTGCTGGTCCTGCATCTAATTTAATGTTAGCAGCAATTGGAGGATTATGCATTCGCTTTTATTTACCTATGATGTCAACTGTTGTTGTAAAAGTGTTTTATAACTTTACAATGATAAATATTGCTTTATGTATGTTCAATTTAATTCCAGTACATCCATTGGATGGTTCTCAAATATTTTCTGGATTTATGATTAGGAAAAACCCACAGCTTGTATATAAACTTCAAACACATGGTCCAAAAATATTATTTGGATTAATTTTATTTGGAATGTTTACAGGAGTATCAATTATCTGGATGTTTATTGGTCCATTTGTTCGTTTATTTATGTCCATTTTTACAGGATATTAACATGGGTGAAAACAAAATAAAACAATTAATACATCCTTATTGGCGGAAAAATAGTTCACCATGGAAAGTGTTTAGAAATATTGTAGCATTGGTGTTATTAATCGCCTTTTATTATTATTTAAACAAAAATTATTAAGGAAATAAATGCAATTAATTGAATGTGTACCAAATTTTAGCGAAGGTCGTAATCTCTCAATTATTAAACAAATAACCGATGAAATAGAAAATTCAGAAGGTGTACGATTATTAGATGTCGATCCAGGTGCAGATACAAATAGGACAGTTGTTACATTTGTAGGTGAGCCCGAACGGGTGATTGATGCTGCATTTAAGGCAATTGTTAAAGCGACAGAATTAATTGATTTAAGGAATCATTCTGGTGCTCATGCGCGGATGGGTGCAACAGATGTGTGTCCACTTGTTCCCGTAAGTAATATTTCTATGGAGGAAACTTCAATTTGGGCAGAGAAACTTGCGGAACGAGTTGGTAGAGATTTACAAATCCCAATATTTTTATACGAAAATTCTGCAAAATTAAACCACCGATCAAATCTTGCAGAAATTAGGTCTGGTGAATTTGAAGGAATGGCAGATAAAATTTTATTACCTCAATGGAAACCTGATTTTGGACCGCAATTGCAACATAAATCAGCAGGGTCAACCGCAATAGGTGCAAGGCAATTTTTAATTGCATATAATATTAATTTAAATTCAATGGATCGTAAAATTGCCACGGATATTGCTTTAGATATTCGAGAAAAAGGACGGTTTAAAAGAGATGAAAACGGAAAAGTGATTCGAGATGATTCCGGCAAAATAATTATGAAACCTGGAAAGCTAAAAGCATGTAAAGCTGTGGGTTGGTATATTGATGAATATAAACAAGCACAAATTTCTATGAACTTAGTTGATTTTACAATTACACCTCCTCATATTGCTTTTGAAGAATGTAGAAAACAGGCTCGAAAAAGAGGAGTTCGAGTTACCGGAAGTGAACTTGTTGGATTAATTCCATTAGAGTCAATTTTGGAAATAGGAAATTTTTATTTAAATGAACAACAACGCTCCCAAGGTGTACCTGAAAATGAAGTAATTAATATTGCCGTAAAATCATTAGGATTAGATGAAATTTCAGATTTTAACCCCAAAGAAAAAATAATTGAATATCAAATTAATCCTGAGTTTGGTGAATTAGCGTCAAGTAGTATTTATGGATTTGCTAATGAATTATCAACCAATAGTCCTGCACCAGGAGGAGGGAGTGTTTCTGCATTAATGGGTTCAATGGGTGTTGCTTTATCAGCGATGGTTGCAAATTTATCCATTGGGAAAAAGGGTTTTGAACAGAAATATAATGCTATGAATTCACTTGCCGTCAATGCTCAAGAATTAAAAAAAGATTTACTTCAATTAATTGATAAAGACACAGATTCATTTAATGTTGTAATGGAAGCATTTAGATTGCCTAAAAAAACAGATGAACAAAAGTTAGAACGAAATAGTGCAATTCAAAAAGCAACTAAAACTGCAACGATGATTCCTTTTCAAATATTAGAAAAATGTATTTTAGGTCTTGATTTAGCATTTCAATCTGCAAAAGAAGGGAATCCAAATTCAATTACAGATGCAGGTGTTGCAGGTGAAGCATTAATGGCTGGAGCAAGAGGAGCATTTTTAAATGTAAAAATTAATTTAAAAGATATTGAAGATACTCACTTTATAAATGAGTTGACAAATAAGGGTAATAAATTAATTGAAAATGGAAAAGAAAAATTAATTGCTATTCGTTTACAAGTTGAGTCAATTTTAAATGCGGAGTAACGATTAGTATTTCAACTGAAATATCATCAAAAATTCAATTATTACCTCCTAATTTAGTTGATCAAATTGCTGCCGGAGAAGTTGTAGAAAGACCCGCTTCTATTGTAAAAGAACTAATTGAAAATGCGATTGATGCAGGTGCAGAAAATATTGATATTAGTATTGAAGATGGTGGTCATAAACTTATTCAAATTGATGATGATGGCTGTGGAATGAATTCGAGAGAGCTTGAAATCTCTTTTCAAAGACATGCTACAAGTAAAATAAAATCAATTGATGATTTATTAAAAGTTACATCAATGGGGTTCAGAGGTGAGGCTTTACCGAGTATTGCTTCAATTAGCGAAGTTTTTATTCGGACTGCAAATAATAATCTTCAAGGAAATGAAAGCAAAATTTCTGGAGGTGAAGTTCAATTTACGAGACCAGCTCCTCGACCTCAAGGAACAACTTTTCAAGTAAGAGATATTTTTTATAATGTGCCTGCAAGAAAAAAGTTCTTAAAGAAAAAAGAAGTAGAAGCCCGACATATTTATCAAATGGTACGAAAATATATGTTAGGGTACCCAGAAATCGGATTTACATATAATCAAAATGGTGAAGAAAAAAAACGACTTACTTCTGAAAGTTTAGAAGAACGCATTATTTCTGTAATGGGAAAATCGTATAAAAATAATGTTCTCCCAATCCGTTATACAAAAGGTCGTTATAACGTTTCTGGATTTGTTGGTAATTTAAATTTAGTTAAGAAACGAAGAGGCGAACAATTTATATTCTTAAATGGACGGGCAATTCAAGATAAATTGTTAAATTCGGCTGTGATGAGTTCATATAAAACTGTACTTGCTCGAGGTGAATTCCCATTCTTTTTGGTTAATATTGAAATGCCTCAAGATGGAATTGATGTAAATGTACATCCCGCTAAACTTGAAGTTCGATTTCAAGATGAATGGCGTGTTTATCATGTGATAAAAGCAGCGGTTTCTTTGGTGATGAAAGATATTTTAAGTGTAATTCCTGATTTACAATTTTCAAGTAATTTTAATAAATATGCAGGAAGATCTAAAGAAACTGATTGGTTAAAATTTAAACCAGCAGAACCATCATTTATTCCCGATGAAGTTCCTCCACATCAAAAAGATGGAAATGATTTTGATATTGCACCAGGTACTCAACAAAATTTTATAGAACGCGTAAATCAAATTTCGGCATCAGGTGAAAAAGAATTACCCATTGTTGGAGAAACTTTTTGGCAAATCCATAATAAGTATATTTTAACTGAGATTAAAGGTGGTTTAATTATAATTGACCAACATGTTGCTCATGAACGCGTATTATTTGAAAAAGCAGTCTTGGCAATGTCTGGTAAAGGTTTTTCCTCACAGGCGTTATTATTCCCTGTTACTATAAAATTTCAACCAGAAGAATATGCTCGATTTCCTGAAATAGTTTCTTATTTAGAAAAAATTGGTTTTCAAATGAGGGAATTTGGCGAAAATACGATAATTGTAGAAGGAGTTCCTTCAGATATTTCGCAAGGGGTTGAAGAAAAAGTTATTAGAGAAGTATTAGAATTCTATTGTGAGCATGAATATATGAAGTCTGAGGTTTTAGATTTAATCGCAGCAACTTATTCTTGTAAAGCTGCAATTAAGGCTGGAGATTCTTTAAATCCACCAGAAATGAAAGTACTAATTGACCAATTATTTCATACTGAACATCCATATTATTGTCCGCATGGCCGGCCGATAATTGTTAATTTAGGAATAGAAGAATTGGACAAACGATTTGAGAGATCGTGGTAAACTTTTCTGAATTAATTTCAAATATTGGAAATAGAATACCTATAATTGTTGGACCAACTGGAGTTGGAAAAACTAAATTTGCAATCAGCTTGGCTAAAGAGATTAATGGTGAAATAATATCAGTAGATTCTAGGCAAATATATAATGGATTTATTATTGGAACGGCTCAACCATCTACATCTGAATTAAACAAAATCCCGCATCACTTAATTAATTGTATAAATCCAGACGAAATTATTTCTGCGGGTAAATATATAAATTTAATTAAAGAAAGAATTGTTTATCTTCAAAATAAAAATAAGAAACCAATAATAGCCGGTGGTACAATGCTATATGTGAATTCATTGTGTTATGGGATTATCAATAATGCAGATAGTAATTTTAAAATTAGACAAAAATACGAAGATATGATTTATTGTGGGGAGAGTAAACAATTATTAGAAAAATTATCAATTATTGATCCTGAATATGCAAAAAAAATTAGTATTAATGACCATAAAAAATTAGTGAGAGCATTTGAGATTTATGAAATTACAGGGAAAGCACCGAGTATAGTATTTGATAATCAGATGAAAAGAGATGCAAAAGAAAGATCAACATATTATTTAATTGAAATGACTATTGATAGAGCTGTTTTAAGAAACAAAATTCATAATAGAGTTTTATCAATGGTTTATGATGGCTGGGTAGAGGAAGTTGAAAATTTGATTAATTCTGAAATGACAAGAACTGCACATCCATTGCAAAGTGTAGGATATAAACAGATTATAGAATATTTAAACGGTGATATTTCAAAAGACGAGGCCATTGAATTAATTTCTACCAAAACATGGCAATATGCAAAAAAACAATTAACATGGCTTAAAAAAATGGATATTGACCACCAAATAAAAAGTGAGGATTTAAATTAACGATGGCATTAATTGAAGAGCAAATTAAAACAGGAAATTGGTTATTTAAACATAGAAGTTATTTACCTGTTGTTTTATTTATTCTCTATTATATTGGATTAATTCAAGATGTAAAATCTATTCATCTATTTCAAAATGATACATGGTTAATTATTTGTTTTTTAGTTTCATTGTTAGGGCAATTAATTAGAATTATCACCGTTGCAAAAGTCCCTATGGATACTTCTGGCCGAAATACAAAAAAGCAAAAGGCAGGGTCCATAAATAAACTGGGAATCTATAGTATTCTTCGTCATCCATTGTATTTAGGAAATTATTTTATGTGGCTCGGAATGTTTTTATTAATTCCAATTTTATGGGTACACATTATATTTTCATTAATGTATTGGTTATATTATGAACGAATTATGATTGCAGAAGAAGAATTTTTAAGAGGGAAATTTGGTAATGAATATACAGATTGGGCAGAGGGAGTTTCTGCATTTATACCTTCATTTAAGAATTACAAAAAAAATGCTCAATCAATTAATTTTAAAAATATTATAAAACGAGAATATACTTCATTCTCTGCAATGATTATTTTATTTATTGTATTAATAAATATTAATAATTGGTTGTACTTAGAGAATTGGAATGTGGGTTACTCATCTAAATTATCATTATTAATTATAATTATCTTTTATGTTGTAATGCGACTTTTGAAAAAAAAGACAACGATTTTTAAGTAAATTCTTTAGGTAAGTTAGTAGCAGAGATTTTTTTAGGAAGATTAATTTGGCAGAGTTGTAACCGTCGCCACTACAAAATAGATTTACCACCTACATATTTAAAATTGATAATTTAACTCATAACTCATAAATGTAAGTTTTCATACTCCAGAGGAGTAAACTATTCGTAATACTTCAATTAAATAAAAAATTAGCTCCATCGGAGCGGACTAATAGACCACTCCTACGGAGTTCATGGTTTTTTAGTATAATGTGTGTTATTAATAGGTCACCTCTCTGAGGTTGAAAAAAACCATGTGATTAATAAAGTCAAGGCTGGTTTTGTATCGGTTCTTTAATTCATAATTAATAACTCAAAATTCATAATTTATTATTGTAAGTTTTTATACTCCAGAGGAGTAAACTATTCGTAATACTTCAATTAAATAAAAAATTAGCTCCATCGGAGCGGACTAATAGACCACTCCTACGGAGTTCATGGTTTTTTAGTATAATGTGTGTTATTAATAGGTCACCTCTCCGAGGTTGAAAAA
>JACNKR010000008.1 GCA_014381925.1 Fidelibacterota bacterium | reverse complement strand
CCTTATCATTACAGTAACTTACAATGTTTTTCATGTGCTTAACTAGTCTTGACCCTTAAATAATAATTAATTCCTCCCAAGAAGTAGGTAAAAAGAAAATGGAATAACTTGTTATATACTTTTTAAAATTCAGAGCTTATAAATACCTAATATTTTCATCCCGCCTTTATTAATTGAATACACCTCGTTTTCGAAGGGATAAAGTCTCAATTTGCTCCTTCCATAGTAATCATCCTGTGACCCACGAAAGTTCGTAATATAATAATCAGCATCCATTATATTTTGACCATTAATATTTAACCTCTTTGATTCTATGAGATCAACTATAATTATTTTTCTTCTTTTTTCTTTTTCAATAAACCAAATATTTTTCCAGGTTATGCCAATCCCTTTACCAAAACCACTACCTAACCAAATTCTAACTGTATCTTCAGTTGTATTCTCACTTATCCACTCAAATCCTCTTCGGTAAGTAGTCCCCCAATAATCACCTTCAAAATTTCTCATGGGATCTTTCCCTACCAGTGCATTGAAATACACCTGCTGATAGGGATGCAATTTGATAATTGAATATGCTGGGCCGCTAAAAATACAAATTAATAGTATCCTCATAATTAATTGATAGTTTTGAGAATAATATAGTTTAAGAAATGACATCAGTTGGAACATACCAAATGAAATAATTATTGTAGAAAATGGATAGGTAAAGAAAAAGTGTCTCCATCCATCATATAGTGTTGAACTCAAAATGATTAAAATTGAAAAAGGAATTATAATTCCTAAAATACAGAATAGAATATACTTGTATTTATATACTGATTTTGATAATCTATAAATAACAATAAAATTTCCAAATATGAATAAAACCAGAAAAGAAATTGGTGTAGTAATAGCAAACCAAAATGGTAAGTAATACCAGGAATTTTGATGAGTCGCGTTAATATAACTACCAAGAAAATAATTATTTCCATTCCAGGGAAAATTTTTAGCTATAGAAAATGTTTCAATAAATGATAATATCGGATTGGTCCAATAATATGGAGTGAGTATATATAATACAGTCAATGACAATAATACTATAACTGCTGATTTACAAAAATAATCTCTGAAAGCAGAAAAACTTAAATGAGGTTTATTGATTATTATCCCTCCATAAAATAATAATACAAGAAATGGAAGATATATGCCAACAAGTCGCACGGACATAGCTAAACCCAAAAATATTCCGGTATATATCATCCATTTTTTAGAATCTGTTTTTAAGAATTTAATTGATGGATATAAACTCATTGAAACAGTTGATAGAAATATTATATCCTTTGGGTTAAAAAAACTATGTCCAAATATCCTTGGGTGAAGGCAATAAACCAATGATGCAAAAAGAGCTTTTCTATTGGAACCAAAAATTTCCTTTGCAAAAAGGAAAAAAACTATGATTCCTATAAAATGGATAATGAAAGTTAATTTGTGACGAAAAAGAAATATATTACTTTTTTCATCTATACCAAAAATATGCTCCAACAAAGTTGCAGGAATTTCAAAAATCATACCATAAGGTGCCATCCAAGCATTATTATATTCTTTAACTTTTGGAATATATTTAAAACTTGGATGGTCTATACCTATTCCCTCAGCAATGTATTTTACAAATGATCTGCCACCATTTCTACGTGCATCTTCATCTACACTAATTCCATAATCTTCTGATATTTTTAATCCACAAAACAAAATTAGGATTATAATAAATCCAAAAATAAAATGATTTCTATTAATATTCAACTTTTTTTATTTCTTCTTAAAAACAAATTTAATTTCATCATATCCGCCTACCCAAAAGCATAATATTCTTGATGTAAAATAGTGATTTATATTGCCTATAAAATCAAATATGCCACCTAAAATCTTTCCTGAGTAAAAAGAAAACCTGTTCAAATAATTCTTTTTGAATTCTGGTTGGCCAAACCAAATCAGTCTTGTATCAATATGTTTTAAGGATAAATTATGGAAACCTCCACTTATTTCATTTTGAAAATATAATGGAAAACTCACATCAAATCCATGTTTGTGGTCCCAGTGGGTGAACCCCCTGGAAAAATGGGGTACTTTGATAATCGCCTGACCACCCTTAATTAGTAACCGATCTATTTCTTTAAAAGATTGTCTTATATCAGTTAAATGCTCAAGTATATGGTCCATTTCAATAATTTCAAAATGGTTGCTTGGTAAAGGCCAGGGATAAATTTCCAAATCATGAATAATGTCAGCATTAGATTCTTTATCTATATCCAGGTTAATATATCCATTCTTAATAAACTTTCCACAACCAAGATTTAGTCTCTTTATATCAAAAATCAATTAATCCCCTTTTTTCCAATAACAGTCCATCCCATTCCATTGGGTGGTTTATGAATTGATATTTCCCTTAAATCACTTTGTTTCAACAATGAGCAAGCCTCTTTTTTTGTCCAATAATGCGCAATCTCAGGAAGTAATTGATCAAATATAATACTATGCAAATGGTTAAAAGAGAATTGAGATATTTGTTGGTAATACTTATTTTGAGTGTTAAATATTTTCAAATAAATAAAAAAGGGGATCGATAATACATAAGTAAGATGATGTAAAAATGAAATTGGAAGTTTAGATGTTATTTTTTTTCTTATGGGTGAAACAAGTTTTTCAATCCACTCATTACCTTCAAGACTATATACCCAGATTAGAATTACTCCACCAGGTCGGAGGGCACCAATCAATTTTTTTATTGCAAGTTCTGGATATTCAAGATGATGAATTACTCCAATGGAAATTACTAAATCAAATTCATCTTTATAATCCAATTCATAAATACTTTTCAGATTTATTAAAGCATTCTTAAATTCAGCAACATTCTCCTGTGCTGCAGATACTGAGCCCTCATCATTGTCAATTCCCATCACAGACTTTGCTCCATATTTTAAAGCAAAATAAGTATTTCTTCCCATCCCGCATCCTGCATCCAATATATCATATCCATTAAAATCTTTAGGTTTAAATGGTGTAATCCAGTTTTGAAATTGTTTTTCATATTCAGGCAATATTGTTGAATATTTCCTCCACTCATACCCAAAACGATCTTCCGATGCCAATCTAATTAGACCCCATAAAATTATTGTTCTTTATCCAATTTTCTAATACAAATAATGTCCATAATAATTTCCGGTTATCTGACTTTTGAGTTAAATGATCATCCAATAATCGAGAAGTAATATTTTGGTTAAAATATGTATTGATAAATGAATTTGGGTCAGTGATTATTTCATTAATTTCTTTTTTTAATGGTCCACAAAACCATTTTGCAATGGGTATTCCAAACCCCTTTTTGGGTCGATCCACTATTTCGTCCGGTAAATATTTTCTGGCAAGTTTCTTCAATAGATATTTTGATTCAAATCCTTTGTATTTTAATCTAGACGGTACTCGTGCCATAAATTCAACAATATTATGATCAAGATAAGGTACACGCACTTCCAGAGAATGAGCCATACTGCTTCTATCTACTTTTACCAACATATTATCCTGAAGATAAAACCGCATATCCTGGTACAAATGTTTTTCCCAGTTATTTTCGGTATCATTATTTGACATATGAGTTGAAAGTAATTGATCCAGCCCATTACTACGATTTACCCCATCTCGAAAAAGGGGATTATATAATGTTTCTTTTTGTTTATGATTGAATGAACCCAACCAATATTGATGACGAAGATAATCCGTGTATGATAATCCTTTACAAAATTGCTTAACCTTAAAATCAAAACTGATATTATCAAAGCTTACAGGTAAAAATGTAGAGACGTATTGAAGGGATTGTACCGACCACGATGGGATCCATTTAGCTATTTTATGGGCAAAATAGGTAGGATATCCTGCAAAGACTTCATCCCCTCCATCACCGCTAATGGAAACGGTAACAAACTGCTTTGTAAAACTTGATAAAAGATAAGTTGGTATCAAAGATGTATCAGCGAAAGGTTCGTCCATCATATCCCAGATAGATGGTAACATTTCTGCCATGCGGTCAGCAGAGAAAATTTCTTCATGATGATTTGTTTTTAAATGTTGCGAAACAGTTCTTGAATACTTACTTTCATCGAACGACTCATCTTCGAAACCAATGCTGAAGGTATTCAAATTATTATTATTACTACAAAGATAGGACGTAATAATACTAGAATCTATCCCACCACTTAAAAATGCCCCTAAGGGCACATCACTGATAGTACGTAATTGTACAGACTCCTTAATAAGATAGTCTAATTTTTCTAAATAATCATTTTCATTAGATAAATTGAATTTGGGTTGATAGGATAATTCATACCATTTTTCTTTCTTGAATGAACCATTTTGTGAATGTAGATAATGCCCTTGTTCTAGTTTGAAAATGTTTTTATAAATGGTAAAGGGTGCAGGTACATACTCCATGGAGAGATACAAATCAATCGCTTCAAAAGATAAGTCCAACTCAATGTCTTTACAGGTTTGAATTCCTTTTAGCTCTGATGAAAAAATAAATTTATTTTTATCTTTAAAATAATATAATGGTTTAATTCCAAATCGATCTCTGGCGATAAATAACTCTTTATTTTCAATATTATAAATTGCAAATGCAAACATACCATTCAGATCTTTCAGACATTTAGCACCTTTATCCTGGTACATATTTACAATAACCTCAGTGTCTGTGTTGGTTTTAAAATTATAGCCCTTAGATTCAAGTTTATTTCGCAGGGATTTATAGTTATAAATCTCCCCGTTGTGAACAATTACCAATAATTTATTATTGCTAAATATGGGTTGACTTCCTAGGTCCGGGTCGAGAATAGATAAACGTTGAATTCCCATTGCTATTTCACTATCAATATACTCCCCCTCCTGATCCGGACCACGGTGTTTTAATTTATTACCCATGATACGTAATTTATTCGTTTTAGCGGGAAGGGGTTCGTTACTTACAAAGCCGTAAATACCACACATATTATGATGCTATATTTTCCGTCGTTTCTCTGACCTGATAAGACTTCTTATCTTGAGATTCATAATATGTACGCATAAGTATTTCTGCTAAAAACCCCATAAACATACTCAGTATTCCAATCATAGCAAAAAGAATAACCAACTGAGGCAGAGGTGTTTGGATGAATGATTTACTACCCCAGAATTTAAAATATGACATTAATAAAAAAGAAATTATTGAAAGTCCAAAATTTAATAAAGATATACCACCAAACAGATGAATTGGGTGTGTAAAATGTTTTTCCATATATTTTAGAAAAATCAAGTCTGCAATAACTGAGAAGGTTCTCATCAAACCATATTTTGATTTTCCAAATTTTCTCGCATGATGTCTAATAGGTATTTCTGTTACTTTGCCACCTTGCCAGGTAATATATATAGGAATAAACCTATGCATTTCACCATAAAGTTTTACATTTTTTAAAGTAGTTTTTTTATAAGCCTTTAAAGTACATCCATAGTCATGGAGAGTGACACCACTAATTTTTGAAATAATCCAATTTGCAATTTTCGATGGAAGAATGCGTGTAAAATATCTATCTTTTCTTTTTTCTCTCCATCCACTTACTACATCATAACCATAATCTAATTTTTTAATTAGCTTTGGAATATCAGAAGGATCATTTTGTAAATCTGCATCCATAGTTACCAGTATATTTCCTTTTGAATTATCTATTCCAGCGGAAATAGCAGCAGTTTGGCCATAATTTCTCTGTAGTTGAATTATTTTAGCATTAGCTAGCTTTACAATCTCATTTTGTAATATTTCCAATGTTTTATCTTTTGATCCATCATCTACAAATAGTATTTCCCATTTTTTTTCCTTTTCATTATCCATCAAAATGGATATACTATTAATCAGTGGTTTAATAGAATCCTGCTCATTATATATAGGAATAATTATTGAAATTTTCATTTATAACTTTTTTAATCTGTTTATTACATTTCCAATTAAATAGCCTATTGGGAAAAGTGCACAAAACCACATAATATATTCTATCCAGACTCTATATCTAGGGAATTCTCCCCCATGTGGAGTTAATAAAGCAATGGATAGGCTGGCATATAATAATATACCACCGGATGAGATTAAAAGGATAAAAAAGTGTTTTCTCCATAAAATTATAAATGAAATTAATAACATTATTGCCAAACTCGGTCTGTAAAGCAATGCATAACCAACTGTATAAAAATTTCTGATTATTTCAGGCATATAAGGGAATGAACCCTCACCTGGACCAAAACAGCGTTTCGTAAAAAATGCATGCCAATTTGATATTGAGCAGATGAATAACTTTAATGGAGCATTAAAAAGGATTTTTTTAGCAAATTCTTTATCATTTTTAATCTCCCAGGATAATGACTTATTGAATTTCCAATATTCTGGATTACTATCCATTGTATATGAAAATTTTATTCTAAATTCTCTTGCACTCTCTAACAATGCCTTTTTCTTAATTTCATTATATAATGGTGTGCCAAATCCATAATCGACCAATCCCCCCCTTATTGCAGTCATATTCACTGAATATTCAATAAAATCAAGAAGTTCAAAAGTTGAAGTGGGATTATAATACTCTTTATATTTTTCCCATGATACGTGAAATGAAAAATTAATTATTATAATCAATGTTATAGCCTTAAGCATATTTAAGGAACTTTTCGAAATAATTATAAAAGTAAATAAAAATGGAACAATGCTCAGCATAGAGATTGGTTTTGTTACAATAGCTAATCCACAAAATATTCCTGAAAATACTAAGAAATTATTAATCTTATTATTCCTGTCAAATTGGTAAATGAAATTCACAAAAAAGATCCATGCTAATGTTGTCAAAATAGCAAGTAAAAAATCAGGCATTAAATATGTCGACCAATAGATTAGGCTTGGATTAAATCCGATAAGTAGTGTGAGAATAATTGATATAATACAATTAAAATTATGCTTGGAATAAAAATGAAAAATAGCAACACAGATTATTGAATGTAATGAAATTTGAAATATTGATAGAAGTCTTTCCCAGTGTAATTCAGAAATATTCATACATATCCTGATAATTAATGGGAAAAAAAATGGCCTGATTTCAGTCTGTTTAGCTGAAAATAATTTTGCAACACTTAAATAGCCAGGCGTATCACCCAAATTGATTTTAGGCATCAATGTAGGGTTAGACCACCAACTAAATAAAAAGACAATCAAAAATAAAAAGATGGAAATATATAATTTATTAATGTACACAGTAATGATTTGTGATTTTAACAAATTATATGCTCTAGTATATTTATGCACCGTATTGCAAAGTAAGGAAAAAGGTTAATTGAATTTCTCTTATCACCCTATTGCTTGAGTCAAAACCCAATTCCGCAAATTTATCTTTTTTCATTATTAAAGCCCTAATAGTGGATTGATATTATTCTTATAAATCCCCAAATTTATATACATATCCATTTCCTTTACTCGTAATTATTCTAAAGAATTATAAAATACAAGAAAATTAGAAATTTATAATAAAACATAAAGCGACAATTAATGGTTTTATCCAATAAAAAGTAATCAATGGATCTACGCTACAGAACTTAAGGAATGAAGCTACCATCGCAATTCCGATGGGAGGTCCACCTACCCCTGAAAAATAAAAATCGGATAGAATTCCATCAATGGCTAACATCTGCATATAAATATCATTATTGGCTTAAGGTTGGGATATGAAAAATGCAATAAGGGTAACAAAAATAGCGCCGGAAAAAGGATATAAATTCCCAATCGGATTTTCAAGTTTGAATTTAAACACAGATATTATTAATTAAGAATCCAATAAATTATATTTCAAGATACATTTCAGAGCAGACACGCCATCAGTCCAGTTAATTTTTTTCCCTTCCTCATAGGTTCTGCCTGAATATGAAACTCCTACTTCAAAAATCCGACATTTACCCCTTTTTGATAATTTCGCAATTTTTGCAGTTATTTCCGGTTCAAATCCAAACCGGTTCTCAATTAAATTAATATTTTGTATAATTTCTTTTCGGAATACTTTATAACAACATTCCATATCTGACAAATTCAAATTTGTTAATATATTTGAAAATAAGGTTAGTATTTTATTACCAAAAGAATGCCAATAATATAAGATACGATGTGCTTCTCCCCCCTTGAATCGTGAACCATAAACCACATCTGCTTCACCATTAATAATTGGAGCAAGTAACTTTGGATATTCCTCCGGATCATATTCTAAATCCGCATCTTGGATTAAAATAATATTTCCTGATGCTTTCTCTAAACCTAACTTGATGCATGCACCCTTGCCACTATTCTTTTTTTTCTTTATAATCATTGTATTATTATTTGAAAATTTGTTAATTATTTCATTGGTGCCATCATTTGAATTATCATCAATAATGATTACCTCTTTTGATAATTTTGATGGGAGCTTAACACGAATCACTCTAGAGTATAATTCTTCAATAAATTTTGCTTCATTATAAACAGGAATAATAATTGTTAGAATTTGTTTAGTATTCATTTATTTTATTTGGGTCAAGACTAGTTAAGAGGGTTTTTTAGAAAGATTTTTAATAAAATATGATAGATATTGTCATGCCTATAATTAAATCTAAATTCGCATTCTTTCAAGTGGTAATAATACGACTTTTTTCGTATTCCAC